>DASSQW010000203.1:0-7021 GCA_035702165.1 Candidatus Nanopelagicales bacterium
CGTGCTCGCGCATGAGGGCGGCGAGGTCGGGCCAGACGGCGTAGGGGCGCTCGGCGAGGGCGTCGTGGCGCTCGTTGAGCACCTCGTAGAGGATCATCAGGCCCTGGTTGGGCAGCCCGACCTCGTAGGCGTCGGGGTACATCAGGGCCCAGTGCACGGCCACGGAGTCCCACGGCTTCACGACCGCGTTCAGCTCGCCGCCGACGTACTGCACGGGTTTGCTGATGAGCGGCAGGAGCGCCTCGAGGCGCGGGAAGACGGACTCGACGGACACGGGGTCCCTCCGGTTCGACAGAGTGAGGGCGGCGCCGTAGCCGCGCGAAGACGTGCTGCCGATCCTACCCTCGCGCCGAGGCCGGCCCTCCCGCACGGAGTGCGCTGCCCCTCTGCCGTCCGTGAACGGAAGGGTTGCTGCGCTCTGAGCAACGAACGGCCCCTTCAGTGAGAAGGGGGTTACTCCTGCGTGCGGAGGTGGACGTTGAGCAGGAGGCCGATCGCGAGCCAGGAGGCGAACATCGAGGTGCCGCCGTAGGAGACGAAGGGCAGCGGTACGCCGGTGACCGGCATGATGCCGAGGTTCATGCCGATGTTCTCGAAGGCCTGGAACGCGATCCAGACCGCGACGCCGGTGGCGACGAGCCGGCCGAACAGGTCGGCGGCTCTCATCGCGATCCTGATGGCGCGCCACAGGATCAGGCCGAGCAGCGCGATGATCGCGCCGGCGCCGGCGAACCCGAGCTCCTCCCCCGCCACCGAGTAGACGAAGTCGGTCTGGTTCTCCGGCACGAACCGGCCCTGCGTCTGCGGACCGTTGAACAGGCCGGTGCCGAGCATCCCGCCCGAGCCGATGGCGATGCGCGCCTGCTGGGTGTTGTAGCCGATGTCTCGCGAGTTGGCGTTCGGGTTCGTGAACGCGGTGAGGCGGTCCACCTGGTACTGCTTGAGCACCCCGAGCTGCACGGCGAGCATCGCGACGAGGACGCCGGCGACGAGGATGCCCGCCAGCCAGCGTGCCTTCGCGCCCGACACCGCGATGATGCCGAACACCATGCAGGCGATGACCATGACGGTGCCGAGGTCGGGCTGCAGCATGATGAGCGCGACCGGCACGGCGGCGACGCCGAGCGCGTAGAGCACGTCGATGTCGCGCGGCTCGTTCTCGGCGTCGCGCTTCTCCGACAGGATCATCGACATCCCGAGGATGATCGCGAGCTTCGCGAACTCCGAGGGCTGCAGCGACAGGCCGCCGGGCAGGAAGATCCACGCGTGCGCACCGTTGACGGTCTTGCCCAGCGGCGAGAGCACGACGAGCAGCCCGAGGATCGACAGGCCCCACAGGATCGGCGTGTAGGCGCGCAGCAGCCGGTAGTCGAACCGCGAGATGAGCACCGCGAAGGCGACGCCGACCACGAGGTTGATGAGGTGCTTCTTCAGGAACGACTGCGGGTCGCCGCCCGTCTCGACGAGCTTGCCCTGGGTCGCCGACCACACGAGCAGCGAGCCGATCACCGACAGCGCGAGCGCGGCTCCGACGAGGAGCCAGTCCAGCCGGCGGAGGTACGACGCCGAGCTCGGCCGGTTCACGCCGGCGGTGGGATAGGTGAGCGTCATCGCGACCACCACCGCGGCCCGTCGCGGCTGCGCCGCGAACGGCGGCCGACCAGACCGACGCCGAACAGCACGGGCAGCGCGACGAGCCCCGCCGACGACGTGCCGTTCGGCGTCGCGGCGTCGCTCTGCGCGGTCGAGGCGGGCGTCGCCGCGGTCGCGGGCGACTTCGCGGTGATGCTCGTCGGCATGCCGGGGTAGACCGGTGTGCCGTCGGCGCGGACGGTCGGCATCTTCGCCGAGGGCTGGCCGCCGGCGAGCACCGACTTCTTGGGGTCGATGGTCGAGCCGGTGATGCCGTAGATCGCCTCGTAGATCTTGCGGACGCTGGGGGCGCTGGTGCCGGCACCCGTGCCACCCTGCGACACCATCATCACGACGGCGTACTTGGGCTTGTTCGCCGGCGCGAAGGTCGCGAACCACGAGGTCGACTGCTGCCCGTTCGACGCCTGGCCGGTGCCGGTCTTCGCCGCGACGGGGATCTGCGCGAGCGGGAAGCCCTTGAACGGGTTGTGGCCGGTGCCGTAGTCCTTGCTCGTCACGTCGGAGAACGCCTGGCGCAGGAAGGCGAGGTTCGCGGCCGACACCGGCAGCCTGCCGTCGGACTTCGGCTTGAACAGCTTGAGCACCTTGCCGCTGCTCGACACGACACCCTTGGCGACCTGCGGCGCCCACAGCGTGCCGCCGTTGGCGAGGGCGGCGTACGCCGTCGCGACCTGCAGCGGCGTGACGACCGTGTCGCCCTGGCCGATCGCGAGGTTGACCTCGTCACCACCGCGGTAGACGCCGCCGTCGGCGCAGTTCTCCTTGGCGAGCGCCTTGAGGTAGTTCGCGCGCGCCGGATCCGTCTTCGCGACCTCGGGGTAGCCCGAGACCGCGCGCTGGCACCAGGCGTCGTGCAGCTGCTCGTTGAGCGCCGTCTTGAACGCACGGCCGCCGACGCGTCCGCGGGTCTCGCTGGGGAGGTCGATGCCGGTCTGCTTGCCGTAGCCGAAGGCCTTCGCCATCTTCTCGATGGGGTCCTTGGGGTTCGAGACCGGAGTGTTGCCGCCGTCGCGCAGCCAGTAGTCGTAGGCGATCTGGTACCACATCGTGTCGCAGGAGACCGCGAGCCCCTTGGCGAGGTTGACGTCGCCCGGAGCCTCGCCCTCGAAGTTCGAGAACTTCCGGTTGCCGACCATGATGTAGCTGGGGCACTTGTAGGTGTCGTACGCCGAGTAGCCGTTCTGCAGCGCGGCCGACGCCGACACGATCTTGAACGTCGACGCCGGGACGAACTGGCCCTGCGTCGCTCGCGAGATCAACGGGTAGTTCGACGTCGGGCCCGTGAGTCCGGCGTACTCCTTCTGCGAGATGCCGCCGACCCACACCGACGGGTCGTAGGACGGGTACGACGCCATCGCGAGGACGTGGCCGTTGGTGACGTCGAGGACGACGGCGGCGCCGGAGTCGGCCTTGTACTTCTTGCCGGTCGACTTCTCGGTGGTGCCGCGGGCCCTCGTGATCGCGGCGAGGAGCTGGGTCTCGACGACCGACTGCAGGCGCGAGTCGATGTTGGTGACGAGGTAGCTGCCCGGCTGCGCCTCGGTCTCGCCCGCGGTGCCGACGACGTGCGCCGCCTGATCGACGAGGAGGGTCTTCACGCCGGGGGTGCCGCGCAGGTAGGCGTCGTACTCGGCCTCGAGGCCGGCGCGGCCCACGATGCTCGTGGAGCGCAGCAGGTTCGGGTCGTCGGCCGACAGCGTGCCTGCCTTGATCTCGGCCTTCTGGTCGGCGAGCTCCTGGTCGCTGACCGGGCCGATGTAGCCGAGGAGGTGCGCCGCGTTGACCTTGTAGGGGCTCTCGTACTCGCGCACGGCCTCGAGGCCTGCGGTGACGCCCGGGTAGAGCGAGCGCTTCTCCATGATGGTGAGCGCGAGGGCCTGGGAGATGTCCTTGGCGACGGGCACCGGCTGGAAGGGCGAGCCGTTCCAGCAGATCGGCGGCTTCGCGTGCGCCTGAGGGCCGCAGGTCTCGAGGCGGTAGGAGAGCGCGGTGGGGGTCGTGCCCAGCGCCTTGGCCAGCCGGGCGATCGTGCCGACGCCCTTGTCCTTCTCGGCCTGCAGCACCGTGCGGTCGACGCTCACCACGAGCGAGGTGCGGTTCGCGACGAGAGGCCGACCGAGCTGGTCGAGGATCAGGCCGCGCGTGGCCGGGGTGTAGACGTAGCGCTTGTTGTTGTCCGAGGCCTGCTGGGCGTAGGTGTCGGCGGAGACGACCTGCAGGAAGAAGAGCCGGGCGACCATCGTCACCAGGAGCGACAGCACGAGCACGCCGAGCACCGCGAGGCGCAGGGTGGAGCGCTCGCTCACGATCAGGGCTCCAGACGTGTCGGGACGGACGGCGGGCTCGCTCCCCCGTCACCGGTAGGTGACGCAGGGGCGGTGCTACGGGTTCCCCGGAGTGAGCGGCCTCACGGTCGCGTCCGGGTCTGGGGCACCAGGCTACTGGCGCGCCACCTCGTAGCGGGGGGCCGGCGGATCCACCCGGCGCCACAGCCACCCCACGAGCGGGACGACGAAGGCGGCCAGCACCACGGCGTAGGCGACCTGGCTGAGCACCAGGCCGGGGACCCGGTCCCAGGCGACGCGCGGGTCGGTCACGACGCCCCCGACCAGTGCCTGGAGCAGCACCGCCAGGCCGGCGAGAGCCCCCACGAGCAGGACCACGAGCACGGCCGGGCGGTCGCGGTCGCCCCCGGCGAGGCCGGCGAGGTAGCCGACGACGACGAGCACCACGGCGGAGAGCCCGAGCAGGCCGTCGGCGGGGGGAACCAGGTCGAGGAGGAGGCCGGCGAGGAAGCCTGCGGTCGCGCCCCGGACCGGGCCGGCGGCGTACCCGAGGGCGGCCACGGTCACGGCCACGACGTCGGGCACCGCGCCGGGCAGGTGCAGCCAGGGCAGCACGCTGATCTCGAGCAGCACGGCCGTGACCACGAGGGCCACGGTGAGCAGCCCGCGGACCCACGCCATGTCAGGAGGCCCCGGGCGACGGGGACGCCGACCCGCTGGCGGACGGCGACGCCGACGCGGAGGGGGTCGCGCCGGCCGTCGGCTTGGGACCGAGGACGGCGTCGCGCGGGTCGGTGCGCCCGACCGAGACGATGACGCCGACGAGATCGAGGCTGGTGACGTCGACGAACGGCTCGACCGTCGCGATGCGGGTCAGCTGCCCGGGGGTCCCCGAGACTGCCGTGATGGTGCCGAGCGGGATGCCGGGCACGTAGGCGCCACCGCGGACGTGGTAGCTCACGAGCCGGTCGCCGACGGCGACGGGCGCGAAGGGATCGAGCAGCTGCAGCTCGAGGGACCGGGCGTCGCCCGTGCCGTTGAGGAAGCCGACCTCCATCGAGGCCTCGACGCGAGCACCGACCGTCGAGGTCGCGTCGACGAGGAGCACGACGGTCGCCGTCGTCTTGGTCACCGACACCACGCGACCGACCAGGCCGCGGCCGTTGACGACGTTCTGGTCGATCTTGACGCCGTCCTGCGTGCCGGCGTCCAGCGTGACGGTCCAGGCGAAGCCCTGCGCCGGACCGATGGCGATCACCTGCGCGGGGACGACGGTGTACTGCCCGGCGCCGGAGAGCTTGAGCAGGTCGTCGAGCTCCTGCGCGCGGTTGCGTACGTACTGCTCCTTGTCGGCCTGCGCCTGGAGCTCGTCGTTCTTGCGCTGGAGGTCGGCGATCTGCTGGTCCTTGCTGCCGATGCTGCTGACGGAGGAGATGAAGTCGCGCACCGGTCGCACGACCGCCGCTGCCGCGTTCTCGACCGGGCCGAAGATCCCGCCCGCTCCGGCTCGGGCGCCGTCGGCGCCCCCGCGGAGGCTGAGGACGACGAGGGTCAGCGAGGTCAGCAGAAGGATGCCGAGGATGGTCCTCGTCCGCCTGGTGTCCCGCATCTGTCCCTGTCTCCCTGGTCACCGCCCCCGGTCGCACGAAACGCCCGCGATGCGCAGGCATCGCGGGCGCCTCGCGGCGTCAGGCTAGCTGCGCGCCTCGGCGATGAGGACCTGCTGGAGGGCCTCGAACTCCTCGACGCACTTGCCGGAGCCCAGCGCGACGCAGTCGAGCGGGTCCTCAGCGATGACGATCGGCATGCCGGTTTCGTGCCGCAGCCGCTCGTCGAGACCGTGGAGGAGGGCGCCGCCGCCGGTGAGGACGATGCCTCGGTCCATGATGTCGCCGGACAGCTCGGGCGGCGTGCGGTCGAGCGTGGTCTTCACGGCGTCGACGATGGCGTTGACCGGCTCGTCGATCGCGCGGCGGATCTCCTCCGCCGTGACGACGACGGTGCGCGGGAGACCGGTGACGAGGTCGCGGCCGCGGATCTCCGCGTGCGGCTCGTCGGGGCTCGGGAACGCCGAGCCGATGGCCATCTTGATCTCCTCGGCGGTGCGCTCGCCGAGCATGAGGGAGTACTCCTTCTTCACGTAGTTGATGATCGAGCTGTCGAGCTCGTCACCGCCGACGCGGATGGAGAGGCTGGTCACGATGCCGCCGAGGGAGATGACGGCGACCTCGGTCGTGCCGCCGCCGATGTCGACCACCATGTTGCCGGTGGGCTCGTGCACGGGGAGGCCGGCGCCGATGGCGGCGGCCATCGGCTCCTCGATGATGTAGACCTTGCGGGCACCTGCGGCGTACCCGGCGTCCTTCACGGCGCGCTGCTCGACGCCGGTGATGCCCGAGGGGACGCAGACGACCAGGCGCGGCTTCGCGAGGTGGCGGCGCTTGTGCACCTTCTGGATGAAGTAGCGCAGCATGCGCTCGGTCGTGTCGAAGTCGGCGATGACGCCGTCCTTGAGCGGACGGATGGCGACGATGTTGCCCGGCGTACGGCCGATCATCTTCTTCGCCTCGGCGCCCACGGCGAGGATGCCGCCGCTGGTGTTGTTGATCGCGACGACGCTGGGCTCGTTGAGCACGATGCCGCGGCCACGCACGTAGACGAGCGTGTTGGCGGTGCCGAGGTCGACGGCCATGTCGCGACCGATGAACGACATGTTGTTGGCCATAGGGCGGGGAAGCCTTCCCTCATCGGGTACGTACGGGCGTGCGAGCCGCTCGGAGGCGACGCTGCCATCCGGACGGACGAGCCCTCAGGGTAACGGCCAGGTGTCCGTGCGGGGAAATGCCGACCGGACGTCCGCGCGGGCCAAGTGACCAACCCCCCGCCCACACGCCACCGTCGACACGTGACGAGCGGACTGTCCAGCGTCCGCTCATCACCCCTCGACGGAGGGCTCCTGTCGCTAGGCCAGACCCGGGAAGAAGAGTGCGATCTCGCGGGCGGCGGACTCCGGGGAGTCCGAGCCGTGGGAGACGTTCTCGCTCATCACGGTGGCCAGGTCGCCGCGGATCGTGCCGGGGGCC
>DASSQW010000204.1:0-2040 GCA_035702165.1 Candidatus Nanopelagicales bacterium
CGTCGAGGACACCGCCACCGGATTCGAGCTCGACGGCGATCCGGGTGTCCTCGACCCCGAGCTCGTCCCCGCCGACGAGAGCGACGCCGAGGACCTCGACGCACTCGTCGGCGACGACCTCGGGCACGATCTCGACGACCCGCTCGACCCCGACGGCTACGGCGTCCCGCCCGCCGCCGACGGCGCGAGCGCGGTCATCGACCTCTCCGAGCTGCGGGACCCCGTCGACAGGGACTGATCCCGGTGGCGGTGCACGTCGGCGTCTCGGGGTGGTCCTACGAGCGATGGCGCGGCGACTTCTATCCCGAGGACCTGCCCCGTCGACGGGAGCTCGAGCACATCGCGAGCCGCCTGGACGCGGTCGAGGTGAACGCCACCCACTACCGCCTCCAGCGGCCGTCGTCCTATCTGCAGTGGCTCCAGCAGACGCCCGAAGGTTTCCGCTTCGCCCTCAAGGGCTCTCGGTACATCACCCACCTCCGCTCGTTGCGGGACTGCCGCACGCCGCTCGCGAACTTCCTCGCCAGCGGCCCGCTGCTGCTGGGCGAACGGCTCGGTCCGCTGCTGTGGCAGCTTCCGGCGGGGACGGCGTACGACGAGGCGCGGCTCGACGAGTTCTTCGCGCTCCTCCCGCGCAGCACCGCGCAGGCCGCGGTGCTGGCCACCGAGCACGACGAGAGGGTGGACGACCGAGCGTGGCTAGGGCCGGTCGTCGACGTGCCGCTGCGGCACGTGCTGGAGCCACGGCACCCGAGCTTCGGTACGCCGCAGGCGCTCGACCTGTTGCGCCGTCACGGCATCGGGCTGGTGGTCTCGGACGGAGCCGGAGTGTTCCCGATGTTCGACGCGGTGACGAGCGACACCGTCTACGTCCGGCTGCACGGACCTCGTCGGCTCTACCACGGCGGCTACACGGGGCCCGAGCTCGACGCGTGGGCGCAGCGCGTGCGCGGCTGGGAGGCCGACGGCCGCGACGTGTGGGTGTTCTTCGACAACGACGCCGACGGCCGCGCGCCCTACGACGCGCAGGCCCTCGCATCGCTCACGGCCGGGGTGCCCGGGTGATGAGCGGCAGCGGCCGAACCTGGTCCCGCTCGCAGACGGTCGGCGGCGAGCAGCCGGATATGGCCGTGCTCCGGAGCGGGTGAGGCTAGCCTCGGTCGCGTGACTCACCGGCGGGGCTCCGTCCGCGACGGCGACGTCCGCGCGGCGGGCGCACCCAGCGCGCGAGCCGACGACCGCCGCCGCCTGCCGCGGCTGCGGCCCGTCGACGTCGACCAGCAGCCGGGGTCGCCGGACGACCCCGGCTGACCTGCCACGCGTCCACGAGGGGGGAGCGATGGAGCCCAGCGACGAGGTGCTCCGTGGTCTGATCGCCGCGGCCCCCGACGCGCTGCTCGCCGTCGACGGCGAGGGCACGATCGTCTACGCGAACGCCCAGGCCTCGCTGCTGTTCGGCTGGCCGGCCGGCACCCTGGAGGGCGAGTCGGTGGACGCCCTGGTCCCCGTCCGGTTCGCCCGCGGGCACCCCCGTCTGCGGGCCGGCTACATGGCCCACGCCGTGCGACGACCGATGGGTGCGGGCCTCGACCTGTGGGCGCGTCGCCGCGATGGGACCGAGTTCCCCGCGGAGATCAGCCTGAGCGCGATCACGACGCCGGACGGGATGCTCGTCGCTGCGGCGGTGCGCGACATCACCGATCGACGTCAGCTCGAGGCCGAGCGCCGGGAGCAGGCGCTCGCAGCCCAGCGCGAGCAGTCGCACCGGCTCGAGAGCCTCGGCCAGCTCGCCGGCGGCATCGCGCACGACTTCAACAACCTGCTCGGCGTGATCCTCAACTACGCCACGTTCGTGAAGGAGCAGCTCAACGAAGCGGACGGGGACGGCTGGGACATGGCCCGTGACGACGTGGCGCAGATCGAGCAAGCCGCCCGACGCGCCAGCGATCTCACCCATCAGCTGTTGGCCTTCGCGCGGCGCGAGGTGATCCATCCCGACGTGATCAGCCTCAACGACTCGGTGGCGCGGACGCGTCAGCT
>DASSQW010000205.1:0-10636 GCA_035702165.1 Candidatus Nanopelagicales bacterium
CGCCGACGACGTCGCTGTGGCCGCCGAGGTACTTGGTCGTCGAGTGGACGACGACGTCGGCACCGAGCAGCAGCGGCTGCTGCAGGTAGGGGGAGGCGAAGGTGTTGTCGACGACGAGCAGCGCACCGGCCGCGTGCGCGACCTCGGCGAGGGCGGAGATGTCGGCGACGCGCAGCAGCGGGTTGGTCGGCGTCTCGATCCACACGAGCTTTGTGCGACCGGGCTCGATCGCGGCCGCGACGGCATCGAGATCGGTGAGCCGCGCGGGCGTGTGGTCGACGCCCCACGGCCCCGCCACCTTCGACACGAGGCGATAGGTGCCGCCGTACGCGTCGTCGGGCACGACCACGTGGTCGCCGGGCTTGAGCGCGGTGCGCAGCAGGCAGTCCTCGGCGGCGAGGCCGGACGCGAAGGACATGGCGCGCGTCGTGCCCGCCGCGGCGCCGGCCGGGTCCTCGAGCGCGGCGAGGCACTCCTGCAGCGCCGTACGCGTGGGGTTCGCCGACCGCGAGTACTCGTAGCCGTTGCGCAGGTTGCCGACGCCGTCCTGCGCGTACGTCGACACCTGGTAGATCGGCGGGACGACGGCACCCGTCGTGGGGTCGGGCTCCTGCCCGGCGTGGATGGCGAGGGTCTCGAATCCGGCGTCGGCGCCGAAGGGCTCATGCGTCACCGCGCCAGGCTACCGCCGCCCGTCGGCGCGCGGCCCACGCCGGATCGGGCATCGACAGCCGCGCGCGCGACGAGGAGGATCGAGGAGACGGAGGGCGGGTGATCGGGCGTGGCACGGCGCGAGTGGCTCGACGAGCAGGTGGCGACCCATCCGTGGCGCGTCGTCGCCGTGCTGCTGGTCGGGCTGTCCGGCGCGCTGGTCGTCGTCCGGCTGATCGACTGGCAGGCGAGCATCGACGGCCGCCGACCGCTGCGCCGCCGGCGATCCGCCTGACCAGGGCCCGGCGCTGCCCCGCAGCCGCTGACGGACGGGCAGCCTGCCCTCAGCGCGTTGCGCGGCGCCTGCGGGCGCCGAACGTGCGCAGGGCGCGCAGGAAATCGACATGTCGGAAGCCGGGCCAGTAGACGTCGCAGAAGTACAGCTCGGACCCGACCCCCTGCCAGAGCATGAAGTCCGACAGCCGCTGCTCGCCGCTGGTGCGGATGATCAGGTCCGGGTCGGGGAGCGACGGGTTGTAGAGGTGCGCGGAGATCGCGACCTCGGTCACGGAGGCCGCCGCCTCGCCGTGCGAGCGGCCGACGGCCGCGGACTCCTCGAGGATGCTGCGGACGGCCTCGAGGATCTCGGTGCGCCCGTCGTAGCCGATGGCCACGGTGAGGTGGCCCGCCACGTCCCGAGACAGCGTCGCCTCGCGCGCCTCCTTGAGCGCGATCGCCGTCGACGCCGGGAGCAGGTCGAGGTCCCCCGCCAGGTGCAGCCGCCAGCTGCCGGACGGACGGGCCAACCGGTGCGCGATCACGTCCTCCGCCACCTGCATCAGGAAGGCGACCTCGTCCGACGACCGCTTGGCCAGGTTGTCCGCCGAGGCGACCCAGACGGTGACGTGGTCGATGCCGAGGTCGCCGCACCACTGCAGGACGTCCTCGACGTGCTCGGCGCCGTACCGGTGTCCGACGCTCGGGTTCGCGTGCCCCTGCATCCGCGCCCACCGACGGTTGCCGTCCATGATCAGCGCCACGTGCCGGGGCAGCGGTCCGCGCGCCAGCCCGCGCCGGAGCGCCGCGGCGTACATCCGCAGACCGACCGAGCGCACGGTGATGCGGCCGGATCCCCCGGTTCCGGGCAGCAGCAGGTGCGACCGCCTCACGGCCTCACCCGATCTTCTCGGCGAGCGCGACGGTGATGCCGTCGGGACCGCGCACGTAGGCCATCCGCCAGACCCGCTCGTACTCGCCGATGCTCCCGATCAGCGGGAAGCCCGCCACACCGAGCCGGTCGACGAGGCCGACGAGGTCCTCGACCTCGAAGGCCACGCTGCGCAGGCCGAGCTCGTTGGCCATCGCATGCTGCGAGCCGGGCACGGCCTGGGGGCGGACGAAGCGGGAGAGCTCCACTGCGGTGCCGCCGTCGGGCGTGCGCATCATGACGATCTCGGTGCTCGCGCCGTCGATGCCGGTGACGGCGTCGATGAACCGGCCCTCGATGCTCGCCGACGGGCCGTCGAGCACCAGCCCGACCTGCTCGAAGAACGCGATGGACGCCGCGAGGTCGGACACCGTGATGCCGACGTGGTCGAACCGCAGGATGCTCCCCATCGCGCCATCCTGTCCCATGGCCGCGACGTCGGCAGCGGACGGGTCACGCCGAGGCGCGCCGCCGTTCGGCGAAGGCGCGAGCCTTCGCCCGGTTGCCGCAGATCGCCATGATGCACCAGTGCCGCCGGTGCGCCGGGTCGTAGAAGGTCCACCCGCACCCGTGGCCCGCGCACCGCCCGGCGTGCGCGACCTCGCCGCGCGCCAGCATCTCGTAGGCCGCCAGCGCGGCGCGGTGGACCGGCAGCATCAGCCCGGCCGAACGGACCCCGCCGCCGTCGAACCGCACGGCGCCGTCCTCGGTGGGGCGCAGGGTCGACGCGCCGGTCGCCGCGGTCACGTGTCCGTTCAGCTCGTCGAGGGCCTCGGGCGGGAACGGGCGCTCCTCCCACGGTGACGTGCAGACGTCGTACCATGCGTCGCGCAGTGCGATCGCGGACTCGACCGCCCGCGCCGCGGCACGGGGGTGGGAGCGCGACTCCGCCCGAAGCGCACGGGATTCGGCCCGGTCCAGCAGACCGACCTCCGCCGCCCACACGGCGAGGACGTCGTAGGACACGAGATACTCTCGCGGCTCGTCGAGCTCCCAGCCGGTGCGCGTGTTGCACAGCTCGAGGGCGACGTGGTTGGCCACGGAGTCGGGCACGATGAGCCCCGCGACGCTGTGGTTGGGCACGGTCCCTCCTGCTCGTCGGCTCGGGCACGAGTACGACGGTAACGATCAGATACTAACCACTTGTCACGATCGAGTGGTTAGCAGCACGATGCTCACGACGGAGGGAGCGCGGATGGGAGCGATCGGCGAGCTCACGCGCGCCCGCATCCGGCACCGTCCCGGCCGGTGGATCCTCGTCGCCCTCGGCGTCGCCCTCGCCCTCGCGCTCCCTGTCGTGTCGGCCGCCACCGGTCGGGTCGTCGCCACCCGCGCCCTCGAGTCCGCCGTGGCCGCGCTGCCGGTGGGAGAGCGGACCGTGATCGCGGCGTACGGCGGCGCTCGGGACCCGGAGCTGCAGAAGCGCGACGACGCCCTCGTGCGCGACGGTGTCGGCAGGCTCACCTCCAGCCCGCTGGTGCACCAGATGCTCTTCGGCGAGCTCGCCGACGCGACCGGCGGCATCTACCGGGTCGCCGCGTCCGACGCGCTCGCCAGCCAGGTGCGGCTCACGTCCGGCCGTCTCCCCACCTCCTGCACGCCCACCCGCTGCGAGGTGGTTGCGACCGGTCCCGGTCAGCCGCCGGCCGTCGACCCCACCCTCGGCCTCGTCGTCGTCGGCACCGCCGACCGCGTCGATCCGCTGCTGCTTCCCGGCACGTTCGACCCCGGGCCCGCCACCCGCGTGCTGATGGGCTCCGACACCGACACGATGCAGCAGCTCTCGTCGCTCGAGCAGTTCCCGCGCGGCGCCGGCTGGGTGGCACCGCTGGACCCCGAGCGCGTCGCGGCCCTCGGCGTGCCGGCGTACGCCGCGCTCTCGCGGTCGGTGGGCGACGACCTGTCGCTGAAGATCCGCGCCCTCGTGCTCACGGTGCCCGACGACGCCCTCATCGCCGAGGACGCGCGGGCGACCGCGTCGCGCGGGCGGTTCGCGCTGCTCGGCGGCACCACCGCTGTGCTCGCGCTCGGCTTCGTCCTGGTCGCGGCAGCCGGCCTGCGCCGCGAGCACGTCTCCGCCGCGGGCCTGCTGCGCCGCCGTGGCGCGTCGTCTCGAGCACTGCTGCGCTTCGCCCTGCTGGGGGCGGGTGCCGCCGTCCTGGTCGGAGCGGTGGTCGGCGCCGCGCTCGGCTGGGTCGTGGCGCTCGTGGCGGCGGCGCGCACGCCGCTCGCACCCCCGGCCGTCGACCTCGCGAACGCCGCCCTCGTCGACTCGCTGCCATGGCTGCTCGGTCTCGGTCTGGTGGCCGTCGTCGTCACGACCGCGGTGCTCGCCTGGCCGACCGCGCGGGAGTCCTCGGCCTGGCACGTGGTCGAGCTGCTCGCCGTCGTGTGCATCGCGGTGGCGGCCCTCGTGGCAGCGCGCGGCGCCGTCGGTGTCGCGACGGTGGCCGACGACCCGCTGTCGATCGCGCTGCCTGTCCTCGCCCTCATCGCGGCGGCACTGGTCGCGGCCCGCGTCTGGGTGCCGCTCGCGTCGGCCGTGAGCCGCCGCCTCCCCTCGAGCGCCGTCGCGGCCCGCCTCGCCGCCGCGGGCGGAGTACGCCGGCCGCTGCGCACCGCCGTCACCGCGGGGTTCGTCACCGCCGCGGTCGGGAGCGTGGTGTTCGCGGGCGCCTATCGCGCCACCCTCCAGGCAGGCAGCGCCGACACCGCGGCGTTCGACGTGCCGACGACCGCGCGTCTCACGATGGGGCCGCAGGGCGCGGATCCCGTGACGCTGCTGGAGTCTGCTCCGCTGCCGCTCCCGGCGTACGCCGTGCTGCGGACGGTGGCAGGCGTGCGCACGAGCGCGACCAGCGGTGATGCCGTGTCGGTCCTGGGCATCGACCCGAAGGTGCTCCCGTCGTTCGCCCGGTGGGACCGCACCGTGGGCGACTCCGACCCGGTCGCGGCGCAGCGCGCGCTCACGGTCGCCGCCCCGCCCGAGGGCATCCCCGTCAGCGGCAGCACGCTGACGCTGCCGGTGCGCTCGTGGGTGCGCACGCAGCCCGGGAAGGTCGACGTCACCGCCTGGGTGACCACCGCCGACGGCCGCGAGCGCGGTACGGCGCTGACCCTCACCGGCGGGACGCTCACCGGTCCGCTGCCGGACATGGGCGTCCCGGCGAAGCTCACGTCGATCACGATGCGCGAGAACATCGAGGACCTGACGCGCCGCGCGCACAAGTCGGGCGAGGGCGGCACGCCCGAGGCCGACCTCGCGGGACGCGTCGTCCTCGGCCTGCCGGTCGGCGCGCAGGGCTCGTGGTCGGGCTGGTCCTCGCTCACCGCCAAGACGAGCGGATCGGACGAGCTCGCCATCCAGTACACGCTCTCGGGTCCGGTCGTGATCGTGCGGCCGGGTTCGGCGGACCGGCCGCCGGTGCCCGTACTGGCGGACCCGATCACGGCGTCGCGCGGGACCGAGCTCCGCCTCGACCTCGGCGTGGGAGAGTCGGTGGCGGCGCGCGTGGTCGGCACGCTGCCCCGCTTCCCCACCCTCGGCGAGCGCTTCATCGTCACCGACCGTGCCTCGCTCGCCGCGGCGCTCGAGGACCACGTGCCCGGATCCTCTGCGCCGCACGAGGTATGGGCGACCGGCTCCGCGTCGCAGCTCTCCCCCGCGCTCGCGGCGGCGCCGTACGACCAGCTCGTCGTACGCACCCAGGACGCGCGGCGCGCGACCCTCGAGTCCGACGTCGTGAGCCAGGGTGCCGCGTGGCTGCTGCTCGTGGCTGCGGCGGTCTCGCTGGTCGTCGCGATCCTGTCGCTCGTCCTGCTCGTGGTCGGTGAGCGCCGCGACGACGCCGGCCAGCTCGTCGCGCAGGAGGCCGACGGCGTCGCGACGACGACCCTGCGGCGCAGCCTCTGGTGGCGCGCGGTCGCCGTCGCCGTTCCCGGCCTGGTGCTCGGCACGGCAGCGGGCCTCATCCTGACCCGCTCCGTATCGACGCTCATCGCGCTGTCGGCGACAGGGACGGCCCCGGTACCGCCGCTGATCCCGTCGGTCGGCGCCGGCTGGACGACAGCGGTTCTCGTCGTCGGCCTCGGCGGCGCCCTCGCGGTGTGCGCCCTCGTGGCGTCGCGCACGCTGCGCTCCGCGTGGCCCGAGCGCGTCGACGAGGACCTGCGATGAGCTACGCCGTCGAGTGCCACGACCTGTTCTGCCTCTACGACGCGCCCACGGGCTCCGTCGCCGCGCTGCGCGGCCTGTCGCTGCGCGTCCCCGTCGGCGAGCGGGTCGTCGTCCACGGACCCAACGGGTCCGGCAAGTCGACGCTGCTGGCGGTGCTCGCCGCCGAGGTCGCGCCGAGCGCGGGGAGCGTGCGCGTCGACGGCGTCGAGCTGGCCCGCGCCGACGACGCCACGCGCACCGCTCTGCGCCGCGACCGGCTCGGCCTGGTCGACCAGCGGTCCCGCCGCGCGCTGCGGCCCGAGCTCGACGTGCTCGACAACGTGGCGCTGCAGCTGCGCCTGGGCGGCCGCGCGAAGCAGGACGCGCGCGACGAGGCCCGCGACGCCCTGGCGATGCTCGGCCTCGCGCACCTCGCCCTGCGCAGTCCCGCCACGCTCTCCGGGGGCGAGGCGCAGCGCGTGGCGGTGGCTGCGGCGCTCGCGCACCGGCCGGCCGTCGTCCTCGCCGACGAGCCCACCGGCGAGCTCGACGCCGTCTCCGCCGACGCCGTCTACGACGCGCTGGCGTCAGCAGTCACCGATCTCGGCGCCACGCTGGTGCTCGTCACGCACGACCCGCGCGCCGCGCGCGTCGCCGACCGCGTCGTACGCATCCGGGACGGCCGGCTCTCCGAGCAGTGGGACCCCGCGGCTCCGCACTCCGAGACGCTCGTCGTCGACGACCGCGGCTGGGTGCGGCTGCCGGACTCGCTGCGCCACGGCGCGGGCGCGAGCAGCGGGGCGGTCGCCGTCGCCACGCCCGAGGGCGTCCTGCTGCGCGGCACCGGTGCTGCGCAGGTCGTCGAGCAGGCGTCGCGGGTCGACCGCTCGCCCGCCGTCGACCAACAGGTGGTGGCCTCGCTGCTCGCCGTCGACGTCGCCTACGACGGCGTACCCGTCCTGCAGGGGGTCGACCTCGACGTGCGCGCGGGCCGGCTGGCAGTCGTCTCCGGGCGCTCGGGGTCGGGCAAGTCCACGCTGCTGCGCATCCTCGTGGGGCTCGCGCCGCCGGACCGCGGCGAGGTGGTCCTGCTGGACCAGAAGCTCGCGGGTCTCGCGCGCGACGAGCGCGCCGCCGTACGACGCTCCGGGGTCGCGGTCGTGACGCAGGGCGGCTCGCTCGTCGAGACCCTGCACGTGCGCGACAACCTCGAGCTCGCGCGGGCGGCGCGCGGGCTCGATCCCGACGACGCCCTCACCGACGCCCTCTGCGACGAGCTCGGGCTCACGGCGCTCGCGCACCGCCCCGTGCTCTCGCTGTCGGGCGGCGAGCGCCAGCGCGTCGCGCTCGCCCGCGCCCTCGCGGTCGAGCCCGTGCTCGCCGTGCTCGACGAGCCGTCGTCGCAGCTCGACGAGGCCGGTGCGGAGATCGTGGCGCGCGTGCTCACCGAGGCCGCCGAGCGCGGTGTCGCGCTGCTCGTCGCCAGCCACGACCCGGTTCTCCTCGAGGCGGCGCACGACGTGATCGACCTCGGGAGTGCGACGATTGCTACGACGCAGGAGGGCTGAGCCATGGCCGGTTCGTTCGACACCAAGCTCGGCGACGAGCGGACCCAGATCGAGGCGTTCCTGCACGACCAGCGCGACCAGATCGCGACGCTGCTCGACGGCCTCCACGACGAGCAGGCGCGCCGCAGCCTCGTGCCGTCGCTCACGACGCTCGCCGGCATCGTCAAGCACTGCGCCTTCGTCGAGCGCGTCTGGTACCAGGTCGGCCTGCTCGGCCGTACGCGCGCGGAGCTCGGGCTGCCCGAGGAGATCGACGACACCTTCCGCCTCACCGACGCCGACACCGTCGAGGCGCTCACGGCCGACTACCGCGCCGCGTGCGCCGACTCCGAGGCCGCCGCGACGGCGTACTCGCTCGACGACCTCGTCGAGCACAACCGGCGCAGCCCGATGACGCTGCGCTGGGTGCACCTGCACATGATCCGCGAGCTCGGCCGCCATGCCGGCCACGGCGACATCCTGCGCGAGCAGATCCTGGCCGCCGACGAGCAGAGTCCCGCCGTCGCTCCGTAGCGCCAGGGACGACCGCACGCACGTCACGACGAAGGGCCCCGACCAGGTGGTCGGGGCCCTTCGCCCTGGAGGAGATCAGGGGTACGTCAGCTGGGCGAGTCCGCGAAGCGGAGGTAGGGCTTCACGACCTCGACGTTGCTGAACTTCGACTGCGCGTCCTCGGTGGAGATGGTCGGCGCGACCACCACGCGGTCGCCGGGACGCCAGTCGACCGGGGTGGAGACCGGGTACTGGTCGGTGAGCTGCAGAGCGTCGATGACGCGCAGGATCTCGTCGAAGTTGCGGCCGACCGACTTCGGGTAGGTGAGGGTCAGGCGCACCTTGTTGTTCGGGTCGATGATGAACACCGAGCGCACCGTGGAGGTGTCGCCCTCCTCCGGGTGGATCATGTCGTAGGCGTGCGAGACCGACTTGTCGGGGTCGGCGATGATCGGGAAGTTCAGGTCGGTGCCGCCGACGTCGCCGATGTCGCCCGCCCAGCCCTGGTGGCTCTCGAGCGGGTCGACCGAGACCGCGATGGTCTTCACGTTGCGGGCGGCGAAGTCGGCGTTGAGCACTGCGGTGCGGCCGAGCTCGGTCGTGCAGACCGGCGTGTAGTCGGCCGGGTGGCTGAACAGCACGGCCCAGGCGCCGTCCTTCCACTGGTGGAACGAGATCTCACCCTCGGTGGTGTCCGCGGTGAAGTCGGGGGCGACGTCGCCCAGGCGCAGAGCCATGTCGTGTTCTCCTGTCGCGCCGGCCGCCGGCCGGTCGGTGTCGGATCGTCGGTGGAACCGGGCGAGGGCGCGCGCCGTCGACCGGGCTGTTCAGTCCGCCGAACCTACCTGCGGCCCGGAGGGCGGGTGAACGGGCGGCCGCGATCTGAGACGTCACCTGCCGATCGTTCGCAGTAGCCAACACGCCTCGCGCGCGGCTTCTTCCCGGCCGTCGCAGAAATCCTTACGGGCCACGAACGTCCCGCTCGCGCCGGGAACCCTGGGGGCCCCGCCGTGGTTGCATCGGGTGCGAGCCCCGCGGTTGCCGTGACCGCCGCCCGCAGGAAGGCTGGTAGGCATGAACCTCTTCGGATCGTCGGCCAAGACCCGCATGGTCGCCCCCGCCGACGCCCACCCGGGCCACGCCCAGCGCACCTTCGAGGTGCCCGCGACCCACGCGGTCCTCGGCACCCCGCTCGAAGGCCCGTTCCCCGACGGCCTAGAGCACTTCTACGTCGGCCTCGGCTGCTTCTGGGGCGCGGAGAAGCGCTTCTGGCGGGTGCCTGGCGTCTACACGACCGCCGTGGGCTACCAGGGCGGCATCTCGCCGAACCCGACGTACGAGGAGGTGTGCTCCGGACGCACCGGTCACGCCGAGAACGTCCTGGTCGTCTACGACCCCGCGCAGGTGTCGACGTACGACCTGTTCAAGGTCTTCTGGGAGAACCACGACCCGACCTCGGGCTACCGGCAGGGCAACGACATCGGCACGCAGTACCGGTCGACGCTCTACTGGACCACCGACGAGCAGGCCGACCTCGCGAAGCGCACCAAGGAGGCCTACGAGCAGGTGCTGGTGGGCAGGGGCTTCGACCCGATCACCACCGAGCTCGGACCGGCCGAGGGCCTGCCGTTCTACTACGCCGAGGCCTACCACCAGCAGTACCTCTACAAGGTGCCGAACGGCTACGACTGCCACGCGGAGACGGGGATCGCCCTCCCGCCGCTCTGAGGCTGATGCCGACCATGGGCCCGTCGCCACCTCGTGGCGGCGGGCCCGTCGCCGTCCCGCAGCCGCGCTAGTGGACCGCGAACGCGGCGATCGATCCGGGGCCGTCCGGTGCGTCGTGGGAGCTGACGAACGCGACCCCGCCCGTCACCACAACGCCCTCCGAGTACCCGGGCACCGGGACCTCCCATCGCTCCTGGCCCGCGACCAGGTCGAGCGCGTGCAGCCCGCCCCTACCAGTGCCGACGTACACGGTGTCGCCCACGACGGCTGGGCGGTCGACCGCTGTACCGATCGCCGACCGCCATCGGATCCGGCCGTCCGCGCGATCGAGGTCGTAGACCACTCCCTGGTCGGTGTCGCTGCCCACGATCACGTCGTGCGCGGTCACGGCGAAGGCGGCCAGCGACACGTGGTCCGGCGGGGTGAAGGTCCAGCGCACCGAGCCGTCGCCGACGTCGATGGAGAACAGCCGGGAGGTCGCCCCGGAGCGGCCGCCCGAGAGCAGCCCGGCCACGTACGCCGACCCGTCGACCACCACGGGGGTGGCCACCCGCTGAGCCTGCGTGTCCAAGGTCCAAAGCACGCGGTGGGTCCGCAGGTCGATGGCACTGGCCCGACCACCGCCGTCGCCGCCCACGACGGCGACGTCACCGTCGATCGCCATCTTGGCGGTGCTGGTCGGTGCGCGGACGGACCACAGCGGGAGGCCGGTGCGAGCGTCGAGGGCCACCAGCCGGTGGGCACTCGTGCCGACGTAGACGGTCGCACCGGACACGGACACCTGCGACCCGTCGATGATGCCGTCGAACGTCCACAGCGCGCGTCGGTCCGTCA
>DASSQW010000206.1:0-14455 GCA_035702165.1 Candidatus Nanopelagicales bacterium
CGCGCCGCGATGCTGCCGTTCCTCGCGGGCGTCGCGGTCGCCGTGGGCGTGAGCATCGCCGGGTACGTCGTCCTGCACAGCCGCGGTGGCGGCCTGCTGTGGTGGGGCGGATATTTCGTGACCTTCGGCCTCTGGCGGGCGGCCTGGGCGCGCTACAGCGCGACGGCGGGCGGACGGCCGATGCCCGGTCCCGCCCGGGCCCTGATGATCGGCGGGGTCGTCGTCTCGGTCGCCGCGGCGGCCGTGTTCGCGTACTCCTACATCTCCGACAAGACCGCGCCCCCGGTCGCCACCGGGGTCGGCTCCTGCTGGGCCGAGGAGGGCGACAACGTGGTCGCCGTGCCGTGCGGCGACGCCGACGCGCGCTACACAGCCACCGCCGAGGTCTCGTCGGACTCCGAGTGCCCCGGCACCTCCGCCGGATCCATCGACAGCGACCAGCCCGGCAAGGTCCTCTGCCTCGCGCAGCGCTGACCCCACCCACCAGCGGCGCCGCCGCGGTCAGCCGACGGTGGGGAGCGGGGCGTAGTCGGGGAACAGGTCTCCTGCGCCGGCGATAGCCGACACCGGGATGTAGGTGCAGCACTGCTCGTACTCGGCCCACATGGCGCGCACTTCGGCGTTCTCGTGGGCCGAGGCGATCGCCTCGTCCGACACCCACTCGAACACCTCGACGACGTCGCCGTCGGCCGTCTCCATCGCGATGCCCGAGCGGTCCGTCGCGAGCCCGAGGTCGCGCAGGCGCTGCACGTGCGTCCGCGTCAGCTCCAGCAGCTGCTCCCGCCCGCCCGGCACAGGCCGGAAGCACGCGATCACCACCCGCCCCATGCCCCACCTCCTCCCTCGACGTTACTGCCGTACTGCAGGCAAAGGTCGCTGCTTTGGCTGCGGAGGGGCAGTGACGTCAGGGCCGTCGCGGGAGAGGGGCGGCGGGGACCAGCGCGTGCTGGACGCGCGCCGCGAGGGCCCGCCCCGAGTCGCCGCGGGTCCACCGGACGAACCGCCAGCCGGCGGCCTCGAGATCGGCCTGGCGCTGCTTCTCGGCGCGTACCGCACGATGGATGTCCGCCGCGGTCGACCCGTACTTGCCGGCGCCGTCCGCTTCACCGACCACCCTGTGCTCCCGCCAGAGGAAGTCCACGACGTACGGCGCGCCGGAGGCGCCGACGAGGACGACGTTGAGCTCGGGCGTCGGAAGGCCGCACATCAGCAGCCAGCCGCGGGACCAGCTCTCGTAGGGCGATGCGCTGGCCGGATCGCCGAGCTGGACGGCCGTCCGCGCGATCCTCGTTCCCGGCCAGGCCACCATTCCGTCGAGGACGGTCACCAGCTCGTCCCGGGCCTGCTCGACGTCGACCGGCGCGACGTCGCGGCGGCGAAGCGCATGCTCGAGCTGGGGGTGACGCGGCGCGAGCAGCAGCCGCAGAGCGCTGTCCACCGGCGCCAGCGCACGGGGCAGATCGACGGTCCGGGCGAGGTCGATGGCGGTGCGCGGTGCGTCGGTCACCGCCACGCCGTCCACGTGGAGGACCGAGGAGCTTGGCAAGCCGGACCCGTGAACCCGGACGCCGCCATCGACGCGATCTGCTTGCCCCGGGATGGTGACGTGCAGGTGCGAGGTCACCGCATCGGGGGTCCAGAGACCGAGCATCGCCGCCGCCGTGCCATGGCTGAACACGGCTCCTGCGGGCAGCCACGTCGCGAGAGCTCGCAGGCGGGTCGGGGTGACGGCCGCGCTTGCGGCGCCGGGTCGGTCGCCTGCAGCGACGTACAGACCTCGCCTTTCACGGAGCATCAAGCCGGCCGAGACAGCCGTCCCGAGCATCGTCCGCGTCCAGCCGTGCTCCTGCAGCACACCGACCGGCCAGGGGCCGGGTCCCAGCGCGCGAACAAGGGCAGCGACGCGATGGATCGTGCTCGTGTGGGTGGACACGGCCCGACCCTGGCGATCACGAGGCGATGCCTGCTGCGGCGCTGCGCCCACCTGTGGGCAACGGCCGCATTTCAGAGCCTGCGGACATCCCGATGCCCTGCACGTCACTGCCGCAATGCGGCAAGAACGGTCGATCTTGGCTGCATTGCGGCAGTGACGTGCGGGTGGGGGCGGCGCGTGCGGGTGCTACGTGATGCGGGTGCCGGTGCTGCGCAGGTCCTCGCAGCCCTGGACGACGCGCGCGGCCATGCCGGCCTCGGCGAGCTTGCCCCAGGCGCGCGGGTCGTACTGCTTCTTGTTGCCGACGTCGCCGTCGACCTTGAGGACGCCGGAGTAGTGGGTGAACATGTGGTCGGCGACGGGACGCGTGAACGCGTACTGGGTGTCGGTGTCGATGTTCATCTTGACCACGCCGTAGTCGAGCGCCTCGCGGATCTCGGAGAGCAGCGAGCCCGAGCCGCCGTGGAAGACGAGGTCGAACGGCTTGTCCTTGCCGTACTTCCCGCCGACGGCGTCCTGGATCTGCTTGAGGATGATCGGGGTGAGCACGACGTTGCCCGGCTTGTAGACGCCGTGCACGTTGCCGAACGTGGCCGCGACCATGTAGCGGCCGCGCTCGCCGAGGCCGAGCTTCTCGGCGGTCGCGAGGCCGTCCTCCGGGGTCGAGAAGAGCTTGGCGTCGTGGGCGGCCGTGACACCGTCCTCCTCGCCGCCGACCACGCCGATCTCGAGCTCCATGATGATGTTCGCGCGGTGGCACTTGTCGAGGAGCTCCTCGGCGACGTCGAGGTTCTCCTCGAGCGGCACGGCCGAGCCGTCCCACATGTGCGACTGGAACAGCGGCAGCTTCCCGGCCGCGACGCGCTCGAGCGAGACGTCGATCAGCGGGCGCATGTAGCCGTCGAGCTTGTCCTTGGGGCAGTGGTCGGTGTGCAGCGCGATCTGGACGTCGTACTTCTCGGCGACGACGTGCGCGAACTCGGCGAGGGCGACGGCGCCGGTGACCATGTCCTTGACGGCCTGGCCGGACGCGAACTCCGCGCCGCCCCAGGAGAACTGGACGATGCCGTCGGACTCGGCCTCCGCGAACCCGCGGATGGCGGCGACGATCGTCTGCGACGACGTGCAGTTGATCGCCGGGTAGGCGAACGCACCGGCCTTGGCGCGGTCGAGCATCTCGGCGTAGACCTCAGGGGTGGCGATGGGCATGGGACACGCGCTCCTAGCGGGTGGGGAACTCACGGCCGTGGGCTTCGTTGCCTGCGGTTCTGCGCCCATCCTTCCACGGACGACGTAAGCGGTTCCAGGCCACCGACGAACCCACGGGTAACCCTCGTCACGCGGTCTGCGGGGCCTCCGTGGGCACGGCGCGCAGCCCGCGGATCTGCGGGTCGAGCAGTCCCAGGCAGGCGGCTGCGCCGAGCGCCGCGCACACCCACAGCGCGCCCTGCAGCCCCAGCCACCCGGCCAGCGGTCCGGCCAGTGCGAGGGCCACCGGCGTCAGCGCGAGCGACCCGAGCCAGTCGTAGGAGGACACCCGCGAGAGAGACTCCTGCGGAACGTGCTGCTGCAACGACGTGATCCACATGATCTCGAAGACGTCGACGCCGACCCCGCACACGAACGAGACGACGACGAGGACGGGGAGGGACGTCGGCACGGCCATGGCGACCAGCGGCGACGCGACGACGACCTGCGCGATCATCCCCACGAGCAACGGATGCACCGGCTTGAGCCGCATCGCGACGACGACGCCCACCAGCGTCCCGAGCGCGAACGACACCATCACCGTCGCCCAGCCCGTGGCACCGGAGTACTCCTGCAGCGAGAGCACGGGACCGAGCACGGCGATGCCGGCGGTGAAGCCGAAGTTCGACAGCGCGAAGAGGAGCACGATCAACCACACCCAGCGCCGCGAGACGAACTCGCGCCAGCCGTGGACGAGGTCGTCGAGAGGCGACCCGCGCTCGCCGACACGGTCCTGCGCCGCGCGGGCTCGCACCAGGGTGAGGAGCACGGCGGACACGGCGTACGTCGCCGCGTCGACGACCAGGCCCCAGCCGGGTCCGACGGTCGCGACGAGGATGCCGCCCATCGCGGTCCCGAGGATCCCCGCGATGCTCGACGACAGGCGCATGAGGGCGTTCGCCGACTGCAGGTCGTCGCCGGTGGCGAGCTGCGGCACGAGGCCGGTGCTCGTCGGGTAGTAGAGGGACGCCGCTGCTCCCCCGACCGCCGCCAGGGCGGCGAGAGCCGGCACGGTCGCGTGCCCGGTGAGGAAGAGGACTCCCGCGACGAGATGCGCGGCGCCGGCCGCGGCCTCGGCCCAGGCCATGAGCCTCGCGCGGCTGCGCACGCGGTCGCCGATCACGCCTCCGACGAGCAGGAACACCAGGCGCGGGAGGGCCGCGCACAGCAGCACCAGGCCGAGCGCGCTGGCGCTGCCGCCGGGGAGGGCGAGGACGCCGAACGCGAGGGCGATGGGTGCGATGCCGGTGCCGAAGTCCGACACGAGGCGCGAGACGAGGACCAGCCCGAGGTCGCGCCGCCGCAGCAGCCGGAGGTCGTCGCGCCACCGGCGCTTCGGTGCCGGCCGGGATGCCGTCGGGACGTCTGCGGGCACCCCGCCGTCGCCCGAGTCCGTCACCCCGCCACCCTGCCACGGGGCGCCAGCGGCGACGCCGTCGTTTCGCTGCCCGCGCAACGCCGCGCACCCGAGCCCGGCGCCCCGGCATCGCTGCCGCCGTCGCGGCATGCCTGAAACCCCGGGCGGCATCGCGAGCCTTCGGCCCGGGCGGGTGACGCCGCCGGGGGCGCGGACGGGCTCGTCCTCGGGTCAGGCCAGTTCGGCGTGCTGCCGGATCCAGCTGTGCATCGCGATGGCGGCGGCGGCGCCCACGTTGATGGATCGCGTCGACCCGAACTGCGCGATCGACACGGTCGTGCCGCACACCTCCCGCGCGTCGACGGACAGGCCGGTGCTCTCCTGCCCGAAGAGCAGGACGCAGGCGCGCGGGAGCGCGAAGGTCTCCAGCGGCACAGAACCCGGCAGGTTGTCGACGCCGATCAGCGGCAGCCCGGCGTCGGCGGCCCACGACGCGAGCGAGTGCGCGTCGTCGTGATGCTCGACGTGCAGGTAGCGGTCGGTCACCATCGCGCCGCGCCGGTTCCAGCGACGACGGCCGACCACGCGCACCGACGCGGCGTTGAACGCGTTCGCCGTGCGTACGACGGACCCGATGTTGAAGTCGTGCGCGAGGTTCTCGATCGCGACATGGAACGGGTGCCGGCGCGTGTCGAGGTCGGCGACGATCGCCTCCACGCGCCAGTAGCGGTAGCCGTCGACGACGTTGCGGGTGTCGCCGTGCTCGAGCAGCTCGGGATCGAGCCGCGGGTCGTCCGGCCACGGGAGCCGATGAGGTCCGACACCGACGGCCTCGCCGTACGGGTCCTCGGTCGCGTCGGCCACGACCTCAGCGTAGGACGGCGACGAGGACCATCACGGCTCCGGCCTGACGGGCGCTGGCTACCCTCGACGGGTGCTCGACCCCGACCTCTCCTCTCTGTCCGCGATCGCCGTCTACGCGGTCGTGTGGGGCTTCCTGTTCGCCGAGTGCGGCCTGCTGCTCGGTTTCCTGCTCCCCGGCGACACGATCCTGTTCGGTGCGGGCCTGCTGGCCGCGGCACCGAGCAGCGGCGTCGACATCGTCGTGCTGGTGGTCGGTGCGTTCGTCGCGGCGGTCGCCGGCAACGAGGTCGGCTACCGCACCGGACGCCGCTTCGGACGCAGCTGGGTCGAGGCGCGCGAGAGCGGGAGGGCGCTCGAGCAGCTGCGGCGCACCGAGCGCTTCTACGACCGCTACGGCTGGTTCTCCGTCGTCGTCGCGCGCTGGATCCCGTGGGTGCGCACGTTCCTGCCGATCGTCGCCGGCACCGCGGCGATGCGCCGTACGTCGTTCACGTCGGCCAACCTCGTCGGCGCACTGTCGTGGGCCGTCGCGCTCCCCATCGTCGGCTACTACGCCTACCGCTTCCCCACCCTGCGCACGATCGCGTTCACGATCGCGGGCATCTTCATCACCGTCTCGCTCGTGGGGCTGGCGGTGATGCTGGTGCGCGATGCCGTACGCCGACGGCGCGAGAAGCGCGCGGCGCCGACCGCTCCCAGGGAATCCTCGGACGACTGACGTAGTCTCGCCGTCGTGAGCCCCGCTGCCGTGCTGTCCACCGTCGTCGCGCTCGGTCCCGAGTGGATCCAGCCGCAGTACATCCTCGAGAAGTTCGGCGCCTGGGCCTTCGTAGCCGTGCTGGTCATCATCTTCATCGAGTGCGGGCTCTTCGTGTTCTTCCTGCCGGGCGACTCGCTCCTCTTCGTCACCGGCCTGTTCATCGCGAACGCGGCCGCGGGCCTCAAGCCCGGCATCGACATCTCGTTGCCGCTCGCGTGCCTGCTGCTGTCGATCGCTGCTGTCGCCGGCAACGCCTGCGGCTACTGGATCGGCTACAAGGCCGGGCCGTCGCTCTTCCACCGACCCGAGTCCAAGCTGCTCAAGCCCGAGTACATCGACAAGACGCACGACTTCTTCGACAAGCACGGCGTGCGCGCCATCGTGCTTGCCCGGTTCGTGCCCATCGTCCGCACGTTCATCACCGCGATGGCGGGGGTCGGGCGGATGTCGTTCCGCACGTTCATCACCTACTCCGCGATCGGCGGAGTCATCTGGGCCGCGGGCCTCACGATCCTCGGCTACTTCCTCGGCCAGAACGCGTTCGTGCAGAAGAACATCGAGCTCATCGCGATCCTGATCATCGCGATCTCGCTCATCCCCGCCTTCATCGAGTGGCTGCGCGCGCGGCGCGACAGCCGAGCGGAGAGCGCCTGATCGACGAGGCCTGATCCTCAGGCGTGCCGCGGCATCGACGGGAGCGTCTCCGTCGGGATCGCGCGGCGCTCGGCCAGCGCGGCCGTCACGGCCTCGTGCGTCGGCAGCGTGTGCGCGTCGCCGTACGCCTCCCACGGGATCGCGTGCACCAGCACGCGCAGGGCCGTCGCGCGGGCGAAGAGGTCCAGCGGCTCGATGCGCGCTCGGCTGCGCGACACCAGGCGTTCGCCGACCGTGATCCACGACTGCTCCGGTGCCGACATGAGGGCACGGCGTACGACGTGGTCGATGACGGCCCGCGCCATCCACGGCTCGGCCGCACGCACGACGTAGTGCTTCTCGAACACGGGGTCGCCGAGGTGCACCTCGCGCATGCCGTCGCCCACCTGCGCGACCCGGCTCTCGGAGCCGACCATCTCCATGAGCGGGAGCAGCCCGGGCGCGGCCATCTCCAGGACGGTGGCATGGGTGCGGTCCTCGTACGCGCGCACCGCCAGGCCGCCGACCTCGCCGACGAGTGCGCCGTCGGTCGTCACGTCCCAGCCCATCGCGCGCGCGTAGCGACGCAGCCGCACCTTGCGGCTGTGGGTCGCGAGCCAGGACGAGGGAAGCTCGTGCGGGCTGCGCTGGGCCGGCACGCCCCCGGGCAGGAGCGATGCTGGAGCGCCCTGGGTCACCGACATCACCCCCCTGGACCGTCGGTCTGATGGATCCGCACAGAGAGAGTCGGCCCACGCAGCGTCCTGACGATGCTCCGATCGGGTGACCGTCACCCGCGCGGCGCAGGGTCGGGGCGGATCCCGCCACACACAGTGACGGAAAGGCCTCAGTGCCTCACGATGAGTGACACCAGGGCGAAGAGGCCCACACCGATGATGAGGATCCGGAAGACCACCACCGGGAGCCGCTTCGCCCCGTGGCCGCCGATGTAGCCGCCGACCATGCTCGCGCCCATGAGCGCGAGGGCGGCGGGCCACACGACCCGCCCGGTGGAGACGAAGACGATCGTCGACGCCGTGTTCGCCATCGACGCGAGCAGGTTCTTCACGCCGTTGGCCCGGCGCGGGTCGGTGTCGTCCAGAACGCCGAGGACGCCGAGCAGGATCACGCCCTGCGCCGCGCCGAAGTAGCCGGAGTACGTCGCCGCACCCGCGACCGCCGCGAGCAGCGAGGGCTTGGGCGGCCCGTCCGGGGTGCTTCGCCCGGCGTCGCGCGCAGCGAGCCGTGCGACCAGCCACGGCTGCACGGCGACGAGCAGGACCGCACCGCCGATGAGCCAGGGGACGACGGCCGAGAACACCGAGGACGGCAGCACGATCACGAGGAGCGCGCCGAACAGGCCGAAGACGAACGCGAGCAGGGCCATCGACCACAGCCGCTTGCGACGCGGCCACAGGTCGCCCCGCGAGGGCCAGGTGGCGGCGAACGAGCCGGGCCACAGCCCGGCGCTGTTGGTCCCGTTGGCGATCACCGGCGGCAGACCCATCGCGACCAGGAGGGGGAAGACGAGCAGCGTGCCCGATCCCACGATGCCGTTGATGATGCCCGCGAGCACGCCGACGCCCGCGAGCAGCAGCAGCTGGCTCGCGGTCAGGGTCATCAGAGGCCGAGGTCGACGAGCGAGTACGCCGCGAGGTAGGGAAGTCCCGCCTCGGCGACCGTCGGGGCCGCGCCGCGCTCGACGATGACGGCGACGCCCACGACCTCGGCCCCCGCCTCGTGCAGCGCCTCGACCGCGGTGAGCACCGAGCCACCGGTGGTCGAGGTGTCCTCGACCGCGAGCACACGCCGTCCGGCGACGTCGGGGCCCTCGATACGGCGCTGCAGACCGTGCGCCTTCTCGCTCTTGCGGACGACGAAGGCATCGAGCGTGCGGCCCTGCGCTGCAGCGGCGTGGAGCATCGCTGTCGCGACCGGGTCAGCGCCCAGGGTGAGGCCGCCGACGGCGTCGTAGTCGAGGTCGGCGGTCAGCTCGAGCATCACCCGGCCGACGAGCGGAGCGGTCGCGCCGTCGAGCGTCACCCGACGCAGGTCGACGTAGTAGTCGGCCTCCTTGCCGCTCGACAGCACGACGCGGCCGTGCACGACGGCCTTGTCGAGGATGTCCTGGCGGAGCTGGGCGCGGTCGTCGGCGGTCGTCACGGTCCGCAGCGTAACCGGGACCAGCGACCGGGTTCCGACGGCGGTCCGCGGCGCGGGCCGCCCGGTCCGCCCGTCCCGGGCCCGCGTGCGGCACGCTGGTCCGGTGACCGTCTCGACCGTCGTCCTCTGCCCCCCGCTGCCGGGGGCCGCGCCGGCGTACGACGCCGCCGACACGGCCGACGTCCTGCTCGAGCTGCCTGCGCTCGACGGCGTCCGCGTGCTCTCGCCGTACGTCGACGAACCGGGGGCCGACGACGACGCCCGCACCCAGCGGGCGCACTGGGTCGCGCACCTCTCGATCGCGCTCGCGTCCGGCAAGGCGGTCGCGCCCGTCCTCCTCGTCGTCGACGGCACCGCGGGCGGGATGGCTCCCGCCCTCGGCTTCAGCCAGAAGGCTGCGCGGCGCGCGGTCGCCGGCTACGTCCTCGTCGACGCCGTCGTCCCCGCAGCCGACGACCGGGGGGTCGACTGGCCCGACGCACCGGTCGTGTACGTCGCCTCCCCCGCCGCGCCCGAGCCCGACACGACACAGGCGCGGCTTCGCGGCTGGGACGTCGTCACCATCGCCGACGCCTCGCCTGCCGCCGTCGCAGCCGCGATCGCGGAGATCGCGCGCCGCTGACCGGTTGCGCTCACCGAGCTCCGCATCCGCTCGGCGACCTGGTCGATGGCGACGTGCGTCCAGCAGGTGCCGGTGAGGCTCAGTCGTCGTCGTACGCCGGGTCGAGGACGGCCACCTTGCGACGCGGTCCCGGGCCGGTCTCACCGAGCTCGTCCTGCGGGTTGTAGAGGGAGCACTGGCGCATCGACAGGCAGCCGCATCCGATGCACGTGTCGAGGTTGGCGCGCAGCGCCTGCAGGGCCGCGATCCGCGCGTCGAGCGCCGGACGCCAGGCGGCGCTGATGCGGTGCCACTCGCGCTTGGTCGGCGCCTCCTCGGGATGCAGCGTCGCGAGGGCCGCGGCGATCTCGTCGAGCGAGAGCCCGACGTTCTGCGCGCTGCGGATCACCGCCAGCCTGCGCAGCACCGCGCGACGGTAGCGCCGGCGGTCGCCGGCGGTGCGGGTGCTGGTGATCAGCCCGAGATCCTCGTAGTAGCGCAGCGCGCTGGGCGCGAGGCCGCTGCGGTGCGCAACCTCGCCGATCGAGAGCAGGTCGTCTGCCTTCATCGCTTGACCTCAAGTCCACTTGATGTCCTGTGATGGTGCCATGACCACGATGCAGACAGGAACCTACGACGAGGCGCTCGAGCGCCTGCACCGCACCGGCCCGGAGTGGGACGGCTGGATGTCGAACCACGGCCCGATGGCCGTCGACGTCCTCGCCCGTCGCAACGCCGGGTCGGCCGTGCACGCCTGGGTGGAGGAGTACGCCGAGCGGCTCGACGACCTTCCGGCGGAGCGACGTCCGATCGCGGGCGCCGACGACGAGCGCGATGCGCTCGGCGACCCGGCACGGCTGGGCGACTGGATCGCGCGCTTCGAGCGCGCGGTCGAGGAGCGCCCGTGGGAGGAGGTGCTCGCCGACTGGTGGCCGCGGCTTCTCCCCGGGATCGCGGCGGGCGCGACGCACGGCGTGATCCGCACCGGGCACGCCGTCCTCGCGCTGCGTGCCGAGGACAACTCCGTGCGCCGCGCGGAGCTGGCGCAGGCGCTCGGCTACTGGGCCGGGCGGTGGCAGCCGGTGCCGCACGTGACGCTGCTCGGCTCGTCGCACGCGTCGGCGCTGGTGCCCGGCGTACCGCGGATCGCGGTGCAGGAGGGCGGCATCCGCGACCGGCTGGGCCGTCTCGGCGCGGTGGAGGCGTGGCCCTCGCACGTGGGCGCGATGGCTGCGCCGGACGACGTACCGGAGGCGCTGGCCGACCTCGTCGACGTCGTGGTGGGCCTGTATCCCCGTGCGGCGCACGGGAACCCGACGATGCTCGTGCACGCTGCGACCGCGCCGCACGCCGTGGCGCGCACCCTTCCGTCGCTTCCGCCGGAGCTCTGGGCGGACGCCTACGCCTACGCCTGGTCGGCCACGGCGGCCGTGCTCTCGTGCTACCTGCCTGCGGGCCTCGCAGACGTTCCGGAGCCCGTCGCGGTCGACGACGCGTGGGACGCAGCGCTGCGCCACGGCGGCGAGCACGTGCTCAAGCTCGCCGACGTCGCGCTCGACGTGCATGACCGCACCGGGGACCCAGCGGCGGTCGCGGCGATCACGCGGGCGGTGAGTCTCGATGCGTGACCGGCGGCCACGTCCCTACGACCCGCCGCGCCGGGGCGACGCCGTGGCGCCGCCGCGCTGCGACCAGGGCGCGCGCGTCCTGCCGCGCTGAGCGCCGCGAGCGCTAGCGGCGCGCGCGGTCCGGGCCGCGGACGCCCGAGGCGCGGCGTACGAGCGGGCGCGGCAGCACCGACGTGAGCACACGGATGGTCTTGTACTGCGCACCCGGCACCGACACCGGCTTGCCGCGACGGAAGTCCGCGAGCGCGCCGCGCACGAGGTCGGGGGCGTCGAGCCACATCCAGTCCGGCAGGTGCGACACGTCCATGCCGCCGCGCTGGTGGAACTCGGTGTGCGTGAAGCCGGGGCACAGCGCCATCACCGTGACGCCCGTGCCCGCGACCTGGCGGTCGACCGACTCGGAGAAGACGGTGCACCACGACTTCGCCGCGCTGTACGTGCCGCCGGCGATGAAGCCGGCGACGCTCGACACGTTGATCACGCCGCCGGTGCCGCGCGCGACCATGCCGGGGAGCGCGGCGTGGGTGAGGCGCATGACGGCGGTGACCAGCACGTCGAGCATCGACTGCTCGGCGTCGACGTCGCCGCCGAGGAAGAGCTGGTTGACGCCGAACCCGGCGTTGTTCACGAGCAGGTCGACCGGCCGTCCGGCGTCGCGCAGTCGCTCCTCGACGCTCCCGAGCTGAGCGCGGTCGGTCAGGTCGGCCACGAGCACCTCGACCTCGATGCGGTGGCGTCCACGCAGCTCCTCGGCGTACGCCGCGAGCCGGTCGCCGTCGCGCGCCACGAGCACGAGGTCGTCGCCGCGGGCCGCGAGCTGGCGGGCGAACTCCGCGCCGATCCCTGCGGTCGCGCCGGTCACCAGGGCCGTCGTCATGTGCGTCCTCTCGCTGGGGTCAGCGCCCGCCGGTGACGGCGAGCGTGCTGCCGGTGGTGTACGACGCGGCGTCGGACAGCAGCCACACCACTGCGGCCGCGACCTCCTCGGGCGTGCCCGAGCGCTGCATCGGGATGCTCGGGCGCATGCGGTCGGCGCGACCGGGCTCCCCCGCGGCGGCGTGGAAGTCGGTGTCGACGAGGCCGACGGCCACGCCGTTCACACGGATCCCCTCGGCGGCCACCTCGAGCGCTAGGCCGACGGTGAGCGTGTCGAGCGCGCCCTTGCTGGCGGCGTAGTGCACGAACTCGCCCGGGCTGCCGAGCACCGCGGCGCGCGAGGTGATGTTGACGATCGATCCGCCGGATCCGCCATGGCGTGACGACATCCGGCGCACCGCGGCGGCAGCGCAGAGGAACGGGCCGGCGACGTTGACGGCCAGCACGCGCTGCACGACCTCGGGCGCGACCTCGTCGACGCGCGCCTGACCACCGGGGATACCCGCGTTGTTCACGAGCCCGGTGACCGGCCCGCGCCACGCGTCCGCGGCGGCGAAGAGCGCCTCGACCTGCTCGGCGTCGCTCACGTCCGCCTGCACGGCGAGCGCCTCGCCACCGACGTCGCGGATCCGGCGTACGACGGAGTCGGCGGCCGCGGTGTCGCGCGCGTAGTCGACGACGACGTCCCACCCGGCCGCAGCCGCCTCCACGCAGACGGCCGCACCGATCCCGCGGGAGCCCCCGGTCACCACCAACGTCGTCACCCGAGCATCCTGGCACCCTCGCGGGCGTCCGCCGACGTAGCCTCGGCCCCGTGACCCGACGACAGCCGCCGCTCGTCCCGCGCATGCGCGAGCATGCGACGACGGTGTTCGGCGAGATGAGCGCCCTCGCGGTCGCCACCGGCTCGGTCAACCTCGGTCAGGGCTTCCCCGACACCGACGGCCCGCAGGTCGTGAAGGACGCCGCGATCCGCGCGATCGAGGAGGGGCGTGGCAACCAGTACCCGCCCGCGCACGGCCTGCCCGAGCTGCGGCAGGCGATCGCGGCGCACCAGCGGCGCTTCTACGGCATCGACCTCGACTGGACCACCGACATCTGCGTCGCGACGGGCGCGTCGGAGGCGATCGCGGCCGCTCTGCTCGCGCTCGTCGACGACGGCGACGAGGTCGTCATGTTCTCCCCCTGGTTCGACCTGTACGCCGCCGCGGTCTCCCTCGCGGGCGGCACCCGGGTCGAGGTGCCGCTCACCGCGGGCACGTTCCGCCCCGACGCCGAGGCGCTCCGCGCCGCGATCACCTCGCGGACGCGGCTGCTCCTGCTGAACTCGCCGCACAACCCCACGGGCAGCGTCTTCACGCGCGACGAGCTCGCCGCGATCGCCGCGCTCGTGGAGGAGCACGACCTCTGGGTGATCAGCGACGAGGCCTACGAGCACCTCGTGTTCTCCGGCTCCGAGCACGTGCCGTTCTCGACCCTCCCGGGCATGGCCGAGCGCACCGTCACGATCGGCAGCGCCGGCAAGTCGCTGTCGCTGACGGGGTGGAAGGTCGGCTGGGCGACGGGTCCCACCGACCTCGTCGCGGCTGTGCGCGTGCCGCGCCAGCACCTCTCCTACGTGTCGGGCGGCCCGTTCCAGTGGGCCGTCGTCGAGGGCCTCGCTCTGCCGGACCCGTACTGGTCGGAGTTCCGCGACGGCCTCGAGCGCCAGCGCGACCTGCTGTGCGACGGCCTCGCGGCGCTCGGCTTCCCGACGACGGTGCCCCAGGGCACCTACTTCGCGACGACCGACGTCCGTCCGCTCGGGTACGCCGACGGATGGGCGTTCTGCCGCGACCTGCCGCAGCGGGCCGGCGTCGTCGCCATCCCGCACGAGGTGTTCCACGACGACCCCGAGGCCGGGAAGCCGTTCGTGCGCTGGGCGTTCTGCAAGCAGCCGCACGTGCTGCAGGAAGCGCTCGACCGGCTCGGGAAGGCGTTCGCGTGATCGAGCGGGCCACCACCGAGGAGCAGGTGCGCGAGGCGGCACCGCTCTTCGACGACGCCGTGCGGGACGACGCCGTACGCCGGTTCCTCGACGACCCGCAGCACCACCTGCTGCTCGCCCGCGACGGGGGCCGGGTGGTGGGTTTCGTGTCCGGCGTCGAGACGACCCACCCCGACAAGGGAACCGAGATGTTCCTCTACGAGCTCGCGGTCGATCCGGCGGCGCAGCGCCGCGGGCACGGGCGGGCGCTCGTCGAGGCGCTGGCCGACCTCGCGCGGGAGCGGGGCTGCTACGGCATGTTCGTCCTCACCGACGACGACAACGACGCCGCGAAGGCCACCTATACCGCCGCAGGCGGGGAGCCCCCGACGTCCCACGTCATGATCGCCTGGTCTTTCTGACCCG
>DASSQW010000207.1:0-6617 GCA_035702165.1 Candidatus Nanopelagicales bacterium
GGCGCGGAGTTGCTCCGAACGGGGCCGCGTGGCGCCGCCGGCCGCACGTGGGCGAGGATGGGCCCGTGACCAGCACCCCGGACGCCGTGCTCGCCTCGGCCGTCGACCTCGCGCGCAACGCGGTGCTCGAGACAGCCCCCCACGCCGCGCACGTCGGCGAGCACGTGGAGGCGGTGGCCGAGGACGACCACCTCGTCACCCACTACTTCGTCTGCCTCGACCGCGGCTACCGCGGCTGGCGCTGGGCCGTGTCGCTGGCGCGCACCCCCGGCTCCGACGACGTCACCGTCGCCGAGGTCGTCCTGCTGCCCGGCGCCGACTCCCTGCTCGCCCCCGCCTGGGTGCCGTGGGAGCAGCGGGTCCGTCCCGGCGACCTCGGCCCCGGCGACCTGCACCCGACGCCCCTCGACGACCCCCGGCTGGAGCCCGGCTTCTCCGGAGCCGACGCGCTCGACGCCGCCGACGAGACGACGGTCGACATCGCCCCGCTGCGGCCCGAGCAGTGGCAGCTCGGCCTCGGCCGCGAGACCGTGCTCTCGCCGTACGGCCGCGGCGTGGCCGCCGACCGCTGGTACGACGGCGACTTCGGCCCGGAGTCGCCGATGGCCAAGGCCGCGCCAGCGCACTGCGCGTCGTGCGGCTTCCTGCTGCCGATCGGCGGTTCGCTCGGCCAGGTCTTCGGCGCGTGCGCGAACCCCCTCGGCGCCGACGGCCGCATCGTCGCGCTCGGCTACGGCTGCGGCGCGCACTCGAGCGTGCGCCCGATCGACGGCACCGGTGTGCCGGTCACGGGCATCGCCGTCGACGACGGCGTGGTCGAGGTGGTCGACCTCGCGGCCCTCCCCGCCCCGCGCCCGGTCATCGACGACGAGGCCGAGGAGCTCGAGCCGCTGCGCGCTCCCGGTGCGCCCACGGCCGACGACGTCGAGGCCGCGACGGCGGACGACGACGTCGTGGACGACGGACGCGGAATCGCGGGCGACGACCGGGTCTTCCTCGACGCCGACAGCCCCGAGCTCGCGGCTCTCGCCGAGGCCGAGACGGCACGCGACGACGACGAGGACGACGACGACCTCGCGACGGACGACGACCTCGAGGACGACGAGGACGACGAGGACGACGACCTGATCGAGGACACCGCCGACGACGTCGCGGCCGACGACGACCTCGAGGACGACGACGAGTCAGACGACGAGGACGACGATGACGACGACGAGGACGACGACGACGACGAGGACGAGGACGACGAGGACGATTCGGACGACTCCGAGCTCGCCGACGTCGAGGACATCGAGCCCGACGAGATCCTCGGCTGATCCCGCGCACGGGCCCACGCCCGGCGCGCGTGGCGGCAGCCGGCGCTCCTAGCATCGAGACGAGTCCGCGGGACGACGGGGGAGGTCGACAGGTGCGGGTGCGCAGTGCGCCGCGACGCAGGGTCCGTCGCTTCGTCGTGGTCGCGTCGGCCGCGCTGCTCGCTGCGCTCGTCGCCCCGACCACCGCGACCGCCGCTGGGCCGGCGTACGACCTCACCCAGCTCGACGGCTGCGGCCAGGGCGGCTACACCGCCACCCGCACCGCCGGCGGATGGACCGTCGACGACGTCGCCTTCGGCTACTCCTACGACCAGTCGTTCATGACCGAGGGCAACTGGCGCACCGTGACCTCGACCGACACCGTCTACCAGCTGCACGGGTACGGCCTGATGTGGCTGCCCGGTCTGCTGCGCGAGGCGCGCGACAGCGGCGACACGAGCGTGATCGAGCCGCTCGTCGTGAGTCTCGCGGCCTCGCTCGCCTGGCGGCCCGACAACCGGGTCGTGACCGACCCGGTGTGGAGCGAAGGCGTCACCATGCGCCGCGAGAACAGCCTCAACTGCCTCTACACCGTCACCCATGACCCACGGCTCGTCCCGCTCATCACCGCGCTGGTCACGGCCAACCTCGACCCCGCGCGCTACTACGGCCCGCCGCGCACCAAGCCGCACAACCACGGCCTGCTCGCGAACCTGTCGCTCCTCGACACCGCGGCGCTGCTGGGCCGGTCGGACTGGCGCGACGCCGCGATCGCCCGCATGGCGGCCGCGATCGATGGTTCGTTCACGCCGGTCGGCCTGAGCATCGAGCAGTCGCTCGCCTACCACGTGTCGAACGTCCTGGTCTGGTCCGACGCGGCTGCGAGGGTGCGCGCGCTCGGCCACGAAGCCCTAGCGACGCACATCGACACCGTGCTGGTGCGGGCTCGCAGCGCGACCGAGTACGCGCGCAACCCGGCCGGCGTCCCGGTCAACTTCGGCGACCAGGAGGCGCTGCCTGCTCCGGTCGTCGCGCAACGGCGACTGGTCATGATCGACCCCTACGTCGGTGTGCTCACGGGCCGCTGGTCGTGGAAGGCCCCGGACGACTTCTACGCCGTGCGCTTCGGCGGCCCGACCCGCATGCACGGCCACCAGGACCGCGGCTCCGTGGTCTGGTGGGCGACCGGACGCCCGGTGCTCGTCGATCCCGGCACCGCCGACTACACCGCCGGCGACGCGTCCGCGTGGTCGCGGTCGAACATCGCGCACAACGTCGCGCGGATCGCGAGCCGCACCTTCGTGCCCGCTGCCGTCATCTCCCGCACCTCGAGCAGCCAGACCTCGTCGCTCGCGTCCGTGCTCCTCACAGGGGCGCCGTACGGGCTCACGCAGACGCGATCGATCACGGTCGACCCGGTCCGCAACAGCCTGCGCCTCGTCGACACCGGTGTGTCGGGGCGGATGAACCAGGTCCTCCAGCTCGATCCGCGGTGGACGCTGCAGTCGATCAACAGCACGCGCACCATGGCGACGTTCACCGACAGCACCGGCGGCTGGATGACCGTCTCGACGCGTGCACGGATCGCCAGCGTGGTCACCGGCGCCGACGGCCTCGCGGGCGGGTGGACCTTCCGGTACCCGCCGTCGGAGAAGTTCGCGGCGCCGCGCGTCACGATCGCCGGCCTTTCGCGGACGACGGTCACGCAGGTGCGCGTGTACGGCCCGGCGCAGACCCCGTGGGCCAGCGTCCCGAGCGCCCCGGCCGCGGCTCGTGCGCAGGCGGAGTCGACACCGCTCGACTAGGACGCAGCAGCGCGACGTGCGGCGATCCGGTCGCGCCGCCACCGCACGAAGACCAGGCCGACGGCACCGAGCAGGGCGCCGGCCAGGCACACGCCGGTCCACCATCCCCGGCCCGCCGACGCCAGCTGGTCGCGCAGCAGCAGGCACAGCACCAGCAGGACCGTCCAGACGACGGTGCCGGTGGCCACGGCACGCACGCCGTCGACGTCGACGGGCGCGAGGTGCGCGAGGTCGATCGGCGCGTCGGCGCGGTCGTCGGAGGGCACGGGCCGAGGCTACCCCGGGGCCGGTGCGGGCTCGACGTACGCTGGCCGGGTGGACCCGCGCAGCCGCCGCTACATCACGATCGGCGTGCTCGTCGTCAGCCTCGGGCTCGTGCTCGTCGCGTGGTGGCGCGGCGGGGCCTGATCAGGCCAGCGCCAGCAGCAGCACCTTCTGGCCCGGCTTCCACGGGTCGCTCCCCGAGAAGTGCACCGCCACGCTGCCGCCCGCCGGGACGTCGGTGACCGTCGCGGTCGTGGTCGCGATGAGGGCGCCGTCGACGTAGACGTAGAGCACCAGGTTCGCGCTCGCGGTCGCGGTGCCGGTGTTGCGCGCCGTGGTGTCGACGCCGAGCGTGCCGCCGGTGTTCGTGATCCGCCATGATCCCAGCCGCCAGCCGGGAACGACCGTGGTCGTGGTCGCGGGCGCCGGAGGAGCGGAGCCGGTCGGCGTCGGGCCGGGCGGGGTGGTCGGGGTGGCCGACGAGCTCGTCGGCGTGGTCGTGGGCGAGTCGCTCGGCGCCGCCGACGTCGAGGTCGGCTCGGGGCTCGCGGAGGACGTCCCGGTCGAGGGCTCCGCGGTCGGCGACGCAGCGCTCGAGCCGCCCGAGCCGATCTGCCCCCAGACGGCGCCGGCGATGAGACCGACCACCACCGCCACCACGACGGCCGCCGCGACCAGCCCGGCGGTGGACATGGCGCCCGAGTCGCCGCGCGTCGTCACGGTCGCAGCCTAGGCGAGGAGTTCGGCATCCGAGGCGCGGCGGGAGGAAGCAGCCGAAGCCGTGCGGAGCAGCACCGCCGCCTAGCATGGCGGTATGGAGCAGCCCAGCATCGACGGCACCCGGCTCGCAGCGCAGGACTATCTCGCGCGCACCGACGCCGACCTGGCCGCGCTGCTCGACGCGGCGGACGACCTGTCCCGCGACGTGCCCGGCTGCCCGGGCTGGACGGTGCGCGACCTGCTGTCGCACGTGCTCGGCGTCTACCGCCACAAGAACGCCGGGTTCCTCATCGACGGCCAGCCCGGTGAAGCACCCGCGGGCGGCTGGGGCGCGCTGGCGGACGACGACGACCCACGGACGCTCGTGCGTGCCGAGTACGACGCGCTGCGTGCGCACCTCGACCGGGACCCGGCGACGCCGTCGTGGACCTGGTGGCCGCCCGAGCAGACGGTCGGCTTCTGGCAGCGCCGGATGGCGCAGGAGACCGCTGTGCACCGGTGGGACGCCGAGTCCGCGCGGTACGGCGTTGACGGAGCTGCTCCCGTCGCTCCCGACCTCGCCGCCGACGGCATCGACGAGCTGCTCGGCTGGCTCACCTGGGACTGGGACGAGGTCCAGGAGGGCGCCGCGGGCCAGCGGGTGCTCGTGTCCACCGGCGAGCACTCGTGGACCGTGGCGCTCAACCCCACCTCGGCGGAGGTGACCCCGGGCGGGGCGGACGGCGAGGCCCTCGTCGCCGGCGAGCCGTCGGCACTGCTGCTCCACCTGTGGGGCCGTCCCGGGGAGCACGAGGTCGCGCGCGGCGGCGACCTCACGGCGCTGCGGCTGCTGGCCGAGCGCCTGTCGGAAGCGACCACCTGACCGTGCCGGTCGCCTGGGACGAGGCGCGCGCCGATGTGCGCGCCCTGCTTCTCGACACCGCGTCGCTCGTGCGGGCCGTCGGTGCGGGCAAGCGGCGCGGGGTGCCCCTGGAGTGGCGCCGCGTCGAGCTGCGACCCGTCGCGCTCAAGGGCGGCGTGCGCCTGCAGGTGACGGCGTACGACGAGCGCCAGGCCCACACGTCGAACCACGACTCCGCATCCGCGGGCGCGGCGGTCGACGCGCTGCTCGATCAGGGCTTCGGCAACTGGCACGTCGAGACCGCGGACGAGGTCGTGCAGGTACGCATCACGAAGAAGGGCGACGCCTTCGTGCACCGTGCGCCGCGGTCGGCACCCGCTCCCTCGATCGCGGCGCACGACCGCGTGAAGGCGCGGCTGCTCGACGCGGAGCACCCCGACGTGCGCGCCTTCCTGCAGGCGGTCGGAGTCGCCGACGGCGACGGGCGGATCAAGCCGAGCAAGCAGGACAAGCATCGCCAGGTCGAGGAGTTCGTGCGACTGCTCGCCTCGTCGCTCGAGGACGCCCGCACAGCGGGAGCCCTGCACGAGCCGACGCCCGAGAACCCGTGGCGCGTGGTCGATCTCGGCTGCGGGCACGCCTACCTCACGGTCGGCGCCTACGTGTGGCTCGCCCGCGTGCAGGGCCTGCCGGTGCTCGTGCACGGGGTCGACGTTCGCGAGCAGTTCCGCGACCGCAACGCCGAGCTCGCGTCCCGTCTCGGATGGGCCGACGAGCTCACCTTCGAGGCGGCGACGATCGCCGACGCCGACGGGGAGCCGGCGCCCGATGTCGTCGTGGCCCTGCACGCCTGCGACACCGCCACCGACGACGCGCTCGCTCGCGCAGTGCGGTGGGGCTCGTCGGTCGTGCTCGCCGCGCCGTGCTGCCACCACGACCTGCAGGCGCAGGTCGCCCGGTCGCAGGTGCCGTCGCCGTACTCCCTTGTCGCGCGCTTCGGCCTCCTGCGCGAGCGGTTCCTCGACGTCCTCACCGACACCTTCCGCGCGTCGCTGCTGCGCATCGTCGGCTACCGCGTCGACGTCGTCGAGTTCGTGAGCGACGAGCACACGAACCGCAATCTGATGCTGCGCGCGGTGCGTACCGGCGCGAGGCCCTCGCGCGAGGATCTCGCCGACTACGACCGGCTCGCGGCCGAGTGGGACGTCGTGCCCGCCCTCGCGACCAGGATTGCTCCCGAGCTCGAGCGCGCCCGAGCGTGAGAGCTCCTCTGCGCGTGGCGATCGCGGCCGCCGTGATCGCTGTCGCGACGTTCGGTGCACCGGGTGCGTCGCGCGCTGCCGACGGTCCGCACGTGCTGTGCCGGTTCTCCGACCCGCGGCTGGTCGAGATCAGCGGGATCACGTGGTCGCGCCGTCATCCCGGCGTCTACTGGGTGCACAACGACTCCGGCGGCGGTCCGTATCTGTACGCCGTCGACGGCACGACGTGCCGCACGCTCGCACGGATCCGTGTCGGCGGGATCGGCGCGCGCGACCTCGAGGCGGTCGCCACGGACACGGACCCGCGTGGGCGCCCGGTGATCTGGCTCGGCGACATCGGCGACAACCGCGACTCGTGGCCGTCGGTGCGGCTGCACGCGGTCGTGGAGCCCGGACGGCTCGTCGACCAGCAGGTGACCGCGACGACCTA
>DASSQW010000208.1:0-11013 GCA_035702165.1 Candidatus Nanopelagicales bacterium
CAGCTGGCCGCACCGCTGCCCGACGGCACCTGGGTCGCAGCCACGGACTCGACCGCAGGGAGCCTGCTGGTCCGCTCCGACGTCGTGACCCCGGAGTCCGGGCTGCCGTCCGCGCAGGTCTCGGTGCAAGCGGACGAGGGAGCCCTCACCGTCACCGTCACGCCGCCCGCCGTGTCGGGGCTCAGCGTGGGCATCACCCTGAGCGAGTCGCCGAGCTCCAGCTTCGACGTGAGGCTCGACGACTTCATCACCGACGGCAGCACCACACCGCACATCTACGTGCTCCGTCGGTACGCGACGCCACCAGGCACCATGTACGACGGCCCGCTGCGCAGCACCACGGCGTACCGGGTGGCGGTGCGCACCGTGCAGCCGTCGTTCCGGACCGGTGCCTCGGCGTTCGCCTTCGGCTCACCCCTGGTCGACACGACGGCACCCCCCTCCCCGACGGGTCTGACGCTGTCCGAGCCGCTCAGGAACTACCCGACGATCACGCTGACTCCGGGCGACGCACCTGACGTCGATCACGTGCTCGTCTGCGAGGAGAAGGGCTCTGCCGTTCCCGCCACGCCGGACGACTGCATCGGCCGCACCGACGCGGGCGGGTCGGCCTCCGTGGCGCCCGGGGCCGCGGCGGTCGACGTCCCGCTCACCGCGGTTCTCGACCCAGGGCGCTACAACCCTGCCGACGAACGCACGTTCACCGCGTTCACGGTCGACATCCAGGGCAATGCCAGCGCGGCGACGTCCCTGACCGTCCCTGGCGCGAGCCCGACGACGTCCCTGGGCGCGGTGCCGGGGATCGAGTGGGCGTGGGACGCAAGCACGTCCTCCGTGCTGTTCCGCTTCCGCGCCGATCCCGAGTCGGCGGCGATCGTCGCCGGCACCGCGCCGCCGGCCACGCCCGCTCCCCCGTACGGCGGCCTGTTGTCGGGACGGACGTGGATCGCCTACAACCTGGTGCCTGGCCAGACCTACACGGCCGCGTTCTACCGCTGGAGCTCCGACTCGACCCACTACACGCCGACCACGGTCACGTTCGTCGCCGGCACGTCGTCGAGCGACAGCGCGACCCTCATCGCCCCGACCACTGCCGCCTACGCGGCGCGCCCGGTGATCAAGGTCGCTGTGCGGCGCGCTGTGTCCTCCGGCACGGTCGGCGCTGCTTCTCTCGCAGGGATGCCGGTCGAACTGTGGCGACGCGCCGCTCCATCGACGACGTGGGTGAAGATCGGCACATCCACCACGGGAGCCGACGGCACAGCGTCGTGGACGCCGTCCGCGCTCGGGGCGACATCGACGTTCATGGCCCTCATCCCGGCCCAGGGCTACATGTACCCGTCCGTCGTGGGGTCGAAGGCTGTCGTCGTGGGCGTACGTCCCATCGAGCGGGCGAGCCTGTCGTCGTCGAGCACGCTCCTGGCGCGCAGCGTCCGGGTGGGCTCGACCGTGCCCGTCACGATCCGGTTGGCGCCGCGGCGCACGATGGTCGCGTGGGTCCAGCGGTACCTCTCGGGTCGCTGGCGCACGGTGCTGATCACCCGGACGTCGTCCCTAGGGGTGCTGAGCTACGCGTTCCGGCCCACGTCGCGCGGCACCACCCTGCTGCGGGTCGTCACGCCGGCCACGACGACGCTGCTGGCTGGTGCGTCGAACTACGTGACGGTCAAGGCCTCGTGAGGCCGGAGCCGCCAAGGCGCGCGGACCACAGCTCCTCGGCGGGCCACCGCGCCGCCCAGTCGGCCGTCGCGATGTCGTAGTACTCGTGATCGCGCGCGTCATCGGGCGCGTAGAGCTCGTGCAGCGCCTCGACGACGAAGCCGTGCGACGTCAGCACGCGGATCCAGTCGCCGTGCGAGGGATGGTGCTCCACTCCGCCGCCCGGCCACGTGACGGTGCGCACCTCGCGCTGACCGCGCAGCAGCCGCTCGTGGGCTGCACCCTCGTCCTCGGGTACGCACAGCGCCGACAGCAGGCTGTTGGTGAGGAACACCAGCCGCCCACCCGGGCGTAGCACGCGCGCCGCCTCGGCCACCCAGCGCTCCGGGTCGCACCACGCGGCAGCCCCGTGCTCGGACAGCACCAGGTCGTACGACGCCGAGCGCAGCGGGAGCCGCTGGGCATCCGCCTGCAGCAGCGGGAACACCGGGCCGTAGAGCTGCTGGCAGCGCCGCGCGGTCGCGAGCTGCGCCCCCGACAGGTCCAGCGACACGACGCGAGCACCGCGGCGGTGCAGCCAGGCGGCCACGTACGCCGTCCCGCCGGCGAGGTCGACCACGTCCAGGCCCGCGACGTCGCCCACCACGCCGAGCTCGCTGTCGCGTGCGCGGAACAGGCCCCACACGACCTCGTCGGAGCGCCACGAGGCGTCGGCCGCGGCGTCGGTGAACTGCTCGTTCACGACCGACCACAGCGCCCGGTTCCGCGCCAGGTCGTCGCCGTCGGCACCCACACGCCGCAGGCTAGCCGTGACCCTCGCCACCCGCTCGCGTCGGAGCCACGTCGTAGGTTGACCGCGTACCCAGGGAGGGCGCGATGACGACACTTCCGGCCGACCACGCACGTGCGCTGCGGATGGCTGCGCTGCTCGTGAGCCCGCGCCCAGCGGGCGCGTCGTCGCCCGCGTCGGTCGACGAGATCGTCACCCACCTCGGTGCGATGCAGGCGCAGGACAACGCCAGCGGGCTGTGGTCGCTCGGTGCGCGCCTGAGCGGGGCCACGCAGGCGGAGGTCACGGCGGCGCTCGAGCGGCGCGAGGCCCTGCGCACCTGGCCCATGCGCGGCACCGTGCACCTCGTCCCGTCGCGCGACGCCCACTGGATGCTCGAGGTGATCGGCAGCAAGGCGCTCGCTGGCGCGGCGAAGCGCCGCCAGTACCTCGGACTCGAGGACTCCGTCGCCGACCGCGCGGTCGAGATCGTCGGCGAGCGCCTCGCCGGTGGGCGGCGGCTCACCCGCGCGCAGCTGCTCGCGGCGATCGAGGACGCCGGCGTACCGATCACGAACAACCTCGGCTACCACCTGCTCTGGTACGCCAGCCAGCGCGGAGTGTCGGCGATCGCGCCCGACGTCGACGGCGAGCAGACCTTCGTGCTGCTCGACGACTGGGTGCCCGACCCGGTGCGACCGAGCCGCGAGGAGGCGCTCGCGCTCATCGCGACGCGCTACTTCCGCAGCCACGGGCCGACGACGCGCCAGGATTTCCAGGGGTGGACCGGCTTGAACGCCACCGAGGCCAAGCAGGCGATCGCGCTCGCCGGAGACGCGCTCGCGAGCGCCGAGCTCGACGGCGCGACCGTGCACCTCGACCCCGCGCTCCTCGACGCCGACCTGCCAGATGACGCAGAGGTGCACGCCCTGCCGGGGTTCGACGAGTACATGCTCGGCTACAAGGACCGGTCGCTCTTCCTCGAGAAGGACCAGTTCGACGCCGTGGTGCCCGGCGGCAACGGGATGTTCCGCTCCACGCTGGTACGCCGCGGCCGGGTGCTCGCGACCTGGACGCGCAGCACGAAGGGCAAGCGCGGCGTCGTCACCGCGACCCCGCTCGTCCGCCTCACCAAGGCCGACCGCGCCGCGGCCGAGAAGGCGCTGCAGCCGTGGGCCCACCACGTGGGATCCGGGCTCGAGGTGCGCTGGGAGTCCTGAGGCGCAGCGCCGGTTCGCGACGACGCCCGCGTGATGCGCGGCGGGCGGTCAGTCCGTGGCGGTGGGCTCGAGGGCGGAGTCGGGGACCACGGCCGCCAGCCACGACGGCACCGCGCCGTCGTCGTCGGTGAAGCGCTCGCGCAGCGAGGCCGGGTCGACCCCCCACGACTTGAGCTGTCCCAGCACGGTGTCGCGCGCCGCCCCGATCCGGCGGGCGAGCAGGCGGCGCACCGACCACTGCAGCTCGCGCTCGCGCAACGCCTTCTCCACGAGCTCCTCCTGCTCGAAGGAGAGCCCGTAGGCGCGCGCGACCGCGGCGGCGGTGTCGTAGCGGTAGTCGTGCCCGGGCGACGGCGTGAACTCGCCGGGCCGCAGGTTCATCGCGTTCTTGACGTCGGCGAGCTCGACCAGGAAGGAGATCACCGGGACGTGCGTTCCGGTCGGACGGCCCCAGTAGTCGACCTGGTGGCGCACGAGGCTCGACGGGTCCGCGAGCGCGACGGGGTCGGTCGGGTGGGTGACGTTGAGGTGCCCCGGCCGCGCCTGGAGCGCCTGCTCGCGACCGGTGGCGTACTGCAGCCCGCGCTGCTCGCGCACGGACGGATGCGCCGGGCGCAAGGCACGGTCGGTGTGCGAGTAGATCGGGACGCCGGCGTAGACGCCGCCGTGGAAGCCGATCGCCTCGAGCTCCTCGGCGAGCGTCGCGCCGAAGCCGTCGAGCGCCACGATCGACCCGAGCGACTCGCCGAACGCGTAGAGCCGCACGCCCGGGTTCAGCTCGCGGGCACGCGCCGCGAGGGCTCGCGCGTAGGCGGCGTACGCCGTCGCGGCCTGCCTGCGCCTGGGCATCGCGAGCGCAGACGGCACCTGGGCGTACGGAACCGTCACGGTGGCGCAGTCGCCTGCGGTGAGGAGCTCGACGGTCTCGGTGTGCACGTAGGAGACGTAGCCGTCGCCCGTCGGCGCCGAGAGCACGATCGTGCCCTTCGCGAAGCCGCCGAGGCGCTCGACCTCCGCGACCAGCAGCGCGGCGTCGGCGGCGAGGTCGCCGCTCTGCGCGCCGAGCGGCAGCATCGCACGCACGGGGTCGCTCGCCTCCACACCGAGCACGTGGTGCAGCTCGCGCCCGGTGTAGGCCTGGGAGATGAAGCGCCGTCCCTCGCGACCGAGATCGCGGAAGTCGTACGCCGAGTCCGGGCCGCCAGTGACGCCGCTGCGCTCGGGCACGGCGGCGTACGCCTCCTCGAGCACCTTCTCCTCGACGGCGACGCGCGAGGAGTAGAACGACAGCGCGACGACCGTGCCGGCGGCGATCACGACGCCGACCGACGCGTGACCCAGCATGCGCGCGAGATCGCCGGGATCGTCGTCGCCGGTCATGCCGCGCGCGAGGTAGTCGACGAGGTGGGCCTCGAGGGCGACGACGCCGAGCGCGACGGCAGCGACGCCGGCTGCGCGGGCTGCGGCGACCGGGAGGCTCGCGCCCCACTGGAACTCGATGCGCGTGGGCGGGGTGCCCTCGCGCGGCGGGAGGGTGAAGTAGCGCAGGAAGCGCGGGTGGCGGGAGGCGGCGGCCAGCGCGGCGCCGACGCCGATCTCGCCGAGGATGACCACGACGGGATGCCGCGGGCGGATCGACTCGGGCAGGCGGTAGCCGAGCGTGTCGCTGCCTGCCACGAGAGCGGCCGCCGCGCAGGACACGGCGACGACCTCGGCCGCGGAGCCGACGACGGCCGGCGCGAGGGGCAACCGCTCCTCGGTCTCGGCCAGCGCTCGTGCGCGACGGCGCAGGACGTAGGCGGTTCCGGCCGCGGCCACGGCGAGGACCCCGGTGACGACTGCGGTACGCCGGTCGCGCTGCTTCTCGGTGCTGGCACCGACGAGGTCGCGCACGACGTTGGTGGTCGACGTGGCAGCGACGTAGGCGACGGCCATGCCCGCTCCGGAGACGATCGCGCGGTCGACGGTCGGGCGCGGGATCGTGCCCGCGATGCGGGTGAGCGGGTAGACGGCGACGGCCGCGAGCAGGCCGGCACGACGTCCGTCGGTGAGCCGAGGCAGCTGCAGCTGCATGCGCCCTCCCTCGCATCATCGGTGCCGTCCAGCGTACGGGGCGGCCCGGGAGCGCGTACTCCGACCTCGGATCCCGTGCGCCCCTCGACCGGCTCACGCGTGCGAGTGCATCTCGTGCTTACAGTGGTCGGGTCGGAGGGAGGGGATCGTGCGCCGTACCGCGTGGATCGCGGCCGCTGCCGTGCTCGTCGGGATGCTCGTCCCTGCCTCCGCGCAGGCGGCCCCCGCGCCGTCCGGACCGGTCGCGCCGTACTCCGCCGCGACGGGCCTCAGCACGATGGCGGCGCGCTACGCACCGCACCTGCCCGGCGTCTCGCGCTACGACGGCCGCATCCCCGCGAGCGTGCGCCAGGTGATCGTCGTCCGCGCGACGCGGTGGTCGTCGACGACGGGCTCGGTGTCGCTGTATCGGCGCTCGGGCGCCGGATGGATGCGGATCGCGACCTGGTGGGCCCAGCTCGGTTACGGCGGCCTCGTCGTCGGCACGCAGCGCCGGCAGGGCACCGGCACGACACCTGCCGGTGCGTACCCGATCACGATGGCGTTCGGCCGTCAGGCCGACCCCGGGACGGCACTCCCGTACACGAAGGTCACGCGCGACCACTGGTGGGTCGAGGACCGTCGGTCGGCGTACTACAACGAGATGCGGCTCGGACGTCTGGGCGGCTTCGCGCTGCGGACGTCGGGCTACAACTCCTCCGAGCACCTGGCGTTCATGGGCCCGCAGTACGACTACGCCGCCGTCGTCGATTTCAACCGCCCGGACCCCGTGATCGGCCGCGGCGCCGGGATCTTCCTGCATGCGTTCGGGTCCGGTGCCACCGCCGGCTGCATCGCGATCCGCGTCGACCGCATCCGCGCGACGTTGCGATGGCTGTCCCCCGCACAGCACCCATGGATCGTCATCGGTCCGACGAGCTGGCTCGACGCCTGACCCCGCGGGATCGTCAGAGCGTCAGGAAGTCCAGCACGAGACGGTTGAACGCGGCGGCGTGCTCGATCTGCGTCCAGTGCCCGCAGCGGCCGAACACGTGCAGCTGCACGTCCTGCATCAGACGCAGCAGCGTGTACGCGTTCTCCAGCGGGATGATCCGGTCGTCACGACCGTGCACGACCAGGGCCTTGTGCGGCAGTGCGGCGATCACGTCGTCGGGCGTACGCATCGCGTCGACCCAGCGCTGGCGCGGCGCGGGGAACATCGCGGAGAACGACTCCTGGAACCCGGGTTGGATGCTGGCCTCGTAGCGCACCTGCGCGAGCTCATCGGTCACCAGGCCGCGGTCGTACGCGAACAGGTCGAGCAGGTGGCGCATCGCCTCGAGCGAGGGCTCGTAGCCCCAGACCGCATCGAGCCCGTCGGTGATGCGGAAGTCGACGCCGACGCTGCCCATGAGCACCAGCCGGTCCACCCGCTCGGGATGGGTCGCCGCGAGGTGCAGCGCGAGGGCGCCGCCGAAGCTGTTGCCGACGAGGTGCGTCTTCGCGATGCCGAGGGTGTCGAGCAGTCCGACGACCTGGTCGACCCACTGCTGCATCGAGTACGCGATGCCTGCGGGCCGCTCCGTGTAGCCGAAGCCCACCGCATCGGGGGCGATCACGCGCAGGCGTGTGCTCAGCTCCGGGATGGTCAGCCGCCAGTTCGCGTACGCCGAGACGCCCGGCCCCGAACCGTGCAGCAGCACGACCGTCGGCGCATCGACCGGCCCCGACTCGAGCACGTTGGTGGCGATGCCGGCCGCGTCGACGGTCCGGCCGATCTCGGGGCGCACGGTGTCGGTCATGCTCGCACTCTGCTGCACCGCTCGCGGCGATGCGGTGCCCGGTTCCCCGTCCCGGAACGACGTTTCCGCCGCGTGCGCCGCGACGAGCTCCGTCTCCGGCGGGCACGAGCGATACGACACGTCGACTACCGTCGCCGCATGGCGATCACGCTGCTCGACGAGATCATCCGCACCGACTACGGCCAGTTCGACCTCGTGTGGGAGCCCGACGGCGGTTTCGACGGCGTCCCCGACCGGTTCTTCGCCGGCCAGGTCAACGGCTGGGTCGGTGCCGCGGACCCGTCCGGTGTCTACCTCTGCCTCGCCCGACGCTCGGGCGGCTCGCGCATCCGCATCGTGCTCGAGGACGTCGAGCCGGCGTTCCCGTCGCCGGAGTACGACGACGTCGTCGAGGTGTCGACCGTCGTGCCCGAGGGCGCCGAGCCCGGCTGGCTGTCGTGGGCCGGGGAGTCGGGCGGGGACCTGGCTCTCCCGTCCGGGTCGTACCGGATCCGCGTCAGCGCGAACGGCCGCGACGCCGGAGCAGCGGACGAGTTCTCCGACGAGATCCTCGACAACTACCTCGTGCAGATGTGGCCCGCTGCCGCGCAGCCCGACGCCATCCTGCGGTCGGAGAGTGAGAACGGCCGGTACTGGCACCGCGAGTGGGGCAACCGCCGCTAGGCCGGCTGCACACGCCGAGCGCCGGACGTGCGGGAGCGCAGCCCCTCAGAACGGTGGTTCGAGCGGTCCGTCGCACTCGCGCGCGTCGAACCCGCCGCGCGCAGGCGGTCGTGGCACGCGGGAAGCAGGGCGATCGTCGGCCGGCGGTGGTTGCGGTGGTTGCGGTGGCTGCGATGGTCGCTCGTCGGCAGGGTCGTGCAGGAACGGTCGGGGCGGGATCGCGATGCGCTGGCCCCAGGCGGTGATCCAGGTGGCGGATCCGTCGGACCTCGAGCCCTGGATGTCGGCGCGGCCGGCGGTCTTGATCTGGTGGTGGGCGCGGCACAGCCCGCCGCAGTTCTGCGCCGAGGTACCGCCCTCGGGGAAGGCGACCGCATGGTCCATCTCCAACCGCGACAGGGAACGCGCGGTGCAGCCCGGCGCGCGGCACAGGTCGCGAGCCAGGATGTAGTCGCGCAGCTTCTCGGGCAGGTACTGCTCGCGGCCGTAGTCCAGCAGGTGCCCGGTGACCGGGTCGACGACCGCGCGCCGCCAGGTCGTGGCGATCCCGGCGATCTCGCGGGCGACCGTGCTGGGGACGGGTTCGCCGTCGAGCAGGCCGGGCCGGTCGACGGTGCCCGCGAAGGTCTCGACGTCGCCGACCACGACCATCGTGACCTGTACGCCGGAGGGGTCCCAGGTCACCGTGCCGTCGTCGTCGCGGGTGCCGAGGATCAACGCAGCAGCGGCGTCGGCGCGGCAGGCATCGGCGGAGGCGTCGGGGTTGCCGGCGCGAAGCGCGGCGGCACCGCCGCGGAGGGCGAGCAGGTCCGCGCCGCGGTCGAGGATCGCCGCGTGCATCATCGCCGCGGTCGGCTGGTCGGTGCAGATCCCGAGGTAGGCCAGGCCGTCGTCGAGGGTTCGGTAGCCGACGTACCGGTCCCGGCGAGCCGCGTCGCGGCGCTCCTCCACGGCATCGGCGTCCAGGGCCGCCATCGCCATCCGAACGGCCTTGCGGAACTCGGCCGGCGTCTGGCGCTTGGCCTTCGGCAGCAGCCGCATCTGCAGTGCTGCGATCGTCTCGTGGTCGCTGACGTAGCGGGTGCCCGACACGAGCTCGCGGCAGTGCCACTCGCTGACCTCCCCCGCGTCCAGCGCGGCGAGGAACGCCGGGTAGTCGCGGACGATGGTGCGCGCGGTCGCGATCAACGACGACGCCGCGCCTTCACCGACCCGTAGCACGAGCGCGACCTCCGTCCGCGCATGCCGGTCGTGCATCGAGTCCGCCGCCGGCTCCGCGCCGACCAGGTCGACCACCATGCGGTAGCGGGCGGCGCACTGCGCCGCCATCACCCGCTCCAGCTCGGCCAGGCGAGCGAGCCGCTCACGGACCGGCCTCGTGCCGGCCCGCAGAGCCGACGCCGTCGTCAGCATCCGGTCCTCGACGGGCAGCGACCGACGGTGCGCGTAGCCGCACGCCGGCCCGACCAGTGCCGGGTCCTCGAGCAGGTGCCACACGATCTCGCCCCACGCCGCAGCCGCGTCGCGAGTGGTGAGAACACACTCGACTGCCGACTCGGTGCCCATGGACATGGAGCAATATTAGATCGTGTGTTCGAATCCTGTCAAGAGTTGCCGGTCATGGATTTCCTCTGCAGCGCAACCATTTTCGGCGACAACACACTCTTCCGAGCACGCTCCGCCGTCACAGGATCGCGGACTCATCATTCAGCCGTCCCACGACGGCTGTCACGCCCGCCAGGGGACCACCACTGTCCGGTGGACGCTTCGACGCGCGATGGCCGGTGGCACGGTGCCAGGGTGTCGGTGAGGCGATGCCCGCGCGGATCGGAGTCGGTCGATGGCACAGCAGTGGAACGGCAAGGTCGCCCTGGACATCCGAGACTCCGAGCCCGACTGGGCACCGTACCTCGCCCCGACGGCACCGGGCGCAGCGCCCAACGTCCTCTTCGTGGTCTGGGACGACGTCGGCTTCGGCACGATGGAGTGCTTCGGGGGCCCCGTGCGCACACCGGCGATGGACCGCATCGCCAACCGTGGCGTGAAGTACGCGAACTTCCACACGACCGCGCTGTGCTCCCCCACGCGCGCGTCGCTGCTCACCGGCCGCAACGCGACGAGCAACGGCATGGCCACGATCGCGGAGTTCAGCGCGGGCTTCCCCGGCATCTCCACGCGCATCCCCTTCGAGAACGGGCTGATCTCCGAGGTGCTCGTCGAGCACGGCTACAACACCTACTGCGTCGGGAAGTGGCACCTCACCCCCGGCGAGGAGACCGGGATGAGCGCCTGGAAGCGGCGCTGGCCGCTCGGCCGCGGGTTCGAGCGCTTCTACGGGTTCCTCGGCGGCGAGACCAGCTCGTGGCACCCGGAGCTGGTCCACGACAACCACCCGGTCACCCCGCCGTCGACGCCTGACGAGGGCTATCACGTCGCCTGGGACTTCACCGACAAGGCCATCGAGTTCATCAAGGACTCGACCACCGTCGACCCCGACAAGCAGTGGTTCCTCTACTTCTCCCTCGATGCCGCCCACGCACCCCACCACGTGTGGGCGGACTGGGCCGACCGCTACCGTGGAGCGTTCGACGACGGTTACGAGGCGATCCGCGAGCGCATCCTGGCCCGGCAGAAGGAGCTGGGACTGCTGCCGGCGAGCACCGAGCTCTCGCCGATCAACCCGCACGGCGAGCCCGGCCGCACCGGACCGGACGGGCAGCCGTGGCCGATGCTCGACACCGTCCGGCCGTGGGACAGCTGCAGCGACGACGAGAAGCGTCTCTTCGCGCGCATGGCCGAGGTCTTCGCCGGCTACGTCGAGTACACCGACGACCAGGTCGGACGGGTC
>DASSQW010000209.1:0-23167 GCA_035702165.1 Candidatus Nanopelagicales bacterium
GCCGAGCAGGACGATCGAGTCCTCGGGATGGAACCCGAGCAGGTGCGGGACCACGGCCGGCAGGTGGTCGGGGCCGCGCACGACCAGGTGGGCGGGGTCGGTCGAGTCGGGGAGCGCAGTCATGGGCCGACCGTCGAGCGCGCCTGCCCCGGATCCCGCGCTACGGCGTCGCCGGCGGTGGACGACGCGCGCGCCGGGCGCCCTGGGGACGAGGGCGGGACGTCAGTCGTAGACGGCGGTGGCGATGGCCTCGACGGTCTGCTCGGTCGTCCAGCTCTCCGAGCCGGGGATCTTGGGCACGAATCCGACGAGCATGCCGTCGGCCATGATCTGGGCCTCGAGACCCGCCGCGCCGTCGACGTCCCACAGCGCCTCGCGGCCGTCGGGGAGCACGACGCGCACCCCGTGACGGGCCACGCCACCGTTGTAGACGTGAGCGAAGACGCGCCGGTCCTGGAGCGCCGCGACGACCTTCTCTGCCTCTTCGAGCTGCATGCCGGAAGTATGGCCGGACGCGTGCTGGGAGCGGGGCAGGATCCTGAAGCGGGCGCGTCGTGCACCCGGTCGGCGCCGGCGCTACAGCATCCCGATGACCGCCCGCCGGCCCTGGAGCACGTGCGCCTTGAGGTGGTCCGACGCGATGCGGACCCAGTCGGCCACGTCGATCTCGCCCTCGACCGGGTCCTGCCCGGTGCGGGTCCACTGCTCGGGCGCGAGCGAGGCGAGCAAGCGGGTGTTGAGGTTGCGCGTCGCGAGGATCACCGCGATCGCGTCGGCGGCAGGGCGGGCGGCGTACATCGTGGCGTCGGCGTACGCATCGGCGTCGAAGGGCGCCAGCGCTGGGCGGTCCTCGACGAGGATCCGGCGCAGGTCGACCGAGAACGCGGTCTCGCGGTCGGCGAGGTGGTGCAGGATCTCGGCGACCGACCACGCGTCGTCGGCAGGGCGGCGATCGAGCAGCTCGCCGTCGCCGCCCGAGGCGTCGGTGAAGACCGCCACCAGCTCCTCGAGGGAGTCGGTGTACGCCGACAGCGCCTCGATCCGGCTGTCGTCGGCGAAGACCAGGACGTGCTCGTCGCTCATGCGCCGAGGCTAGCCGGGCGCTGGTCCCGCCGAGCCGGTGGCCGCCCCTCGCCGCGGGGACGTAGCGTTCGGGCATGGCCGAGCTCGTGTACGCCCCCGTCATCACCGCGTTCCAGGGCGTCTTCGCCGGGCTCGGGCTCAAGCTCGACGTGCGCGGCGGCGCGAACGTCCCGCGCACCGGCGGCGCGGTCATCGCGAGCAACCACGTGTCCTACCTCGACTTCATCTTCGTCGGCCTCGGCGCGCACGAGTCGCGCCGCTACGTGCGCTTCATGGCGAAGGACTCGGTGTGGGGCCACCCGGTCGGCGGCCCGCTCATGCGCGGCATGAAGCACATCCCGGTGAACCGCGACGCCGGCGCCGAGAGCTTCCGCGTCGCGCTCGACGCGGCGAGGAGCGGCGAGGTCGTCGGGATCTTCCCCGAGGCCACCATCTCGCGGTCCTTCGAGCTCAAGGACTTCAAGAGCGGCGCGCCGAGGCTCGCGATGGACGCCGGCGTCCCGCTCATCCCCGTCGTGGTGTGGGGCACGCAGCGGATGATGACCAAGGGCCGACCTCGCGACTTCTCGCGCGGCAAGGCGATCTCGATCACCGTGGGCGACCCGATCGTCGTGCCGAAGGGCTCCGACACCGAGGCCGTGAACGGCGACCTGCACGGCATCATGGCGGGGATGCTCGACGACGCGATCGCGCGCTACCCGCAGCGGCCGTCCGGCCCGGATGACACGTGGTGGATGCCCGCCAGGCTCGGCGGCACGGCGCCCACGCTGGAGGAGGCCACCCGCATGGACCGCAAGGAGCTGCTCGAGCGCGCCAAGCGCAAGACCGACTGAGCCGCAAGGGATCTCGGCGTACGTCGCAGCCCCGGCGAGGGCCGTCCTGCCGGAAACCGGACCCCCCTGACACCGGCCCGGACGGGGTGGGCAACCATAAGTCCCATGCGCTTGGACCACGTCTCCTACGCCGTGAGCAGCAGCGAGCTCGTCGACACGGTGCAGCGACTGGGGCAGCAGCTGGGGGGCTCGTTCCACGACGGTGGCCGGCACCCCCGCTTCGGCACCCGGAACTTCGTCCTCCCCCTCGAGGGCGGCACCTACGTCGAGGTCGTCGCGGCGCTCGACCACCCCGCCGCCGACAAGGCTCTGTTCGGCCAGGCAGTGCGCCGACGCGCCGACGACGGCGGCGGCTGGCTGGGCTGGGTCGTCTCCGTCGACGACATCGCTCCCGTCGAGGCGCGCCTGGGCCGCCCCGCTGCCGACGGCCACCGCGTGCGTCCGGACGGCTTCGACCTGACGTGGAAGCAGATCGGCGTCGCCGACCTCATCGAGGACGCGTCGCTCCCGTTCTTCGTGCAGTGGACCAGCGACCCGTCGCAGCACCCCTCGCTCGACGAGCCCGCGCACGTCGCCGCCGTCGCGTGCGAGATCGCCGGCGACAAGGACCGGATCCGCGACTACCTCGGCGGCGAGCTCGACACCCCGGTCGAGGGCTCCGACATCGAGTGGGTCGAGGCTGCGGAGCCCGGTCTCGTGGCCGTGCACTTCCGCACCGCGAACGGCGACGTCGTCCGCATCGACTAGCACGGGAGACGCCGTGGTGGCCTGGGACGGCACGACGATCCTCACCACCGAGCGCCTCACCCTGCGCACGTTCCGCCGCGACGACCTCGACCCGTACTTCGCGCTCAACACGCACCCGGACGTCTACCGGTGGCTGGGCGGCTCGCCGCTGACCCGGGCGTGGTCCGACGAGATCGCCGAGTGGGGCAACGAGTGCGTCGAGACGCAGGGCTACGGCCTGGTCGCCGTCGAGCGCACCGACGACCGCGCCTTCCTCGGGATGACCGGCCTGCATCACCAGGAGTCCTTCCCGGACGACGTCGAGGCGGCCTGGCGGCTGCACCCCGACCACTGGGGCCACGGGTACGCCGCGGAAGCGGCACGGGCGTGGGTCGACCACGGCTTCGCGGCGTACGAGCTGCCGCGGATCATCTCCACGACCGATCCCGACAACCTGCGCAGCCAGGCCGTGATGCGCCGCTGCGGCCTGGCCTACGAGCGCGACGTGCGGGTGATCGACAGCGGCGACGAGTTCGACGCCGTCCTCTGGTCGCTCGACCGCGCCACCTGGCTCTCGCGCCGGTGATCCCGGGCCGTGCTCGCATCTCCGGCTCAGGCGATGCCACGGCCCAGGGTCAGGGGTGCGCGGGGCCCTCGTGGGGCAACGGGGGCGCGAGGTGGGTGACGAGCTGCAGGCCGACGGCGACCGACTGGCCGATGAGCAGCGCGTAGAGCACCGTCCCGATGCCGAACGTGCCGCCCAGCGCGATACCGACGAGCAGGACGCAGACCTCGACGACGAGGCGGATCAGCGCCACCGGTCGGCCGGTGCGGTGGTGGAGGCCGGTCATCCAGCCGTCGCGCGGGCCGGGTCCGTGACCGGCGGTGAGGTAGAACCCGCTGCCCACGCCCGTGATACCGATCCCGATCGCCACGAACAGCAGCCGTACCCCGAGCTGCGAGGGCTGCGGCAGGACGTCGTACGCGAGCTGGAGGGCCACCGCGATGACGACGATGTTGGCGAGCGTGCCGAGGCCGGGCTTCTGACGCAGCGGGATCCACAGCAGCAGCACGATGCAGCTGACCGTGAAGGTCATCGTGCCGATGTTCGTGCCGAACCTGATCGAGAGCCCCTGCGCGAGCACCGTCCACGGCGTCGCGCCGAGGGTGCCGGCGAGCAGGAACGCCTCGCCGATGCCGAACAGGGTGAGGCCGAGGACCAGCGCCGCGACAGACGCCGGCGTGGGCGCCCAGAACCTGCGCGCGGTCCAGCGGGTGCGCGGCACCGTGCGCGAGCCCTTGAGGAACGCGACGACCCGGCTGGACATCCGCGGCTGCTCCTCGAGGGTCACGCCGTCACCCTGCCAGCCCGTCCGGTTCGCGAGACGGATGTTCCACGTGTCGGACGCCCGCCGCTCAGTGGGGATCGTGGCCTGACTCTGCGGCGGCGTGGGGCGCGTGACCGCGGACTCAGGCGGGGGCGAGGAGGGTGTCCAGGGTCTTGCGGATGCGCGTCGTGCTGATCGGCGCCGGCGTGCCGAGCTGTTGGGCGAAGAGGTTCACCCGCAGCTCCTCGATCATCCAGCGCACCGCCTGCGCGCGGTCGGACACGCGCTCGGCCGGGTGCAGGAGGGCGAGCACCTCGTGCCACTCGTCGGTGATCGCCTCGATCTCGTGCTGGCGGGCGAGGTCGCGGCCGGTGTCCTGAGGGGCGGTCTCGATCCGGCGCAGCGCCGCGCGCAGGTAGCGCGCGAGGTCGGGCAGGCGTGCGACCCCGGCCGCGGTGATGAAGCCGTCGGGCAGCAGCGCGTCGACCTGGGCCGCCACGTCCGCGCGCATCTCCGCGAGCTTCGGCGACGACACGTGGTCGAGCCCCGTGCGCACCTGCGTGGCGAGATCGAGGACCGTCGCCGATCGGCGTACTGCCGCGAGCAGGGCGTCGCCGAGGTCGACCGCGGCGATCTCCGCGCAGAGGTCGTACGCCGCGCGGCCGTAGGGCAGCCCGTCGTGGAAGCCGAGCCCCGCCCGGGTCGCTGCGTCCTGCGCGGCCGCATGGTCGACCGCGGCGTCGAGGCACCCGAGCAGTGCGTCGTCGACGAGGTCGGGCACCGAGCCGTGGGGTGCGCCCCCGAGCGCGATCTTCTCCCGGGTGTCGAGGACGCCGACGACGTAGCGCAGCGGGGGCGTCGTCGCGATCCGCAGCAGCCGTCGTACGCCGCCGCGCATCGCGAGGCGCTGCTCGTCGCGCGTGACGTGCACGCGGAGGTCGACGGTGTCGCCGCGGTCCACGAGCGCCGGCCACCCGCGCACGACGTGCTCGCCGTGCGTCTCCTCCACGCTCGTCGGGACGCCGTCCGCCGGGAACTCGGTGAGGGCTGCGCGCTCCACGGATCGCGACGCCTGCGAGATCGTCTCCTGCACCGCGGGGGCCAGCTCGCGCTGCAGCAGCGCGACGTCCTTGCCCTCGACGAGCACCGCGCCACCGTCGTCGACGACGCGCACCGTCACGCGCAGGTGCTCGGGCAGCGCCTCCGGCGCCCACGCGTCGTAGGGCACCACCACACCGGTCATCCGGGTGAGCTCGTGGCCGAGGGTCTCGAGCAGCCCGCGGTCGCCCGGCAGCAGCCTGGGCAGCACTGCGCGCGCGGTGTCGGGCACCGGTACGAACGACGTGCGCACGTTCTTCGGCAGGCCGCGGATCAGCGCCGTCACGACCTCCTCGCGACGGCCGGGCACCTGCCACAGGAAGTCCTCGGGGTGCACCTGCGGCAGCAGGGCGACCGGCAGGTCGACCGTGATGCCGTCGCGGCTCGTGCCGGGCTCGAACGCGTACGTCAGCGGGAGCTCGGCGTCGAACGCACCGAACGTCCAGCGACGCGGGAACGCGTCGTCGACGTCCTCGTCCTCGCGCACCAGCAGGTCGCGCGGGTAGGTGAGCAGGTCCGGGTCGCTGCGCCGGGCCGTCTTCCACCAGCGGTCGAACGAGCGCGCGTCGGCGACGTCGGCGGGCACGCGCGCGTCGAAGAACGCCACCAGCTCCTCGTCGTCGACCATCAGACCGCGGCGGCGCACCCGGTCCTCGACCTCGGCCACCTCGGCGACGAGCCGCTCGTTGTCCTTCACGAAGCGGTGGTGGCTGTCCCACTCCCCCTGCACCAGCGCATGGCGCAGGAACAGGTCGCGCGACACCACGGGGTCGATCCGCGAGTACTGCACCCGTCGCCCGACGACGAGCGGTACGCCGTACAGCGTCACCCTCTCGTCGGCCACGACGGCGCCGCGCTTCTTCGACCACCGGGGCTCGGAGTAGGAGCGCACGACCAGCTCGCCCGCGACCTTCTCGACGTCGAGCGGGTCGACGCGCGCCACGACACGGCCGAACAGCCGCGAGGTCTCGACGAGCTCGGCGGCCATCGCGAACGCGGGCGGCTTGCGCGACAGCGCGGACCCGGGGTGGATCGCCCAGCGCGCGCCCCGCGCCCCGAGGTAGTCGCGACGCGTCTGGTCGTAGGACCCGACGTGGCTGAGCAGGCCGGAGACGAGTGCGCGGTGCACCGCGACGGGCTCCGCCGACGCGTGCGGCACGGAGATGCCGAGCTCCTTGCACGTCTGACGCAGCTGGGAGTGGACGTCCTGCCACTCGCGCACGCGCAGGTAGTGCAGGAACTCGTCGCGGCACTGGCGCCGGAAGGCGTTGCCCGACAGCGCCTTCTGCTGCTCGCGCAGGTGGTTCCACAGCGCGACGTAGGACAGGAAGTCGCTCGTCGGGTCGCGGAAGCGCGCGTGCATCTGGTCGGCCTGGGCCTGCTTGTCGACCGGGCGCTCGCGCGGGTCCTGGATCGACAGCGCGCTCGTGATCACGAGCAGCTCGGCGAGCGCGCCCTCCTTCTCCCCCTCGAGCACCATGCGCCCGAGGCGCGGGTCGAGCGGGAGCCGCGAGAGCCGTCGGCCGATCTCGGTGAGGCGCAGCTGCTTCTCCGGCCGCAGCGCCCCGAGCTCGCGGAGCAGGTCCACGCCGTCCTTGACCTGCCGCGAGTCGGGCGGCTCGACGAAGGGGAAGCGCTCGATGTCGCCGAGCCCGAGCGCTGTCATCTGCAGCACGACCGACGCGAGGTTGGTCCGCAGGATCTCGGGCTCGGTGAACTCCGGGCGCGCGAGGTAGTCGTCCTCGGAGTACAGGCGCACGCACACGCCGTCGGCGACGCGGCCGCAGCGCCCGGCGCGCTGGTTCGCCGACGCCTGCGACACCGGCTCGATCGGCAGCCGCTGCACCTTCAGCCGCGACGAGTACCTGCTGATGCGCGCCGTGCCCGGGTCGACGACGTAGCGGATGCCGGGGACGGTGAGCGAGGTCTCCGCGACGTTGGTCGCGAGCACGACGCGGCGACCGGCGTGAGCCTCGAACACCCGGTGCTGCTCGGCGGCGGAGAGCCGACCGTAGAGCGGCAGGATCTCGGTGTCGCGCAGCTTCAGGCCGCGCAACGTGTCGGCGGTGTCGCGGATCTCGCGCTCGCCGGAGAGGAACACCAGGATGTCGCCGGGCGCCTCGCGCGAGAGCGACACGACGGCGTCGCCGATGGCCTGCACCTGGTCGCGGTCGTCGCCGTCCTCGACGCCGTACGGCTCGTAGCGCACCTCGACCGGGTAGGTGCGGCCGCTCACCTCCACGACCGGGCAGCCGCCGAAGTGCTCGGAGAACCGCGCCGTGTCGATCGTCGCCGAGGTGACGACGACCTTGAGTTCGGGCCGCCTCGGCAGGATCTCCTTGAGGTAGCCGAGGAGGAAGTCGATCGTGAGGCTGCGCTCGTGCGCCTCGTCGATGACGATCGTGTCGTAGCGCTCGAGCAGCGGGTCGCTCTGGATCTCGGCGAGCAGGATGCCGTCGGTCATCACCTTGAGCAGCGTGCGATCGCTCGAGTGGTCGGTGAAGCGCACCTGGAAGCCGACCGCGTCGCCGAGGTCGACGCCGAGTTCCTCCGCCACGCGGTCGGCGACGGCACGGGCGGCGATGCGCCGCGGCTGGGTGTGCCCGATCTGGCCGATGACGCCGCGTCCGAGCTCGAGCAGGATCTTGGGCAGCTGCGTCGTCTTGCCGCTGCCGGTCTCGCCGGCGACCACCACGACCTGGTGCTCGCGGACCGCCTCGGCGATGTCGTCGCGGCGCGCGCTCACCGGCAGGTCGGGGTAGGTGATGAGCGGTACGCCGGCCCGCCGCGCCGCGATGCGCTCCTCGGCCCTCGCGACCTCCTCAGCTAGCTGCGCCACCGCGCGCTCGCGCTGCAGCGGGTCCGACGTACGGCGCAGCCCATCGAGCCGCCGGCCGAGGCGGCTGCGGTCGCGCAGCATCACGAGGTCGAGCCGCTGCCGCAGCTCGAGGACCTCGGGACCCTCCGGCACCTCGACGCGCGGCTGGGAGGCCCGCGCGGGCGCCGGTCGCCGACTCCCGCCGCCACGGCGGCCGCCCGGCTTCGACACGGACGGCTGCTCGGACATGACCCGCCCAGGATAGGTGCGGCGGGGCTCCTGGTTCGACGGCGTAACCGCGCGCGGGCCGCCGTGCGACGCCGCTCACTCCGCGGCCGGCGGGCGAGGCTGGTCACGGCGGCCTCTGCGAGCATCACCGCATGGACATCGACTGGGTCGGCAGCATCCGGCTGTTCCTGCACGTGATCGCAGCGACGATCTGGGTCGGCGGCCAGCTCGTCCTCGCCGCGCTGGTGCCCGTGCTGCGCGCGAAGGACCCGACCCTCCCCAAGGCGGCCGCCAACGCCTTCAACCGCGTCGCGTGGCCGGCGTACTGGGTGCTCGTCGCGACGGGCATCTGGAACGTCGCCGCCGAGCAGGCGGAGGCTCCGCAGGGCTGGAACGCCGTCCTCGGCCTCAAGGTGCTGCTCGTCGCGCTCTCCGGCGTCAGCGCGTTCCTGCACACCCGCGCGAGGACGACGACGGGTCTCGCCGTGTGGGGCGCGCTGTCCGGCCTCAGCGCCATCGCCGCGGTCTACGTCGGCATCCTCCTCGCCGGCTGATCGACCCGCCCCCGGCGGCCCGCGCCGGACAGGCGCCCGCCTCAGACGGCGGGGCCCTCCCGGCGCCAGGGGCGCGGGGCCGTCGGGTCCTCGCGCTCGAGCTCGCGGGCGACGCGGTGGCCGTCGAACACCGCCTCCGACGGCAGGCGCGGAGCTGCGGCGTCGCCGACGAGCAGCAGGTGCTCGATGCCGGCGGCGAGCAGGCGGTCGGGGTCCGACGCGAGCTCGCGGTAGAGGGTGTCCTCGCTGTGCTGCTGGGTCACGAGGACGACGCCGTCGGCGAGCACCGTCCACGCGTCGCCGTACGCCGTCCGTCCCGCGACCGTGCCGTGGTCGATCGCGTGCAGCACGCGGTCGGTGGCGAACGCGACGCCGAGGTCGTGCAGGTGCTGGCGCAGGAAGCGGCCCTCCAGCGTCTCGTCCGAGGTCGGCGAGACCACGGGGAGCGACGTCATGAGCACCACGTCGAAGCCCTCGAGCGCGAGCAGCTCGGCCACGCCCGCACCGACGTAGTAGCCGTCGGTGTCGTAGACGACGACGCGCGGTCCTCGCGGACGCTCGCCCGCCATCACGCGCTCGGGCGTCAGCGCCTCGTCTGCGCCGTCGATGCGCTCGTCCCGGTAGGGCTGCGTGCCGTCGGAGGCCCACGCCGAGCCGGTCGCGACGATCACCGTGTCGGCTCCGTAGTCGAGCACGTCGGCAGCGGAGAGCCGCCTGCCGAGCACGACCTCGACGTTGGTCAGCCTCTGCAGGCCGAGGACGCGGTGGTCGACCACCCGGCCCCAGTCGCCGAGGGTCGGGAGGCGCCGCGTCCAGCGCAGCTTGCCGCCGAGCTCGGGCTCCGCCTCGACGAGGTGGACGGCGTCGTAGCCGATGCGCCCGAGCGTCATCGCGCACTCCATGCCGGCGGGACCGCCCCCCACGACGAGGATCGCGCGCGAGGGGTCGGCCGGCGGGTCGAAGCGCTCGGGGTGCCAGCCGCGGCGGTACTCCTCGCCCGCTGTCGCGTTCTGGATGCACGACACGTGCCGGAAGGTCTCCGAGCGCAGGATGCACAGGTTCGCACCCGTGCACTCGCGCACCTCGTCGAGGCGACCCTCGCGGATCTTCTGCGGCAGGAAGGGATCGGCGATCGCCGGTCGCGCTGCGCCGATGAGGTCGAACGCGCCGCTGCGGATCACCGCCGCCATCGTGTCGGGGTTGGTGTAGCGGCCAACGCCGACGATCGGCTTCGCCGTCGCCTCGCGCACGCGCGAGGTCCACGGCAGCTGGTGGCCCTCGGGGTAGTAGCGCGAGGTGCCCGAGTCCTCGGGCCAGCTCCCGACGTTGACGTCGAACAGGTCGACCAGCGGGTCCATCAGCGCCACGAACTCCAGCAGCTCGTCGGCGTCGAGGCCCTCGAGCTCGCGGCCCGGTGCGACCGTGGTGCGGATCGCGATGGCGCAGTCGTCGCCGACGGCCGCGCGCACCTTCTCGACCGTCTCGAGCTGGAACCGCGCCCGGTTGCGCAGGGATCCGCCGTAGCCGTCGGTACGCCGGTTGGTGAACGTCGAGAGCAGCTGGGTCATGAGGTAGCCGTGGGCGCCGTAGACGTACACGATGTCGAAGCCGACGTCGCGCGCCCGCTTCGCCGCCTCGACGAAGTCGCCCTGGATGCGGGCGATGTCGTCCGGGGTCATCTCGCGAGGCAGGCTGGAGTAGCGCCACTCGCCGCCGACCTGGCTGGGCGCGACGCGTGCGTAGCGGCTCTCGCCGTTCAGCGACTCACCGCCGCCGTGGTAGAGCTCGATGCCGGCCAGCGCCCCGTGCTCGTGGATCGCGTCGGCCACCAGACCGAGGCGTCGCGCATCGTCATCGGTCCAGATGTCGCTCGCGACGGCGAAGGTCTCGTCGGCGTCGGGCGACACCGGCGCGTAGTCGGTGCAGACCCCGCCCCACCCGCCCTCGGCCTTGATGCCCCGGAACGCCGCGTGCGTGCGCGGCTTCACCGCGCCGAACCCGGTCGCGTGCGGCACCTGGTAGAAGCGGTTCGGCAGCGTCTTGGGGCCGATCGGGACCGGCTCGAACAGGATCGCGTGCCTCGGATCCATCCCCGCACCCCTCCCCGCCTGACTGTTCAGTCAGGACCCCGTTCCTACCACCTGGCCGCTCGCGCAGGGCCCGGAACGCACGGGAGCGCCCGGCCGTCGTGGCCGGGCGCTCCGCGTCAGAGCTGATGGGGGCGGCCGATGGCCGCCCGGGATCAGTCGTCCCAAGGACCGTAGTCGTCCATGGCACTACCTCGTTCCTAGCAACGGTCCCGCGAGCATCGTCGCTCGCTGTCGGACCTGGGGGCCCGTGGGGAGGAATCACCTCACGGGAGTCGGTCGCGGGTCGTCCTGCCCGTCTCTCGGGACGGGATCTACGCCGTTTATCGGCGGCGGACACCTCGAACATGACACCGACGTACGCACAACGCTAGCCCAGGAGGCGCCTGTTCCCCAAACGGGAGGCGAACTTCCGGTGACCGTACGAGCGCGGAGCGTGAGACCCGTGCTGCGCCCGGGCCCGTTCCACGCCGGACCGGCCCGCTCGATCCGCACCGCGGCAGCACCCGTTCGGCGTACGCCGGGTGCACCGCGGCCGACCCCTGTCGGTTGTCGGAGGCAGCGGTTAGGTTGCCCTGACCGGTGCCGCTCGGGCGCCCGGACCCTGGAGGCGGCATGACCCACGTCCTGGCCATCGGCACCCGCAAGGGCCTCTGGATCGCGCGCAGCGACGACCGCGAGAGCTGGACCCTCGACGGCCCGCACCTGCTCATGCAGGAGGTCGCCTCGGTCGCCTGGGACACCCGGCGCTCCCCCGCGCGGCTGCTCGTCGGCACGATGTCGTGGCACTTCGGCCCGACCCTCATGTGGACCGACGACCTCGGCGCGACCTGGCACGAGACCGGCAACGCGGCCATCGCCTTCCCCGAGGACACCGGGACGGCGCTGGGCCGCATCTGGCAGCTGCAGCCCGACCGCGACGACCGTCCCGAGGTCGTGTGGGCCGGCTGCGAACCGACCTCGCTGTGGCGCAGCGACGACGGCGGCGAGACCTTCTCGCTCGTGCGCGGGCTGTGGGACCACCCCCACCGCCCGAACTGGGCGCCCGGTTTCGGCGGCGCCGCCGTCCACACGATCGTGCCGCCGCCCGAGGGCGAGCGGATGCTCGTCGCGATGAGCACCGGCGGCGTCTATGTGAGCGACGACGGCGCGACCGGCTGGACGCCGAGCAACACCGGCATCTCCGCCGGCTTCATGCCCGACCCGTACCCCGAGTACGGCCAGTGCGTGCACAAGGTCGCGGTCGACGCCTCCGGGCCCGAACGCATGTACGTGCAGAACCACAACGGCGTCTACCGCAGCGACGACTCCGGAGCCACCTGGACCTCGATCGCGGAAGGCCTGCCGAGCGACTTCGGGTTCTTCGTCCTGTCCTCGCCGCACGCGGCCGGCACGGCGTGGGTGATGCCGATCGAGAACGGCGACCGCCGCATCCCCGTCGACGGACGGATGCGCCTGCACCGCACGCGCGACGCCGGCGCCACCTGGACCGAGCTCGGAGAGGGGCTGCCCGACGAGTGCTTCTCCGTCGTACTGCGCGACGCGGCTTGCGTCGACGCCCAGGACCCCACCGGCGTCTACGTCGGCACGCGCGACGGCGTCGTCTATGCCAGCGCCGACGAGGGCGACTCGTGGCAGGAGGTCGCCGCGCACCTGCCCGACGTCCTCACCCTGCGCGCCACCGTCCTGCCGTGAACGACCCGGGCGTCACCGTCCGGCTGCCCTCGGCCCTCTCCGACGTCGCGGGCGCACGCTCGCTCGTGGTGGCGCCGACCCCCGACGACGTGGCCGCTCTGCTCGACGGGATCCGCGACGAGAACCCGGCGCTCGAGCGGAGGATCCGCGACGAGACCGGCGCGCTGCGGCGCTTCATCAACGTCTACGTCGACGGCGACGACGTACGCCATCTCGACGGCCCCGCGACGACGCTGCGCCCCGGCTCCGAGGTGCACGTGATCCCGTCGGTGGCCGGCGGGTGATGTGCACGGTGCTGCGTCGACGGCGTGCGACGATGCGGGCATGAGCGACGCGCAGGGACCGCGCTGGGGATCGGCGTCGGACCTCTCGCGGGTGCTGTCGACCGGCACCGGTGCGCCCGCCGGCCCGGTGCCGGCGCCCGACCCCGTGCCGACCGTGCCCGAGCTCCCTCCGGGCCTGGTGGTGGCGTCGCCTCCGGCGCCACGGCCCCATCCCAAGCCGCTCGGCGGCCTCCGCCTCTCGCTCCCGGCGCGCGTGCTGGTCGGCGCCGCGCTCGCGGCCGCGCTCGGCTTCATGGTCTGGAACGCCTGGCAGAACCTCGTCGGCTGACGCCGACGCTCACCCTGCGTCGGTCGGCGGCTGCGCCTCGGTCGGGCGCGGCCCCCCACCGGTGCAGAGCAGGGCACAACGCCCGAAACGGACCCCGCTCCGCTGGGCGCCCGGCACCAGCGGGACACGCTGGGACGAATCTTTGCCGTCCGTAACCCGTTCGGCCCAGCAGCCCCGGCGCTCCCGGCCCCGACATCACTCGCGTGACCACGCTTGCAGGCCGCTGCCCCGCGCCGTCGCGCAGGCAGTCGCGCCCGCGGGGGGCGCGGTGAGCGTGGGCACGGGGACGGCCAGCCCCTACGGCGGCACCTTCCTCCCCGAGGGCCCTGCACCGGTCGCGCTGGCCCCGGTCGCACCCGCGGCCGTCGGGCCGGCCCCGGCCCTCGTCCTCCTCCCGCCACCGGTCGGCGCCCCGGTCGACGAGGGTCTGCTCCGGCTGCCGCCGCCCAGCAGCGCGCCGGTCGACGAGACGCTCCTCGCACCCGCCCCGCCGCCGCAGCGGTCCCGGCGCCGGCAGCGCCGCGGGGTCGCAGCGGAAGGACGCGGCACCCGTCGTGGCGACGTCGCGGTGAGCCTGGCCGGGCTCGGCCTGGGCCTGTGCGCCGGCCTCGGCGTCTTCAGCGTCAAGGACGGGCTCGACCTTCCCGGCGGCGTGGCTCTCGCGGCCGGGACTATCGCGGCGATGGTCGGCACGTACCTGTGCCTCGTCCTGCTCCTGCTCGTCGCGCGCATCCCGTGGATCGAGCGCGAGGTCGGCCACGACCGGCTCGTCTCCCTGCACCGCCGGGTCGCGCCGTACGCGATCCTCCTGATCCTCGCCCACGCGGTGCTCACCACCCTGGCCTACGCGCAGGTGGCGCAGACCGGCTTCCTCGCCGAGGTAGAGCAGCTCGTCCTGCACACCGCGTGGATGATGCCGGCGACCGTTGCCTTCGGTCTGGTGATGACGCTCGGCCTGCTGTCCTACCGGCGCATCCGCGAGCGGATGACCTACGAGACGTGGTGGGTCGCGCACCTGTACTTCTACGTCGCTGTGGCGCTCGCGTTCGGCCACCAGCTCGAGCTCGGGCCGATGTTCGTCGACGAGCCGCTGCAGCGCGCGTTCTGGATCGGTCTGTACGTCGTCGTCGCGGTGGCCGTCGTGGGCGGTCGCCTCGTGCTTCCGCTGCGGTTCTCGCTCCGGCACGACCTGCGCGTCGCCGCCGTGGTCCGCGAGGCCGACGGCGTCAGCTCGGTCTACCTCTCCGGCATCGACCTCGACCAGCTGCAGGCGCGCGGCGGCCAGTTCTTCCAGTGGCGCTTCCTCACGCGGGACATGTGGTGGCAGGCGCACCCCTACTCGCTGTCGGCCGCACCGAACCCCTCCTGGCTGCGGATCACGGTGAAGGGGCTCGGCGACCACTCGCGCGGGCTGCACCGGCTGCCCGTCGGCACGCGCGTGGTCGCCGAGGGCCCCTACGGCGTCTTCCACGCGGCCGCGCGCCACGGCGACCGGGTCGCGGCGTTCGCGGCAGGCGTCGGCGTCGCACCGGTGCGCGCGATGCTCGAGGACCTGCCGGAGGGCACGGCGGTGACGATCGTCTACCGCGTGCCGGACAGCGCGACCGCGCCGCTCGGCGGCGAGCTCGAGGCGCTCGTCCGCGAGCGCGGCTGGCGGCTGCACTACCTGCAGGGACCGCGTCGCCACCACCCGATGACGGTCGACTACCTGCGCGGCCTCGTGCCCGGGCTGGCCGAGTCCGACGTGTTCGTGTGCGGACCGGACTCGTTCACCGAGCGCATCGTCGAGACGGTCGTCGCCGCCGGAGTCCCCCGCACCCGCATCCACCACGAGGCGTTCGCCTTCTGACCACCGGCGGCCCTGGCCGCGACCCGACGAGGAGCACGACGTGAAGCGCGCGATCCTGGTGTCCACCGGCACGGTGGCCGGCCTGGTCGCCGTGCTGACCTACTCCGGTAACGACCAGGTCCCTGCGAGCGCCTCCCCCACCGACGCGCTCGGCGCTCCCCCGGCAGGGGATGCCGCCGCACCGAGCGACGGCGCGAGCCCTGCCCCGACGGGCCCCGCGCCGACGTCGCCGCCCGCGTCGTCGGCCGCCGCCACCACGACTGCGTCGCCCCGCGCCTCGGCGAGCGCGAAGGCGTCGGTCACGGCGGCCTCCACCACCCGCGCGTCGGCACCGACGACGCCGGCACCCTCCCGGGCGGCGCCGTCGCCCTCGAAGACCTCCGCCACGCCGAAGCCGACGCCGACGCCGACGAGGACGACGCCGAATCCCAGGCCCACGCCGACGCCGACGCCCTCCCCGACGCCGACGTCCGTCGACTACTACGGCGCCGCGGTCACCTACCGCTACGGCACGTTCCAGGTCATGATCCGCGTGCAGGGCGGCGTGATCATCAGCGCGAAGGCGACGCAGTACCCCAGCGGCGGCACGTCGGGGAGCATCAACGCCAGGGCGATCCCGATCCTGTCGTCGGAGACGATCCAGTCCCAGTCCGCGTCCATCGCCAACGTGAGCGCCGCGACCCTCAGCTCGAACGCGTGGAAGACGTCGCTGCAGTCCGCCCTCAGCAAGGCGGGTCTCTGAAGCAAGGGCCCGTCCGCGATGATGTGCCGGTGACCGAGCCCGACGTGCCGCAGGTGACGTTCGCCGACGCCGGGCCCTGGCAGCGGCGCAGCCACGTCGAGCACGTCTGGGGCACCGTCGTCACGTTCGATCTGCGCGGCGAGACCCTGCCCGAGGACGTCGACGCGATCCTCGACGACGCGGTCGCCTATCTGCACCAGGTCGACGCCTGGTTCTCGACGTACCGGGCCGACACCCCGATCACCATGCTGCGCAACGGATTGATCGAGGAGTTCCGCGTCCCGCAGGTCGTGCGGGATGTGCTCGACGCGTGCGCGGGCATCAAGCGGCTGACGCACGGCGCGTTCGACCCGTGGGCCGTGCAGGGCGGCGTCGACCCGTCGGGCTACGTCAAGGGCTGGGCGGCCGGGCAGGTCGCTGACCGGATCCTCGGCCGCGGGGTCGCGAACGTGTCCGTCAACGCGGCCGGCGACATCGCGTGCCGAGGCGAGCAACGCCCGGGCGAGGCCTGGGCGATCGGCATCCTCAACCCCTACGACACCCAGCAGGTGATCGCGGTCGTCGACGTGCGCGACGGCGCCATCGCGACGAGCGGCCTGTACGAGCGGGGCAACCACATCCGCAATCCGCGCACGGGATCGACGGAGGTCTACTACGACTCGGCGACCATCGTGGGCCCGGACGCAGGCCTGGCCGACGCGCTGGCCACCGCGGCGCTGCTCGAGGGCCCCGGCTGCACGTCGTGGTTCGCCGGGCTCCCGGGGTGGTCGGCCTATCTCGTGAAGGACCAGCAGGCCCAGTTCTTCGGGCCGGCGTTCGACGGCTGAGGCTGAGCCTCAGCGGCCACGCGTCCTGCGGGTGCGTCGGAGGGCGTTCGTGCGCGGCATGTGGCGCTGGTGCGCGTCGCTCGTGGCGATCTCGAAGCTGCTGCGCGGTCCGTGCCGGAGGTCGGCCTCGCGGACGCGAGCATCGTGACGGGTGGTGGGCGTGACGCCGTAGCGCATGGGACGCACCTTCTTTCCGGATCCATGGTCGCACCAGCGCAGGCGTGACGCATCCGCCGTCACCGATGCGCGGACGCGTCCTGCACCGTTTCCCCGGCCCGTGTGACCCACGGCACCAAGGGATCTCGACCGCCAGCCGTCAGCGGACCACGCGCAGAAGGGGGTCGACGAGCTCGGCCGGGTCGCGACCCTCGATCGCCTCGACCAGCAGCCGTGACACGAGCGTGCGTCCGGGTCCGGCGTCCGCCGCGCCGCCGCACAGCCGCGCGCCGAGCGCGCGCTCGGCACCGTCGAGCACGTCCGCGTGCCCGAGCTCCTCCACCACCAGGTGCCGCGCATCGGGCAGGCAGTCCGCGAAGGCCTCGTGGTTCACGGGACCCGGGGCGCACGGGCCGCCGGTCCCCGCGCCGACGACCGTCGTCGGTACGCCGGATCGCGTGCGGAACGCGGTCGTCGTGCGACGCGACGGGCGGCGCCCGCCGCCGTCGACGGGGTCGATCAGCACGAGCGCCTCGATCCGCTCGAGGGTGCGCGCGGCCCGCAACGCCGCCTGGCCGCCGCGCGAGTGACCGGCGAGCACGACGAGGTACCCGTCCTGCTGGAGGCGTCGCGCGAGAGCTGCCGCGTCGCGCGCCTCGTCGTCGACGGTGTAGCGCGACGTGAGGAGCGCCACGCGCGAGGGTGCGAGCCAGGGCACCACCACATGAGCACCGGTCTCGACGACCGGTGGGAGCAGTGCGCCGTAGGCCCTCGGGCTCGACAGGAAGCCCGGCAGCAGGACGAGCGCCCGACGGGTCGGCGCCACCATCCGTCATCACCTCGTAAGCGGTTCGGGAGACGCGGCCGGCGGTCTGCCGTCAGAGTCGGTACCACGCATCCCGAGGAGGACCGATCATGCCCGAGGCCGAGACGCCGCTCGTCGTCTATGGCGCACCCTGGTGCCCGGACTGCCGCCGCAGCAAGGCGTTCCTGTCCGAGCAGCGCATCCCGTTCACGTTCGTCGACCTCGAGCAGCACCCCGAGGAGAACGCGACGGTCGAGGCGTACAACGACGGCAAGCGCATCATCCCGACGATCGTGTTCGACGACGGCTCGATCCTCGTCGAGCCGAGCGACGAGGAGCTCGCGTCGAAGCTCGGGCTCTCGCGCGACGCCGCGCGGACGTCGTACGACCTCGTGATCGTCGGGGGCGGGCCGACGGGTCTCACGACCGCGATCTACGCCGCTCGGGAGAACCTGCACACCGTCGTGATCGAGCGCTCGGCTCTCGGCGGCCAGGCCGGCGTGACCGAGCGGCTCGACAACTACCCGGGCTTCCCCGACGGGATCGGCGGCGCCGAGCTCGCGTCGCGGTTCGTGCAGCAGGCCGAGCGGTACGGCGTGGAGCTGCTGCCGGCGGTCTCGGTCGCCGACATCTCGACCACCGACGGGCGGTCGGTCGTGACGACGTCCACGGGGCAGCAGCTGCACGCCGCCGCCGTGCTCGTCGCGACCGGGTCGACGTACCGCCGCACCGGGGCGGCCGGTGAGGACGACCTCATCGGCGCGGGCATCCACTTCTGCGCGACCTGCGACGGGCCGTTCTACCGCGACGTCGACGAGGTGGTCGTGATCGGCGGCGGCAACTCCGGCTTCGAGGAGGGCCTGTTCCTCACCCAGTTCGCGAAGCACGTGACGGTGGTCGTCCGGACGCAGCCGATCGCGTCGCGCCTGCTGCAGGACAAGGTCGAGGCGCACGAGCGGATGACGGTGCTGACCGACACCGAGGTGACCGCGTTCGTGGCCGACCCGCACGGGAAGCTCGCGTCGATCACCCTGCGCGGAGCCGACGGCGATGAGAGCGAGCACCCGGCGTCGGCGGCGTTCGTGTTCGTCGGCCTCGACCCCAACACCGGTTGGCTCGACGGCGCGCTCGGACTCGACGCGCGTGGCTTCCTCGTCACGGACCGGATGATGCAGACCTCCGTGCGCGGGGTGTTCGCGGCGGGCGACGTGCGCGCCGGCTCCACCAAGCAGCTCGCGTCCGCGGTCGGCGAGGGTGCTGCAGCCGCCCTGCAGATCCGGGCGCACATCGAGGAGCTGCGCGACGGCGGCAGCTGAGCACGGAGGGGGCGCCGCGTGCGACGCCCCCTCCGCAGGGATCAGACCGGCTCGTGGAACGCCGAGCCGTCGACCTTGAGGATCAGGCCGGCGAAGGACGACACGACGAGCATGCCGTGCGAGTACTCGGCGTCCGCGGGGCCCGGGATGTCAGCGACATCGACGTCGGTGCCCCGGATTCGCAGCACCTGGTTGGCGACCAGGGACGCGGCGTAGATCGTGCCGTTGGCGCCGACCGCGAGACCCGTCAGCGGCGGGAGGCCGTCCCAGCTGCGGACGATCTTCCCGCTGCGGGGGTCGACCTTCCAGATGTGACCCGCCGCGAAGGCGCCGAGACCGGAGACGTAGAGGTAGCCGTCACGCCCCATCTCCACGTCGGTGGGCACGGGGTCGCAGCCGAACGTGCCGGGGTCGTTCTCGGGGCGGGTCGCGCACTCACCCGCGGTCGACACCGGGAAGACCGTCAGCGTGCGGACCTTGTGGCCGCGCACCTCGAGCATGTCGTTGGCGCCGGCATCGACCACGATCAGCCGGTCCTTGAGCTTGAGCACGGAGTAGGGGTTCGACACCGAGTCGACCGTCTGGCTCTGCCCATCGGGGTTGTGAGCCTTCTCCCAGGCGAACGTGTCCACGGCCACCTTGACCTTGCCGTGGTGCCCGAGCCGTACGACGCGCGCGGGCACCGGGCCGGTCTCCGGATCGCCGAGGACCGACGTCGCGTAGACGTGGCCGTCCCGTCCGACATCGATGCCGGCCGCGAACCCCAACGAGCTCGTGACGACCCACGACCTGCCCGACCGGAGACTGACCTTCGAGATGGCGCCGGAGCCGATGTCGGCGACGTACAAGGTCCCTCGAGGTCCGAAGGCCACGTGCGCGGGCTGCTGGAAGCCGGCCGCGAGCACCGTGACCCCCGGAGGCAGCGGCGGGGCAGCCGCTCCCGCGGGTGCTGCGGCGGCGGCGCCCGCCACCGTGAGTGCTGAGACGCCGAGAACGACGCCGAGACTGGTTCTGCGCATGGATGCTCCAGAGATGCGCGACCGCTGCGGACAGGTGCCAGCGGTCGACGTCGGGTCGGGTGGGGGCGCTGCTCGGGCACGAGGAACGCCGGGTGCGGACTGCCCAGGAGCCGCCGCGGAATCCGACCGGTAGGACGGCCGGAGTTTTCGACATACAGTGAATGTCGAATACTGCGACGCTAGGGTGGGCGTACTGGCTTGTCAAGGAGTCATCCAGTGCCGACGACAGAGCGCACCTACCGCTCACCGCGACGCGAGGCTCGCGCGCGCGAGACCCGTGCACGCATCGTCACCGCCGCGCACGCGCTGTTCCTCGAGAACGGTTTCGCAGGCACATCCGTCCAGGACATCGCAGCCGCGGCGGAGGTCGCTCGTCCTACCGTCCTCACCGTCTTCGGCACGAAGGCGCAGCTGCTCCGGGCCGTGGTCGACGTCGCGATGGCGGGCAGCGACGAGCCCGTGCCCGTCCCGGAGCAGCGGTGGTTCCAGCCGGTGTGGGCGGCGACGACGGGCGCGGAGTGCCTCGACGCCTACGCGGGCGCGTGCCTGCTCATCGCCCGTCGCTCGGCTCTGGTCATCGAGCTGGTGCGCCGCGCGTCCGACGAGGGTGCGGAGACCGCCGATCAGTGGGCACAGCTCCAGGCCAACCGGCGTACGGGAGCGGCGTCCATCGCCCGACGCGTCAAGGAGCTCGGGGACCTCGCGCCGGGGCTCACGCTTCCCCGTGCCACCGACCGGATCTGGATGGTCAACGACTCCGCCCACTACTCCGCGCTCGTGCACGACTGCGGGTGGAGCGAGCGGGCGTACCTCGGGTGGTTGGGCGAGCAGCTGCGTCGGGCCGTGCTCGAGCCCGCTTAGCGGAGCGCCCCCGGACCGCCGGCTGCGGGCTGGATGGCCCCGTCGCGGGGTCGCCGAGATCACGCCCGGTCGGCGCCGCGCCACGCCCGGCAGCGGGTTAGCGTGTCGGCCATGACCGTCGTACGCCGTGCCCTGCCCGAGGACGAGGACGCCGTCGTCGACACCGTCGTCGCGGCGTTCGCGCAGGACCCCGCGTGGCAGCACATCGTCGGGCACCAGCACGAGAAGGCCTCCCCGCACTTCGCCCGCGCGCTGTTCCGCTCCCGCGTGGACTCCGGCAGCGTCTGGGTCACCGAGGAGGTGAGCGCGGTCGCCATGTGGGAGCTGCGCGACGGCGACGCCCCCGTGCACGAGCAGCGCGAGGAGATCTGGTCGGAGTACCGGGCGGCCGTCGGCGAGACCCTCTGGGAGCGTCTGGAGGAGTGGGAGACCGCGCTCGACGCGAGCCGGCCGACGCCGCCGTACTGGTACCTCGGCGTGCTCGCGACGCACCCCGACCACCTGCGCCGCGGCCTCGCGACCGCCGTCATGGCACCGGTGATGGAGATCGCGGACCACGGCCACCTCGACTGCTGGCTCGAGACGTCGTCGATCCTCAACCTGACGTTCTACGACCGCCGCGGCTTCTGCCAGCGGCTGCCGGTCGAGGTCGACGGCGGTCCGCAGACCTGGTGGCTGCGCCGCCCCCCGGCGTAGCAGGCACCCTGCTTCCGCTGTGGAGAGCTGAGCGTGCTGGATAGCCCACGCTGACACCTCGGCGCGGGTGGTTCCTAGGCGGGGAGGCGCGCGGCGATCGTGAGCGCGGCAAGCGCGGTGCAGCGGATCGGTGTTTCCCGTGGATGCCCCGCGACGCCGCAGGCACGGACGACGCGCGACGAGCGCGGCATCTCGACGGTGAAGGCGACGCCGCTCGTGCGCGAGGTCGCCGTGTACCAGTCGGTGAGGTTGCCGTGGCACGGGCCGCCGCACGGCACCACGTGCGCGGGCGTGATGCCCGAGAGCGCCGAGAACGTGCGGGCGTAGGCCGCGCGCCGACCACCGCCGGTCGTGTCGACCGCCTCGGAGAACCCGTGCAGGGAGATGACGAGGTCGGGCTGCACGGCGGTGAGGAACCGTGCGACAGCCTGGGACTCGGGCTCGGAGAGCGCGCGCGGTCCGCTCCGGGAGTCGCGCAGGAACTTGTCGGGGAAGTTCGAGTTCAGGTTGACGCCGTGGGAGTTCCACCGACGCCCGACCGCGCCGCCGTCGGGGTTCATGCTGCGCACCGACCAGATCACGGTGCCGGTCGCCGGCCGCATCGTGCGCAGGAGGTCGACCGTGAGCGGGCCGGGCCACTCCTCGCCGTGCATCTGCCCGAGCACCACGAGCACCCGCGTGGCGTCGGCGGATCCCTGGCGCGTGGCGACGAGGGTGCGGCCGTCGACGGAGCGGCCGATGACGCACGACAGGTTCACCGGCGTCCCGCTCGATGCTCGGCACGAGTAGCCGTACGCCGCGACCACCGACCGTGGAGCGGAGCTCGCGGCGCCCGGGTCGGGAGCAGGGACGGCGTACGACGGGGCGCCGGCCATCGATGCCGCGAGCAAGATCGCACCCACGAGCGCGGTGGTGAGGCGTCGACGCATGCACCCATCCTGCGCCCCTCGGCGCCGCCGCGGCGAGCACCGCGCCCCGCTCCGTCACCCCGACGTGCGGACGGCGTCGTCGGCGCGCGCCCGACGACGCCGCCCGGCGTCGGAGATCCTCAGTGGTAGAAGTACGGGTCCAGCACGCTCACCTGCTCGATCGAGTCGACGGGGAGCCCGTTGCTCACGGCGGCCGCGCGGATCGCGTCCGGGTCGGGGCCGTCGTAGATGCAGAACGTCCGCGTCTTGTCGGTGCTCACGTAGGAGTGCACCCAGGTGACGCCCTCCCCCGCGTTGGCGCCGACCACCCCGAGGCAGACACCGGCGCCGGCGTCGTCCGTCGGGATGTTCAGGCCGTCGGGAAAGGTGCGCTCGACCAGGTAGCGGGGCATCGGTCCTCCTGCTGCTCGCGGACCGCCTGCCGGCCCGTCGGGTCCAGTACGCCGGACCCTGCCCCGGAGCGGCATCGGGCTCCCTGCCCATGTTGACGAGCGGGACTGCCCAGGTTGCGTGCTCAGACGGCCGCGGTCAGGTCGCGCACGCGGCGCACGGCCTCGGTGCGGGAGGATGCGCCGAGCTTCTGCAGGATCGCCGAGACGTGGTGGGCCACCGTCTTCTCCGACAGGTGCAGGCGCGCGGCGATCTCGGCGTTGCGCAGTCCTTCGGCGATCAGGTCGAGGACCTCGGACTCGCGATCGGTCAGGCCGCCCACGTTGGCTCGGGTGCTCGCACGGGCTCCCCGCGGCACCTTCGCACCGATGCTGCGCAGCCGTGCGTCGCAACGGGCCACGAGCACCGTCGCCCCGAGCTGGTCGAAGCGCGAGCGCGCCTCCCGGACGTCGATCTCGTCGTCGCTGTCGAGCAGCGCCCACGCCGCCCGGTACGGCGCCCCTGCGCGGAGCCAG
>DASSQW010000210.1:0-7886 GCA_035702165.1 Candidatus Nanopelagicales bacterium
CGGGCGCCTCGCTCTGCCGGATCTTCTCGAGCACCATCGCGACGCCGACGCCGACGGGCACGGCGAGCGGAAGCCGGGTGATCCTGCCGTTCGCACCGACCGCGTTGTCGACGACGGTCTGCGCGGCGACGGTCGCAGCGAGCACCGTCGCGCCGATGCCGGTGATCGCCGAGCGCCAGCCGGCCTGGCGGATGAGTCCGCGCACGGCGCTCTCGTTCTCCCGGTGGCCGATGAACGCGACGAGGCCGAGGCCCGCCGGGATCACGGCGATGTCGAGCAGGAGGGTCGCGGCCTGCGCGCGCTGCTCGTCGGTCCAGGACTCCGGGAAGGGCAGCACCGTCGACATGGCGCCGCCGCCGGAGTCGATGAGGTCCTGCGCGATGACGGTGAGCAGGAAGTGAGTGCCGGTGGCGAGACCGGTGATCATCCCCTGGTCCATCCAGGTGCGCTCGGAGAGCGACCGGGCGAACGTGCCGGGCACCGCGGCAGCGGCTGTCACCAGCCCCACCTGCTGCCCGCGACCCAGGATCTCGTGCGTGGCCATCGAACCCTCCTCGGACGCCGTCGCCAGCCATCTGCGACCGTAGGCCATCGAACCAGAGCGGGGCGGACGGATGCGCAGGACGGTCGGCCGGAAGATGGGCGCAGGCGCGCTCGTCGTCGGCGTGGCCATGGGCGTCTACGTCGGCGGCACGGTGGGCGCCATCGTCGGCGTGCTCCTGGCGATGATCGGCTTCCAGGCGCTGACCCGCGGTGTCGAAGGCCGTCCGTACATCGTCACCGGGCTGCTCACCACCGCCGGCCTGGCGGTCGTGGCCTGGGCGCACGGGCTCGGTGCCGACGACGTCGGGCTCGGCCGGTCCACCTGGCTGCACGGCCTGGCTATCGCGCTGGGCATCGTCCTCGTGGTCGGCGTCGTCATCGGCGTCGCCGGCAGCATCCCGCGCCTGCAGCACCTGTTCGCCGACGAGCGCATCACCGAGGTCAGCGGCCTCGAGACCACGCGCAAGGCGCTGCTCGACATCCCGTTCGGCACCGTGCTCATCGAGGAGTTCGCGTTCCGCGGCGTCCTGCTCGCGCTCGGCGACATCCTGTGGCCGATGCCGTGGGCGGTGGTGTGGACGTCGGTCCTCTTCGGCCTCTGGCACATCAGCCCGGCGCTGGAGATGCACGACTCCCACCAGGCGACGCAGGGCTCGTCGTGGACGACGGTCGTCGGCACCGTGGTCTTCACCGGGCTCTCCGGTGTCGGCTTCGCCGTGCTGCGCCTCTGGACCGGGTCGCTGTTCCCGCCCGCCGCGATGCACTGGGCCGCGAACGGCACCGGCGTCGTCGTCGGCTGGTTCGTCCACCGACGCATGCGCTCACGCTCCGACTACGACCCCGTCGGCGAGCCCGAGGACCCCGGCCACACCCCCTGACCCCCTCTGCGCGAATCGGCCGGAAGTGCACAAGACCGCGGCCGTTCTTGTGCAGTTCGGGCTGTTACGCGCGTCCTCAGAGGTGGGCGAGGACCCAGTCGGCGAGGGTGTGCGCGTGGTCGGCGACGGTCTCGGCCCAGGTGCGCAGCGCGCTCGCGTCGGCGTCGTCGCTCACCAGCTTCACGAGCCGCACGGGTACGCCGGCCTCGTGGGCGGCCAGGGCGACGGCGTAACCCTCCATGTCGACGAGGTCGGCGCGGCGGGCGAGGTCCTCGCGCAGCGGCCCGCCCGCGACGAACCGGTCGCCGGTGGCCAGGGTGAGGCCCTCGCCGAGCGCGATCGGTGCGCCGAAATGGACGCCGAGCGTCTCGAACACACCCTCGTCGTTGAAGTCGTGCTGCATCACGGTGCCGATCTCGTGAACCCCCAGCAGGCCGTCGCGCAGACCGCCGGCCGTGCCGATGTTGATGACGCACGACGGCCTCGCGGTCGCGAGGAGCGCAGCCGTCGACACGGCAGCACGCACCTTGCCCGCACCCGTGACGAGGACCGGCAGCCGGTCGTCGAGGCCCGCCGCCTCCTCGCGCAGCGCGACGACGAGCAGCGGCAGGTCGGGCGTTACGGTCCCACGCAGCTCCATGCCGCCCATCCCATCAGGTGCGGGTACGCCGTCGCTGCCCTGGTCTCGAGCCGCCATGCGCGGATTCCACCGCCCGAGCTCGTGCTCGCACGGACGCGAGCGCGGCTGGACCGTACGCGCGCGACCCGTGAGTGGAACGTTTGTTGCGCTCTTTGCAACCAGGGGCACCTTCAGTGCACACGACGTCAACGGGTCAGGTGCGGAGGATCGGGCGGGTCATGCAGGTGGGGCCGCCCTCGCCCTTGTCGGACTGCTCGGAGTCGAAGGTGTGCACCTCGACGCCGGCCTCGCGCAGCTTGTCGGCGGTGCGCACGTTGCGCTGACCCATCACGACCACACCCGGGCGCACGGCCAGGACGTTGCAGCCGAGAGTGGCGTACTCCTCGTCGTCGACGGTCACCCACTGGATGCCGCGCGCGGTGAGCGCCTGCAGCATCGCCACGGGCGCGAGACGCTCGTAGACGACAGCGAGGTCCTCGCGCACCGGCGAGATCACCGACATCAGGTGCAGGCAGTACTCGGGTCCCATGTCGTGCGGCAGGTCGTACTGCTCCACGGCGACACCGTCGGCGGCCAGGATGCCGCGCATCTGGTCGATCGCCGCCTGGTTCGTGCGGTAGCCCCGGCCGATCGCGACGGTGTCTCCGTCCAGCCAGAACATGTCGCCGGCATCCGCGGTCGCGTCGCCGACCAGCCGGCCGACGATCGGTACGCCGGCGAGCTCGAGGTCGGCGCCGAGCCGCTCCCCCTCGCCGACGCGCGCCTGCTTCGCCGCCTGGAACACGACTGTGCCCGAGGGGATGACGAACGCGGGGTCGTAGACGAACACGGCGTCGGGGAGACCGGGGACCGGGTCGAGCTCGACGACGTCGGAGCCGAGGTCGCGCAGCGTCTGCACGAACCCGGCGTGCTGCGCTGCGAGGCGGTCGAGGTCCGGGGTCTGCCAGTGGGCCTGCTCGTACTGCGCCACCACATCGGGCCCGCCGACGAGCGGGCGGCGTACCGCGACCCGCTCCAGCGTCCCGACCGAGGACCTGACTCCGTAGGCGTGCTGCGTCATGACGCGGAGCCTGCCACGTCGTCGCAACGGGCCGCACCCGAGGGCAGGCGGCGAGTTGACGCCAAGTACGCCGGGCCACCGCCGCGATCGGGCACTATGCGACTCGGCGGCCCGACCGAGGGGACAGGAGCACCACGTGGAGCGCAGGCAGCGGCTGCTGCGGCTGTTCCGGAGCTGGTCCTCTCCGCCCGACGACGTGCGGATGCGCCGGCCCACCGACGTGCTCCTCCTCGTGGGCTCGGCGCTGCTGCTCATCGGCGCCGGTCTCTACTTCCACGACAGCACGCACCCGACGACCCCGCCGGACTCCGACCCCGGCACGATCGTCGCGATCCTCGACTGGTTCGCCGACTTCGGCTACGCGCTCGTCATCGGCTGGGCGATCCTGCTCGTCCTGCTGCCCGTCTTCAGCCGCGGACGTCGTCGGCTGCTGCTCGACTACCTCATCGGCGCCGTTCTCGCGATCGGCGTCGCCCTCGTCGTCGCGAGCCCTGCCGAGGGTGGCTGGACCGAGACGCTCAAGCAGCTGCTCACGACGACACCACCGCCCGTCGACGTCGTCGGACCGGTGGCGATCGCGACGGCGATCATCGTCATCGCGTCGCCGCACGTGACGCGCCCGCTGCGCTGGACCGGCCGCACCGTCGTGCTGCTCGGCGCGGTGTCCGCGGTCGTGCTCGACCTCACCGAGACGCTCGGGGGCGTCGCTGCGATCGCGGTCGGCATCGCGTCCGCCGCCGTCGTCCATCTCCTGCTCGGTACGCCGTCGGGCCACTCGACGGCCGAGCAGGTCGCCGACGGCCTCGACGACATCGGCCTGCAGGTCGACACGATCGCTCTCGCGGCGAGGCAGGAGGCGGGATCGTCGCGCTTCGAGGCCGTCGGCGCCGACGGCCGGCGGCTGCACGTCGTCGTCTACGGCCGCGACGCGTGGGACGACCAGTTCCTGGGCTCGCTCTACACCGCGCTCAACCGTCGGGGCGAGCAGCTCGAGCTGCTCGGCGGCCGCAAGCAACGGGTGGGGCACGAGGCGATGGTGACGCTGCTCGCGGAGCGCGACGGCGTCCCCGTGCTCCCGGTCGTCGCGGTGGGCGAGAGCGACGACGGCGACGCCATGCTCGTCACGGAGGCGCCCGCGCGCCGCCTCGACGAGATCGACGACCTCGACGACGGGCTCCTCGCCCAGGCGTGGGCCGCACTGGTGAAGCTGCACGAGCTGGGCATCGCGCACCGCCACCTGAGCCGGCACAGCCTCGTCGTGCGCGACGACGGCACGCTCGCGTTCACGTCGTTCGACCAGGCCCGGCTCGGGGCCGACGAGATCGCGCTGATGATCGACCGCGTGCGCCTGCTCGTCGGTACGGCGATCGCGGTCGGGAGCGAGCGCGCGGTGGCGGCGGCGGGCGCCGTGCTGGGCCCCGACGGGATAGCGGAGATGCTGCCGTACCTGCAGTCGGCAGTCCTCGATCGCGCGCAGCGCAAGGGGATCGAGGGCGCGGAGTGGGATCTCGCGTCGTTGCGCGCCGAGGCCGTGGCGATCGCCGGCGTCGAGGCGCCCGACCTCTACCGCGTCCAGCGCGTCACCTGGAAGCGGGCGCTCGGCACCATCGCACTCGGCCTCTTCGCCTACCTGGTGATCAGCAAGCTCGCCGGTGTCGACTGGTCGAGCATCCAGCAGGACCTCGAGGGCGCCGACAAGAAGTGGCTGCTGCTGGCGCTGCTCATGTCGCCGTTCGTCCAGGCGGCGATGGCGTTCTCGACGCTCGGCGCGACCATGGCGCGGCTGCGCTACGTCCCCGTCCTGATGCTGCAGTACGCCATCCAGTTCATCGCCCTGACGCTGCCGTCGACAGCGGCACGTCTTGCTCTCGAGGTGCGCTTCTTCCAGAAGTTCGGCCTGCCCCCCGCGGGTGCCGTGTCGACCGGGATGATCGACTCCTTCTTCGGCTTCCTGGTGCAGGTCGCGCTGCTGCTCATCATCCTGCTCACCGGCCTGCCCGGGCTCACGTCGCCGATCCGCGGCTCGAGCTCGTCGTCGTCAAGCAGCTCGTCGTCGTCGGGTACGTCGTCGATCGTGGTGCTGCTCGTCGTGCTCGTCGTGGGCGGCCTGCTGGCGCTGGTGCTCGTGCCGAAGTTCCGTCGGCGCATCAAGGGGATCGTGCCGCGGATCAAGGAGCAGGTGCGCGAGTCGACGGCCAACGCCAAGACCGCCATGCGCGTGCTGCGGCACCCGGTGAAGATGGCCACGATGATCCTGGGCAACTTCGTCGCCCAGGTGATCCAGGCGGCGATCCTCGGCGTGTGCCTCTACGCGTTCGGCGAGACGGCGCACCTCTCGCAGCTGATCCTGATCAACACCGGGGTCTCGCTCTTCGCGGGCCTGATGCCGGTGCCCGGCGGCATGGGCGTCGCCGAGGCCGGCTACACCGCCGGCCTGCAGGCGATCGGGATCCCGAGCAGCGTGGCGATCTCGACCGCCATCGCGATGCGCCTCGCGACCTTCTACCTGCCCCCGATCTGGGGCGCCCCGGCGATGGGCTGGCTGCGCCGCCGCGACTACGTCTAGCCGAACTGGAGGGCTCACCGGCCCGTATCCGGGCCTCTGACGCATCCAGATCGGACGAGCACGAGGGCCCGCCGGCGACCGGTGGTCGCGGGCGGGCCCTCGCTGCATCCGTCTCAGCCCTGGGGCGCGGACCCCCGGTGGACGTGCGTGTCAGGCGTGGCGTCGCGCAGTGCCGGGAAACCAGCCCTGCGCGGGCCGGGCCCCCTCGGAGCGCGCGTCGGTGCGGTCGGCGCCGAGGAAAGGCGACGCGACGGCGATCAGCAGGAAGACGACGACGAACAGCAGTGCGGTCATGGGTCTCACCCCTCCTCGGGCAGTGCCGCCGGTCTGGCGGCTCCCCTCAAGAGTGAGCCCTCAACTGTGAAAGGACAAGCAACAGTCTCTTCACTTCCTTTCGGTTCTGGTGAACAATGGGCCCATGCTCGACATCCGCCGCCTGCAGGTCCTCGCCGCCGTGGTCGACACCGGGTCGGTCACCGCCGCCGCCACCCGCCTGGGCTACACGCCCTCGTCCATCAGCCAGCAGCTCTCCACCCTGGAGCGCGAGACCGGCGTACCCCTCTTCGAGAAGAACGGTCGCGGCATCCGCGCGACCGACGCCGGCCTGCTGCTCGCCGAGCACGCCTCGACGATCCTGCGCACGGTCGAGGAGGCCGAGCAGGCTGTCGAGGACATCCGCCTCGGCCGGAGCGGGCGCGTGCGTGTCATGTCGTTCACGTCGGCCGGCGACTCCCTCCTGCCCGCGGCCGTCGCGCACCTGCGCACGACCCAGCCCGGGCTCTACGTCGCGACGACGATCGGCGAGACCGACCAGGCGCTGCAGATGCTGCGCGACAACCTCCTCGACATCGCGCTCGTCCTCGAGCCCTTCGGCAAGGGCGAGGCACCCGACGACGACCTCGTGCGCCTGCACCTGCTCGACGACCCCTACCGCGCGATGCTCCCCGAGGGGCACCCGCTCGCGGCCGGCGACAGCGTCGAGCTCACCGACCTCGCGGCGTACGACTGGGTCGCGGCGCTGGGCGGCAACGGGTTCTGCCGCGACGACACGGTCGACCTCTGCCGGCGCGCCGGCTTCTCGCCACGCTTCGTCGCGCACGCCGTCGAGTTCCCGGCGGCGCAGGCCTACATCGCCACCGGCATCGGCGTCGGCCTCGTCCCCGAGCTCGCACTCGGCGCGCTGCACGACGGCGTCGTGGTGCGGCCGCTACGACGCCCCACCGAGCCGCGCCACGTCTGGATCGTGACGCGTCCCGGCGTCGCGCACCTGCCGTCGGTGAAGGCGACGGTCCAGGCGCTGCGCGTCGCCGCCCGCGAGCACGAGGAGCGCATCGCCGGCCGGCCGCACGTCCGCAAGACGCGCAAGCGGGCGATGGCGGGCTGACCCCACCCGCTGTGGAGGTCGGGAACGGCCCACCAAGGGACCGCCCGGCGAGGTGAGCGTGTCTCGGGCAGCGGGACGCTCGGCGCTGCCGACTCTCGCCGGCGCGTCTACGGTCGGGGCATGCGCACCGTCAACGCCTACGCCACCCCCGCCGCCGGAGCCCCCTTCGGGGCGACCACGATCGAGCGTCGAGACCTCGGCCCGACCGACGTCCTCATCGCCATCCAGTACACGGGTATCTGCCATTCCGACGTGCACGCGGCACGGTCGGAGTGGGGTCCCACGAACTACCCGTTCGTCGCCGGCCACGAGATCGCGGGCGTCGTGGAGGAGGTCGGTCCCGAGGTCACCCGACACGCCGTGGGCGACCGGGTGGGCGTGGGCTGCCTGGTCGACTCGTGCGGCTCGTGCCGGCACTGCCTGGCCGGCAACGAGCAGTTCTGCGACGACTCGATCGGCACCTACGGCTCGATCGGCCGCGACGGGAAGCCGACTGCGGGCGGCTACAGCACGCACATCGTCGTGAAGGAGGGGTTCGTCGTCCGGATCCCCGACGGCCTCGCGCTCGACGTCGCCGCGCCGCTGCTCTGCGCGGGCATCACGACGTACTCGCCGCTGCGTCACTGGAACGCCGGCCCCGGATCGCGCGTCGGCGTCCTGGGTCTCGGCGGTCTCGGGCACGCGGCGGTGAAGTTCGCGCACGCCCTCGGTGCCGAGGTCTCGGTGTTCTCGCGGTCGCTCGCCAAGGCCGACGACGCCATGCGCATGGGCGCATCCGGCGTCTACGCGACCGAGGACCCCGCGACGTTCGAGGA
>DASSQW010000211.1:0-31484 GCA_035702165.1 Candidatus Nanopelagicales bacterium
CCGAGATCGGCGAGTTCGCCCGCAAGGTCGGCGTGACGGAGCCGGTCGAGATCTGGGAGGACGCCGACGCGCTCGCGGCGTACCGGGTCTCGTTGGTCGACGCGATTCGCGACCACCACGCGCGCAGGGCGAAGGCGCGGACGTGGGAGCTGCAGACGCTGATCCGACGACTGGCCTGGCACATGCTCGACCACGCCTGGGAGCTCGAGGACCGCGACCTCACCGACGAGCCCTAGGAGTTCGGCCTACCCAGGGGTCGACCGCGGTAGGCGGCGAGAACCATGTCGGTCACGGCCGCGACGGTGAACCAGACGAGGAACGGGGCGCCGATCACGGAGCCGACTCTCGACCCGCCGGGTCGATCGCGGGCGGCGATCCGCAGGTGGAGGATCGGGTGCATGGCACCTGTGTCGGACCGGCTGCGGCGGCGCGTGGTGCGCGACTTCGAGGCAGGGACGGCCGACGAGGTGCTGGTGGTGCTCGAGTCGCTGCCGGTCGACATCCTCGGCGGGCAGGACGTCGAGCGCGTCTTGGCAGCGGTGGTGCTCGACGCGCGCGGGGAGTGGCCGCGGTTCGAGAAGGCCGTGCAGCGGCTGCGCTGGGACTGGCGCGACGCGCTCGTGGCGGGCGAGCTCGCCCAGCCGGACTGGCCCTCGCGCCTCGAGGCCGCCCTCGACTGAATCGCAGCGACGGTGCGCAGACTCCTCAGAGGCGGGTGCGGCAAAGGGAGCGGACGGAGGGGAGCGGCGGGGCTCCTCCCGAATCCGCGCGCCCGACCACATGACGAAGGGCCGACCAGATGGTCGGCCCTTCGTCAGGTGGTCGGGGTGGCGGGATTCGAACCCACGGCCTCTACGTCCCGAACGTAGCGCGCTACCAAGCTGCGCCACACCCCGGTGGAGCCCGCTGAGTCTACGGGTGCCCCCCGGCGGCGACAAAAACGGGTACTCGGGGGAACGGTCAGGGCATCGGAGTGAGGGTCAGGAGGGTGGCCTCGGGCGGGCAGGCGAACCGGACGGGGGCGTAGGGCGAGGTGCCGAGGCCGGCGGAGACGTGGAGCACCGCGCCGCGCCCGTCCGCGCCGCCGAGGCCGGGGTCACCGGTGCCGTCCCAGGGGCGGGCGTGGCGCGAGAGGCCCTTCGCGCGGGCGCGGTCGAGGTCGCAGTTGGTGACGAGCGCGCCGTAGCCGGGGATCGCGAGCTGGCCGCCGTGGGTGTGGCCGGCGAGCACCAGGCCCGCGCCGTCGGCGGCCATCGCGTCGAGCACACGGAGGTAGGGGGCGTGGGTGACGCCGAGCTTCACATCGGCCGAGGGGTCGAAGGGCCCGGCGACCTCGTCGTAGCGGTCGCGGCCGATGTGCGGGTCGTCGACCCCGCGGACATCGACCGATCGGCCGTCGACCGTGAGCTGCGCGCGGGAGTTGGACAGGTCGTGCCAGCCTGCCTCGCGCAGGCCCTTGACGAGGTCGCCCCACGGCAGCATCGCGCGGTCCTGCCGCAGGTCCGACGGCGACCACAGGTAGCGGGCGGGGTTCACCGGGTGCGGCTCGTAGTAGTCGTTGGAGCCGAGCACGAAGACGCCGGGCCGCTCGAGCAGCGGGCCCAGCGCCGAGAGCGCGGTCGGCACGGCGTCGCGGTGGGCCAGGAAGTCGCCGGTGACGACGACGAGGTCGGGCTCGAGCGCGTCGAGCCCGCGCACCCACGCCTCGCGCCCGCGGTGGCGCGGCGTGATGTGCATGTCGGAGACGTGCAGCACGCGCAGCGTCGGCTGGCCGGTCGGCAGCACGGCGGACTCGACGCGCCGCAGCGTGTAGCGGTGCGCCTCGGCCACGGCGTAGGCGAGACCCGCCGCACCGAGGCCGGCGGCGGCGAGCAGGGTCGTCGAGAGGCGGGGCACCCGTCGAGGGTACGCGGTACCGGCAGGCGCCGAGGTACGCCGATGCGCGAGGATCGGCCCATGAGCACCCTCGAGCAGCGCCTGCACGACGACCTCACCACCGCGATCCGCTCCCGCGACGAGGTCACGTCCGCGACCCTGAGGATGGCGCTCACCGCGATCAAGAACGAGGCGGTCTCGGGCACCGAGGCGCGCGAGCTCTCCGACCAGGACGTCGTCGGCGTGCTCGGCCGCGAGGCCAAGAAGCGCCGCGAGGCGGCGACGGCGTACGACGACGCCGGGCGGTCGGAGCTCGCCGAGCGGGAGCGCGCCGAGCTCGGCGTGCTCGAGGGCTACCTGCCCGCGCAGCTCGGCGACGACGAGCTCGCAGGGCTGGTGGCGGAGGCGATCGCCGAGACCGGCGCGGACTCGCCGAAGCAGATGGGCCAGGTCATGAAGGTCCTCACCCCGCGTATCGCGGGGCGCGCCGACGGCGGACGTGTCGCCGCAGCCGTGAAGCAGGCGCTCTCCGCGTGAGGCGCTAGTGCTTCGGCGAGGGTGACGGCTTGGGCTTGGGCTTGGTGCCCGGGGTCGGTGTCGCCGCCGGGCTGCCGGAGGGGTTCGGCGCCGGCGAGCCGCTCGCGCCCGGCGCCGCGCTGGCCGACGGGCTCGGCGGCGGCGGGGGCTTGTAGACGCCGAGGCCGTCGAGGGTCACCAGGTCGAACTTCGTCGGCGGCGTGGTCGCGAGGGCGGCGGTCATCGCCTGCTTCCAGATCGGTCCGGGGAGCGACGAGCCGAACACCTGCGGGAAGTAGTGCCCGTTGATGGTGATGTTCTTCATCGTGTACGTGTACGGCGCCCGCGGGTCGTACGTCGCGACCGCGGCGGCGAGGTCGGGCGTGTAGCCCACGAACCACACCGAGGCCGACGAGTTCGTGGTGCCGGTCTTGCCGGCGGCATCGCGGCCGAGCGACATCGCCGCGCCGGTGCGGCCCTTGAGCGGGCCATCGATGACCTGGCTCAGGATGCTCGTGACCGAGTCGGCCACCTTGCGGTCGACGAGCTGCTTGCACGCCGCGAGCGGGATGCGCAGGTCCTTGCCGTTGCGGTCGGTCACCTGCGCGATCACCGTGGGGTTGCACTTCACGCCGTGGTTGGCGAACACCGAGTAGGCCGACGCCATGCCCAGCGGTGTGACCTCGTCGGTGCCGAGGGTGAAGGTCGGGTTCGCCTGCAGCGGGCTGCCGTTGCCGCGCGTGAGTCCCAGCCGCGTCGCGAGGTCGCGCGGCGCGCACTGCGTGATCTTCTCCTCGAGGCCCATGAAGTAGGTGTTGATGGAGAAGGCCGTGCCGCTCAGCATGTTGAACGTGCCCGCGCCGGTGGAGTTGTTGACCGTGACCTTGCCCCAGGGCACGCCCGTCTTGCAGTTCTTGAAGCCCTCGAAGGTGCCGCGCTGGGGACTGGTGATGTAGTCGTAGGGCGACTCGCCCTTCTCGAGCGCAGCGGCCAGGGTGAACGCCTTGAACGTCGAACCCGCGGCCGCGCCGGCGGAGCCGCCCATCTTCGTACCGACGTTGAAGTTGTACGTCGTGACGCCGATGCCCTTCGTCCCCCACGAACGGTTCTCCGCCATGGCGACGACCTCGCCGGTGCTCGGGCGGACCATCGTGATCGCGGCGACCTTCTTGCTGCTGTCGCGGCGGGGGATCTTGCTGTCGACCGCCTCCTGCGCCGCCTTCTGGATGGTCGGGTCGAGCGTCGTACGGATCCGCAGACCGCCGATGCGCAGCAGGTTCTCGCGGTCGGCCGGCGTCTTGCCGAAGGCCGGGTCGCTGAGGATGACGCGGCGCACGTAGTCGCAGAAGAACGGCGCGTACGACGTGGTGCAGCCGTTGCGCAGCTTGCGCGGCTTGAGGAACTTGGTGGTCGGCACCGCCGCGGCCGCGGTCGCCGACTTGTGCGAGATCATCCCGAGCTCGGCCATCCGGCCGAGCACCTGCGCGCGTCGCTTCTGCGACGACTTCGGGTTGCGCAGCGGGTCGTAGGCGACCGGCTGCTGCACCGCACCCGCGAGGGTCGCGGCCTCGAGCAGGGTGAGCTGGCTGGCGTGCTTGGAGAAGTAGCGGAGCGAGGCCGCCTCGATGCCGTAGGCACCGGCGCCGAAATACGCGATGTTGAGGTAGTCGGTGAGGATCTGGTCCTTCGACAGCGTGCGCTCGAGCGCGAGGGCGTACCTCGCCTCCTTGATCTTGCGGCTCAACGTGCGGGCGCGGGCGGCCGCCGCCTCCTCGGGGGTGGTCGCGCTCTCGACGAAGACGTTCTTCACGTACTGCTGCGTCAGCGTCGAGCCGCCGCCTCCCGCCGCGGCCTGGCCGCCGGTCGAGTTGCCGACGAACGCGCGCAGGATGCCCTTGGGGTCCACGCCGCGGTGGGTGTAGAACCGGCCGTCCTCGACCGCCACGATGGCGTTCTTCATGACCGGCGCGATCTGGTCGGACCTGACCTCGAGGCGGTTCTGCTCGTAGATGGTCGCGATCGCGGTGCCGTCGCTGGCGAGGATCACGGAGCGCTGCGGCAGCACCGGGATGGCCAGCTGCGAGGGCAGCGACTCGAAGCTCTCGACCGCGGTGCGCGTCGCCACGCCCGCACCGCCGACGAAGGGCAGCGCCGTGCCCGCGACGAGCACGCCTGCGACGACGCTCACCAGCAGGAACAGCCCCAGCCGGGCGAACGAGGTCGCGAGGGAGGGGCCGCGGCGTGCGGGCGCGGTCGTGAGCGGGGAGGTCATGGCCCGTCGAGGGTACGTCGGGTATGGCGAGGATCACGACTCCGGCTCGCACGGCGCAGACCCGGGTGACTGGGAACGGTTGCAGGGTTCCGCGTGGAATGGTTGCCAGTGCCCACGTCTATGGCACAGAATAACTATCAGAGATAGTTCCAAATAGCCTGACTGAACGATCTTGATCTGCGTAGCGTCGGCCCCGTCGGAGCGAGGATGCTCCGCACCGACCGGGAGCCGAAGCTCACGGGGAGAGGCCGCTCCGGCGGCTCTCGAGCCAGGGTCCCGATCGCCCCGTCGACCGTGTGGGGGTGCGCCCAGCGATGACCTGGACATCGGACTGGACGACGTCAGCAGCCTGCCGGACCAGCGACCCGGACGCACTCTTCGTGCAGGGGGCGGAGCAGAACCGCGCGAAGGCCGTGTGCCTGGCCTGCCCGGTCCGCACCGAGTGCCTCGCCGACGCCCTCGACAACCGGATCGAGTTCGGGGTCTGGGGCGGTATGACCGAGCGCGAGCGCCGGGCCCTCCTGCGCCGCCGCCCGCAGGTCACCTCGTGGCGCCGGCTCCTCGAGACAGCCCGCAGCGAGTACGACACCGTCATCGACCTCACCGAGGTCACCGCCCGCGCCTCCGGCGTGGCCTGACCCGACCGGCAGCGACGCCCGCGACCCGTGAGAGTCGCGGGCGTCCGTGCGTCCCGGCCGCATCGCCGTCCCCACAGCTGTCCCGGGTCCCACGGTCGTCGAGCCGGGCCGCGTCTTCGTTGGTCAGAACGCGTCGTGGGGAGCGCGTTCCTACTCACGATGGCGCCGCGACGCAGCGCTGTCGATTGCCGGGACCCTCTAGGCCTGAGCGGGACACACCCTCTCAGGGGGTGCTGCGCGCGGGGTGCGACTCCAGCGGGGAGCCGAGAGCCGCACCCACCGTCCGCAGGCCGGCGAGGTCGACGACGTCGGCGGCGAGGGTCGGGACGACGGCCACGGGCACAGCACGGTGCGCGGAGGTGAACCGCTCGGCGAGACGTCGCTGCCTCTCGAGCGTGGCGACCCGCTCGGCGTGGATCCGCAGGATCGCGGCGGTCGTCGAGGCTCGCGCGCCCTGCTCGAGCCGGGCGGCAGCCGCGGTGGCCGTCGCGGCGTCGAGGTCGGGCACCCCGCTGGTCTGCACCCGGTTGAGGACGAGGCCGGCGAGCGGCATGTCGTCGGCCTCGAGCCGATCGACGAAGTACGACGCCTCGCGCAGCGCGTCGCGCTCGGGCGCGGCCACCACGACGAACGCGGTGTCGGGCGCCTTGAGCATCGCGTAGGTCTCGTCGGCGCGCTGGCGGAAGCCGCCGAAGAGGGTGTCGACAGAGGCGACGAAGGTCTGCACGTCCACCAGGACCTGGCCGCCGATGACCTTGGTGAGCACCGAGGTGAACATCCCGAAGCCGGCCGAGAGGACCTTCATGTAGGCGCGGCCGCCTGCTTTCGCCGGCGCGGCGAGGAGCCGGATGAACCGCCCGTCGAGGAAGCTGCCGAGCCGGCGCGGGGCGTCGAGGAAGTCGAGGGCCGATCGCGAGGGCGGGGTGTCGACGACGATGAGGTCCCACGACGCCTCGGCCTCCGCGCGCGAGCGCAGCTGGCCGAGCTTCTCCATCGCCATGTACTCCTGCGTGCCCGCGAACGAGCTCGACAGCGACTGGTAGAAGGGGTTGGCGATGATCGTCGCCGCGCGCTCGGCGTCGGCGTTGGACTCGACGAACTCGTCGAACGTCCGCTTCATGTCCAGCATCATCGCGTCGAGTGACCCGGTGCCTGTGACGCCTTCGACCGGGCGCGGGTCGTTGTCGAGCTCGGTCAGGCCGAGCGACTGGGCGAGGCGCCGGGCGGGGTCGATCGTGAGCACCACGACCTTGCGACCGCGGTCGGCGGCGCGGAGCGCGAGCGCGGCTGCGGTCGTCGTCTTCCCGACGCCCCCGGAGCCGCAGCACACGACGACCCTGATGGACCGGTCGTCGATGAGCTCGTCGAGGTCGAGGGTGCGGCTGCGCGGCGCGATCTCGTGGGCGTTCACGCGAACCCCTGCCCGCGCAGCTGCTCCGCCAGGTCGTAGAGCGAGCCGACGTCGACGCCGTCGGGGAGGAACGGCAGCTCGTACGTCGGCCGCTCGAGCGACTCGAGGGCGTCGCGCCCGCGCGCCTCGAGGGCCACGCGCTCGGCGTGGTCGGCCGCCTCGTCGGCCAGCGCTGCGACGAGCTCGTCGGAGCTCACGGCTCCGTGCGAGCCCGACAGCCAGCCGCCGGGCGTGGTGACGCCGACCTTCTCGAGATCCGCGAGCATCCCGGCGGTGTCGAGCTTGTGCTTGCGCGCCTTGCTCTGCGCAGCGGTCGACAGCAGCGGACGGCGTACCTGGTTGACGATGACGCCGCCCACGGGCAGCTCGGACTCGGAGAGGTCGCGCACGCCGTCGAGCGTCTCCTGGACCGGCATCTCCTCGAGCAGGGTCACCAGGTGCACCGCCGTGAGCCGGGACCGGATGACGGCCATGACGTCGTCGGCCTGCGTGCGGATCGGTCCGGTACGGGCCAGGCCGGCCACCTCGGTGTTGACGTTGAGGAAGCGGGCGATGCGACCGGTCGGAGGTGCGTCCATCACGACGGCGTCGTAGACCGGGACGCCGTCCTTCTTGCGGCGGACCGCCTCCTTCGCCTTGCCGGTGAGGAGGACGTCGCGGACGCCGGGTGCGATCGTGGTCGCGAAGTCGATCGCGCCCATCTTGCGCAGCGCCGAGCCCGCGCGCCGCAGGTTGTAGAACATCTCGAGGTACTCGACGAGCGCTTCCTCGGGGTCGATCGCGAGAGCGAACACCTCGCCGCCACCGGGGGCGACGGCGACCCGTCGCTCCTGGTAGGGGAGCGGCGGTACGTCGAAGAGCTGGGCCAGGCCCTGACGGCCCTCGGTCTCGACGACGAGGACGCGCTTGCCGCCGCTGGCAAGCGCCAGCGCCAGCGCGCCGGCGACCGTGGTCTTGCCGGTGCCGCCCTTGCCGCTGACCACGTGGAGGCGGACCCCGGGCCAGTCGGGGGCGGAGGCGGGCGGCACGGGGTCGAGCGTAGGGCGAAGCCCCAGGCTCCCGCTCGCCGGTGCGCAGGCTGCCCTCGCGGGTGCCGCGGGCCACGCCCTAGGGTCGGCCCATGACCAAGTGGGAGTACGCGACCGCACCTCTGCTCATCCACGCGACCAAGCAGATCCTCGACAACTGGGGCCAGGACGGCTGGGAGCTCGTCTCCGTCGTCCCCGGCCCCAGCGCCGAGCAGCTGGTGGCGTACTTCAAGCGGCCCGTGGAGGGCTGATGGCCACGGTCGAGGAACGTCTCTTCGAGCTCGGCCTCGCGGTGCCGGAGGTCGTCCCGCCGGTGGCGGCCTACACCCCGGCCGTGCGCACCGGCGCCTACGTGTACACCTCGGGCCAGCTGCCGATGCAGTCCGGTGCGCTGCTCGCCACCGGCAAGGTCGGAGCCGAGGTATCGGCGGAGCGGGCCCAGGAGCTCGCGGCGGTCTGCGCGCTCAACGCGATCGCGGCGCTGAAGTCCGTGGTCGGCGACCTCGAGAAGGTCGTGCGCATCGTGAAGGTGGTCGGCTTCGTCGCGAGCGCCCCCGACTTCACCGGTCAGCCGGGCGTGATGAACGGCGCGAGCGAGCTGCTCGGCGCCGCGTTCGGCGACGCCGGTGTGCACGCGCGCTCGGCGGTGGGGGTCGCGGTGCTGCCGCTCGACGCCCCGGTCGAGGTCGAGCTGGTCGCCGAGGTCGCTGACTGACCGTGGCCGACGTCGAGGGCTTCCCCGGCTGGAGCGAGGAGGAGGCCGCACGCGTCGACTCGCTCGCCGCGGACGACGGCGTCTGGTCGCCACCCGTCCCGCGCGACGCGGCGTCGGTCGTCCTGCTGCGCGACGGCGAGCCGGGGCTCGAGGTGTTCATGCTGCGCCGCGTCGCGACGATGGCGTTCGCGGCCGGCATGCACGTGTTCCCGGGCGGGGCCATCGAGGTCGCCGACTCCGACGTCCCGACGGCAGCCCTCGTCGAGGATGCCGCGCTCGACGCGCGGACGTGGAGCGACCGGGGCCGCGCCGTCGTGGTCGCTGCGGCGCGCGAGACGTTCGAGGAGTGCGGCGTGCTCCTGGCGGTCGACGCCGCAGGGCGGCCCGCGGTGCACGACGACGCGCTCGAGGACGAGCGGGCGGCGCTGCTGCGCGACGAGGCGTCCTTCGCCGAGGTCCTCGGCCGACGGGGGCTGCGGGTCGACGACTCGGCGCTCGTCCCCTTCGCGCACTGGGTCACACCCGAGATCGAGAACCGTCGGTTCGACGCGCGCTTCCTCGTCGCGGTCCAGCCGGAGGGTCAGCAGGCGCGCCACGTCGGGGGCGAGGCGGAGCGCTCGGCGTGGTGGAGCCCGGCGACCGCGCTCGCGGCGTACGCCGAGGGCTCGATGCCGATGTGGCCGCCGCAGCTCGCGGTGATGCGGTTCCTCGCGTCGCACGCGACCGCCGCCGACGCGGTGGAGGCGGCGCGCGCGGTCGCCGTCGTGCCGCGCATGCCCGACTCCTACCGCGACGACGCCGGTGCGCTGCGGGTCCGCCTCCTGCACGCACGCACGCGCGAGGTCCTCGAGGAGGCGTCGTACGACGACTACGGGGCCGACGGGTGAGCGGCCGCGCGGTCGCCCTGGGCGACCCCTCGCCCTGGCACGGCGGCACCGTGACGGCGCACGCGACCTGCGTCCTCGCGCCGAACCCCTCGCCCATGACCCTCGACGGCACCAACACCTGGCTCGTGCGCAGCGGCCGCGATGTGCTCGTCGTCGATCCCGGTCCCGACGACCCGGCGCACCTCGACGCGATCGTGGCCGAGGTCGACGGCGCGCACGTCGCGCGGATCCTGCTGACCCACGGCCACCCGGACCACTCCGAGGGCGCCGTCGCGCTGGCCGGACGGCTGCACGCCGCTGTGCTCGCCCTCGACCCTGCGCACCGGCTCGGCGACGAGGGCCTCGTCGGCGGGGACGTCGTCGTGGTGGGCGACGTCGCGCTCTCGGTCGTCCCCACGCCCGGCCACACCGACGACTCGCTGTCCTTCCATCTGCCGGTCGACGGCGCGCTGCTCACCGGCGACACCGTCCTGGGCCGCGGCTCGACCGTGATCGCGCACCCGGAGGGCCGCCTGGCCGACTACCTCGCATCGCTGCGCCGGCTGCGCGACCTCGCCGAGTCGTCCGAGGCGGCGGTGGTCCTGCCCGGCCACGGACCTGCACTGGTGGATCCGGCGGGCGCGGTGTCGGCGTACCTCGCCCACCGGGAGCAGCGTCTCGAGCAGGTGCGCGCTGCGCTGGCCTCAGGCGCGCGCACGGCGGACGAGGTCGTCGAGATCGTCTACGCCGACGTGCCGCGCGACCTCTGGCCCGCGGCCCGCCTGTCGGTGCTGGCCCAGCTGGACTACCTGCGCGCCTGAGCCTCAGCCGCCGACCGGCCGCCACATCGTCGTGACGACGGGGCCGTCGTCGCCGGGACAGCGGAAGCCGCCGTGCCGGCGGAACCCCACCGAGGCGTAGCGCTCGTCGTTCGCGGGGTTGGACGACTCGAGATAGGTCGGCACTCCCTGCTCGTCGTACGCCGCGAGGTTCTCGCGCAGCAGCGCCATGCCGATGCCGTGGCCGCGGTGGGCGCTCGAGGTGGCCAGCAGGCTGAGGTAGTGGTGCGGCTCGTCGTGCGGGTGCTCACGCTCGAGGAGGTCGAAGACAGAGACGTAGACCTCCGCGCGGTCGCCGAGGAGCTCCTGGGCCCGGACGTCGAGCTCGGCCTCCTGCTCCTCGGTGAGCTCGGACGCGCCCGGCGGGATCCAGACGGCCACTGCCGCGCCGTCGCCGACGACCCACGTCGAGGGGTGGCGGAGCGCGCCCTCGACGAAGATCCGCCACAGCACGGCGTGGTGGTCCGTGCTGCCGTCGTCGCGTCGCAGCGCCCACTCCCACAACGGGTCGTCGCGGAAGGCGTCGGCCACCACGGCCGTCACCAGGTCCACGTCGTCCCGCCCTGCGATGCGTGCCCGGTCCATGGCACCTCCTCGCCACGCACCCTGGGGGAGCCGCGACGACCGGGTCAAGCAGGTACGCCGCGCCCGCAGCGCCGTCGGCCACCGCCTGGCAGCGGCGGCCAGGAATGCCTCGCGTTTCCAGAATGGGTGGGGCATTCCTGGTTCGACTCGCAAGGATCGGGGGATCGGCGTCGACCTCGACATCACGCCCCTCGACCAGATCGACACCCACGACAAGGGAGGCCCTGTGATCGGCCGGCTGCACGCGTTCGTCCTCGACTGCCCCGACCCCGTGGCGCTCGCCGGCTTCTACGGCGCGGTGCTCGGGCTGGAGATCGGCTACCAGGACGACGACTGGGTGGTGCTCGGCGACCGGGACGCGCACCCGCACCTGGCCTTCCAGCTCGCGCCCGACCACGTGCCACCGCAGTGGCCGGACCCCGGTCACCCGCAGCAGATGCACCTCGACCTCCACGTCGACGACGTCGACGCCGCGGAGGCCCAGGTGCTGGCGCTCGGCGCCCGACGCCTCGACGGCGGCGGTCGCGACTTCCGCGTCTACGCCGATCCGGCAGGGCACCCGTTCTGCTTCGTGTTCGACGCGTGAGCCTCGAGATCCGTCGCGCGAGCGACGCCGACGCGGCTGCGGTCGCCGACGTCTGGATCGCGTCGTTCACCGACGCGCTGCCGACGGTGCACCGCGCGCACGACGACGAGGACGTCCGCGGCTGGGTGCGCACGCACCTGGTCCCGCGCACCGAGTGCTGGGTCGCCGTCGACGGCGACGAGGTGGTGGCGATGATGGCGCTCTCGCCCGGGTGGATCGACCAGCTCTACGTCGCACCCGGTCGCCAGGGCAGCGGGACGGGCTCAGCGCTCGTCCGCCGCGCGCAGCAGCGACGGGACGAGGAGGGCTGGGAGTCCTTGCAGCTGTGGACGTTCCAGGTGAACGCCGCTGCGCGGGGCTTCTACGCGAGGCGCGGCTTCCGCGAGGTGGAACTCACCGACGGTTCGACGAACGAGGAGCGCGAGCCCGACGTCCGGCTGGTCTGGCCCTGAGCGGGGGCAGGGTCAGCGGGCGCGGCGCTGGAGGCGCTCGACGTCGAGCAGGACGACAGACCGCGACTCGAGGCGTAGCCAGCCGCGCGAGGCGAAGTCGGCGAGGGCCTTGTTGACCGTCTCGCGCGAGGCGCCGACGAGCTGCGCGAGCTCCTCCTGCGTCATGTCGTGCGTGACGTGAAGGCCATCGGGCATCGACTGGCCGAAGCGCTCGCCGAGGTCGAGCAGCGCCTTCGCCACGCGACCGGGGACGTCGGAGAACACGAGGTCCGAGAGCGCCTCGTTGGTACGCCGGAGACGCTGGGCCAGCGCCTGCAGGAGCGACTCGGCGACCTCGGGCCGGCCCGTGAGCCACGGGCGCAGCGCGGCGTGGCCCAGGCCCAGGACGGTGGCGTCGGTGAGGGCCGTGGCGGTGGCGGTGCGGGGCCCCGGGTCGAAGAGGGAGAGCTCCCCGAACATCTCGCCCTCGCCCATGACGGCGAGGAGCGTCTCGCGGCCGTCGTTCGATGCGTGGCCGAGCTTGATCTTCCCCTCGGTCACGACGTAGAGCCGGTCGCCCGGGTCGCCCTCCGCGAAGAGCACGTCGCCCTTGAGCAGGCGGCGCTCCTCCATGGAGGCCTTGAGCGCGGCCGCGGCCTCCACGTCGAGCGCGGCGAACAGCGGTGCGCTCATGAGAACGTCGTCCACGTGGGTCCTCCTCGAGGTCGCCGCCCTCGCGGCATGCACAGTCTGTCCTATCGCCACCCCGTCTGGAGCGCATCCGTGACGGCGTACGACGAGGAACCCTAGGGGATCCCGTCATCAGGGAGCATCAGGACAGCGTCTGCCGCCCCAGCGGGTCCTCGGGGAGGATCTGCAGCGCGAGGAGGGGCTGCTCGCGGTAGCGCGCGATGAGCTCGTCGGTGATGCCGTCGATGCGGTTGTGCAGCTCGCGGCGGTAGGCCGAGAGCTCCTTCTCCGCGATGTCGAGGTCGCGGTCGAGCTTGGCCACCGCGGCGGGGTCGTCGCTGTCGACGAAGCGGCCCCAGATCTCGGCGAGGTCGGGCAGCGGGGGGATGTCGTCGACGGGCCGGGCGTCGATGTTGGCCAGCCGGTGACGGGAGGTGGTGGCGTCGGTGAGCACGCGGCGCAGATCGGCGACGGGGTCGGCGTCGGCCTTGTCGAGGCGGACGAGGTCCAGGCGGGCCTGGATGATGCGGCGCCAGTACGACACCTTCGTCTCCTCGTCGGAGAGCTCGGAGCGGGCGCTGCGGAGGTCGGCGAGCGACATCTGGTCGTAGACGGCGTCGCGCTCCGGCGGCGGGGCGGCGGCGCGCTCGGCCTTGCGCTGGGCCCGGCGGACCCTGGCGGCCTCCGCCTTCGCGGCCCTGGCGGCCTCGGCCGAGGCGACGTCCTCGACGTCCACCGGGGCCTCGTCCACGTGGTCCACGTCCCTCGTCCTCGTCGCGCCGACGTCCGGGACGCCCCCCGCGTCCGTCCCCGGGAGTCTAGCGAGGGACGAGGGGGATGGAAGGCCGTGGGAACGGGGGCGTGAGAGGGCCGACGTAGGCTCCCGCCATGAGCGCGACCACGGAGGCGGCACCGACCGGGGAGACCCGGACGGCGCTGGTACGTCGCGCCCGGAGGATGGATCGGATCCTCGCCGAGACCTATCCCGACGCCCGCTGCGAGCTCGACTTCACGACCCCGCTCGAGCTGCTCGTCGCCACGATCCTCTCGGCGCAGTGCACCGACCGCCGCGTCAACCTCGTCACGCCGCTGGTCTTCGCCCGCTACCCCGACGCCGCCGCCTACGCCGCCGCGGACCGCGACGAGCTCGAGGACCTCATCAGGTCCACGGGCTTCTTCCGCAACAAGGCCACCTCGATCCTCGGCCTCGGCCAGGCGCTCTGCGAACGCTACGACGGCCAGGTGCCGGGCCGCCTCAAGGATCTCGTCACCCTGCCCGGCGTCGGGCGCAAGACGGCCAACGTCGTGCTGGGCAACGCCTTCGACGTCCCGGGGATCACGGTCGACACGCACTTCGGTCGCCTCGTGCGCCGGTTCGGCTGGACCCACGAGACCGATCCGGACAAGGTCGAGGCCGAGGTCGGCGCGCTGTTCCCCCGCCGCGACTGGACCATGCTGTCCCACCACGTCATCTGGCACGGGCGTCGCAGGTGCCACGCGAAGAAGCCGGCCTGCGGCGCCTGCCCGCTCGCGCGGCTGTGCCCGGCCTACGGCGCCGGTCCCACCGACCCGCTCGAGGCGGCGAAGCTGGTCACCACTGCGGGCCCGCTGTGACCGGCCGCGTCGTGGCGCTGCTGCTGACGTCGCTGGCGCTCGCGGCCTGCGGATCCGCGCAGGGCGCCGGCACGCTCGTGCCGACCTCGTCGTCGGGCGCGGCCCCCGATCCCGGCGTCAGCGCCTCGGCACCGGCCGGCCTCGTGGCGCAGGCCGACCTCGCGCCGTGCCCCGCGAGCGACCCGTCGGTCCCGGCGCGCAGCGACGGCCTGCCCGACCTCGTCCTGCCCTGCCTCGGCGAGGGCCCCGACGTCCGGCTCGCCGGGCTGCGAGGCACCCCGCTCGTGCTCAACCTCTGGGCCTCGTGGTGCCAGCCGTGCCGCGCCGAGCTGCCGCTCCTGGCCCACCTCGACGCCACCACCCCGGGCGTGGAGCTGCTCGGCGTCGACGTCGAGGACCGGCCCGACCGCGCGCTCTCGCTGCTCGTCGACACGGGCGTGCACTACCCGTCCGTGCGCGACACCGGCCGCACGACGCAGCCGTCGTTGCGCTGGGTCGGCCTGCCCATGACCGTGTTCGCGACGGCCGAGGGCGTCGTCACCCACGTCGAGCGCGCGCCGATCACCTCGCAGGAGCAGCTCGACGGCCTCGTCTCCCGCTACCTCGGCGTCTCGGCGGGCTCGTGAACGAGGTCCGCGACGACATCGCCCTCCCGGCCTGGCTGGAGCCGGTGCGCGCAGCCGCGCGCGACCTCGCGCCCGAGCAGCTGTCGCGGTTCGTGCCGCCGCCGGAGGGCGGCCGGGAGTCCGCCGTCCTCATCCTGTTCGGCGAGGGCGACGACGGCCCCGACCTGCTCCTCATCCAGCGCTCGTCGACGATGTCGAGCCACCCCGGCCAGCCGGCCTTCCCCGGTGGGGCGCTCGACCCCGAGGACGACGGCGTCATCGCGGCTGCGCTGCGCGAGGCGGTCGAGGAGACGGGGCTCGACGCGTCGGGCGTCGACGTGTTCGCGACGCTTCCCGCGCTCTGGCTGCCGCCGAGCGGCTTCGTCGTCACGCCGGTCGTCGGCTGGTGGCGCGAGCCGTCGCCCGTCGGCGTCGTCGATCCCGGGGAGGTCGCGAGCGTCGCGCGGGTACCGCTCGAGGAGCTGCTCGACCCGGCCAACCGCTGCTCGGTGCGGCATCCCTCGGGCTTCGTGGGTCCGGGGTTCGACGTACGCGGCATGCTGGTCTGGGGCTTCACCGCCGGTCTCCTCTCGCGCCTGCTCGCGCTCTCCGGGTTCGAGCGGCCCTGGGACGAGCACCGGATGCGCGACCTGGAGCAGTGGTGAACGGCGTCGACGTCCTCCTCGTCGTGCTGGCGGTCCTCGCCGTGATCACCGGCTGGCGGCAGGGTCTGATCAGCGGTGTGCTCTCGTTCCTCGGCTTCATCATCGGGGCCTTCGTCGGCGCCTCGCTCGCTCCGGTGGTGCTGAAGTCGATGGACGACGGCTGGCTCAAGGGCGGCCTCGGCATCCTCATCGTGCTGGCGTGCGCCGGCGTCGGGAACCTGCTCGCCGGGTGGCTCGGCGCGTGGATCCGCAGCGTGGTCACCTGGAAGCCGGCGCGCGTCGTCGACTCCGCGGGCGGCTCGATGTTCGGCGTGCTGTCCCTGGCCTTCGTCGCGTGGGTGGTCGCGTCGGCGCTCATCGCCCTTCCGCTCGGGCCGGTGTCCACGCAGGTGCGCGGCTCCAAGGTGCTCGGCGAGATCGACACCGTCCTGCCCGGCACGGTCCGCGACGGCGTGAGCAACCTGCGCAACGCCTTGGACTCCACCGGCTTCCCCGACGCCTTCGCCGGCTTCACGCTCGACCCGTCGATCCCCGTCGCGGTTCCCGACACCGGCATCGTGAGCGACCGCGACGTGCGCGCGTCGGTGAACTCGGTCGTGAAGGTCGAGGGTCAGGCGCCGGGCTGCGGCTCGGTCATCACCGGCTCCGGCTTCGTCTTCGCCCGCGACCGTGTCATGACCAACGCGCACGTCGTCGCCGGCACCGACCAGCTCACCGTCACGGTGCGCGGCGTGGGTACGGCGTACGACGCCACGGTCGTCTACTTCGACCCCGACCTCGACGTCGCGGTGCTCAGCGTGCACGGCCTCGGATCCGCGCCGCTGGAGTTCGCACGCAACCCCACCAGCGGGGCGCCCGGTGCGGTCGCCGGCTTCCCGCACGGCGGCCGGCTCAGCGTGTCCGCAGCCCGCGTGCGCGCCGTGGTCAACGCGCGCGGCTCGGACATCTACGGCCACGGGACCGTCACCCGCGAGATCGTGTCGCTGCGCGGCACCGTGATCTCGGGCGACTCCGGAGGGCCGCTGCTCGACGTCGACGGCCGCGTGAGCGGCGTCGTCTTCGCGTCGTCGGAGACCGATCCCGAGACCGGCTACGCCCTCACCCCGCGGTCGGTGCGCGACGCCGCAGCGGCCGGCGCGACAGCCACCCGCGCGGTCTCGACCGGCTCCTGCGCCACGGCGTAGGTCTCAGCCGTTCGGGTCGTCGTCCCAGCGCCGGGGCTTGTCGCCCGCGTCCTTGCGGACCTTCTTGATGAGCAGGTAGATGAGGATCGCGGCGAGCACGCCGTTGATGAGGTAGACCTCCACGCGCCCGCCTCAGCCGGCCACGAGGGCGTCGAGCCACGGCAGCAGGACCTTGTCGAACATGACCGGGTCCTCCTCGTGCGGGAAGTGGCCGACGCCGTCGAGCTCGATCCGCGTGTAGCCGGCCGCGGCGTAGGCCTCGGACCCGTCGACCGAGGACAGCAGCACCGCGCCGTCCTCGATGCCGTGCACCTGGAGGACGGGCATCGTCACCGGGTCCGCGACCGACATCTGGAAGCTGCGGCCGTCGCGGCGCGGGATGGAGCGGACCGCCCACCGGTGGAACTCGACCGAGCAGTGCGCGGTGTTCGGGACGAGCATGGCCGCGCGGTAGACCTTCGCCGTCTCCTCGTCGGGCCAGTTCGAGCCCGACCAGCGGCGCAGGAACTCCTCGACGAGCGCGGCGTCGTCGCGGGTGAGCTGGCGCTCGGGCACGAACGGGCGCTGGAAGCCGATGACGTAGCGCGCGAGGCGGCGCTGCTCGGGCATGCCCACGAACGCGTTGCGCAGCAGGACGGGGTGCGGCATGCCCACGGAGACGAGCCCCGCGACGAGATCGGGGTGGCGGCTCGCGACGGTCCAGGCCACCAGGCCGCCCCAGCCCTGGCCGACCACGATCGCCTCGCTCTCGCCGAGGGTGCGTACGACGCCCGCGACGTCGGCCGCGAGGGTCAACGGGTCGTAGCCGTGCGGGGTGTGGTCGCTGCCGCCGTATCCGCGCATGTCCATCGCGACGGCGCGGTAGCCGGCGTCGGCGAGCGAGACCAGCTGGTGGCGCCAGGTCCACCAGAACGTCGGGAACCCGTGCAGCAGGATCACCAACGGTCCCTCGCCCGCCTCCACGACGTGGAAGCGGCAGGCGTTGGCGGTGATCTCGCGGTGCGTCCACGGGCCCTCGGCCCGGACGACCGACGCCGGATCGGGCAGGTCCATGACGGCCGTCAGGCCGCCGGCGGGCGGGCGACGGGCGGCGAGGTGGGGACGGCCGAGGTCGCGACCGGGGCCGGCTCGGCCGCCGTGACGGGCTTGCGCGAGAGCGCGGCCTTGGTCTCCTCGATCGAGGCCTGGGTGCGGACCAGTCCGCCCTGCGCCTGCACCTCGTCGAGCCGCTTCTTGCCCAGGATGCCGAGGATCGCCGTCACGATGATGAGCAGCAGGGTGACGATGCCGAAGCCGGCCCAGATCGGCAGGCCGAGCTGCACGAGCACCCAGGCCAGGGTGAGCAGCAGGAACACCAGGGCGAGGAAACCGAAGAGCGCGGCCCCGGCGAGCATGCCGCCGCCCTTGCTGGCGGTCTGCATCGTCGTGCGGACCTCGGTCTTGGCCAGCTCGATCTCGCCCCGCACGAGCGCGGACAGGTCCTCGGTGATGCCCGAGACGAGCGAGCCCAGGGACTGCTGCTTCTCCGCCACGACCACGAACCTCCCACCGCCCCGGGGTGGGGCGCTCCGCCGAGGCTATCGGCTGTCGGCCGGTCCGGGCGACGCGCCGTAGACGTCCGGGACGCCGTCGCCGTCGCTGTCGGCCTCCTCCTCGGCCGCGATGGCGGCGTAGGCACGGGCGCGCAGCCGCAGCGCGACGATGGCCAGCGCCGCGGCCAGTACGGACGCGAGCAGGACCCCGATCTTGGCGGCGCTGGTGCGCAGCGGGTCGCCCTCGAAGGCCAGCTCGTCGATGAGCAGGCTCACAGTGAACCCGATCCCAGCGAGGATCCCGACGGCGAGGACGTCGGCCCAGCGCAGCGACGAGGAGAGCGAGGCGCGGGTGAAGCGCGCGACCGTCCAGGCCCCGCCGACGACGCCGAGCGGCTTGCCGACCACCAGGCCGACGATCACGGCGACCGCGACCGGCTCCGTGATGGCCGAGCCTCCGAGGCCGACGAACGTGACGCCTGCGGCCGCGAACGCGAACAGGGGTACGCAGACGCCGGCCGACAGCGGCCTGATGGCGTGCTCGTAGCGGTCGGCGGGGGACTCGTCCTCGCCCTCGTCGGGACGGACCCGGGTGAGCAGGCCGAGGGCGACGCCGGCCACGGTGGCGTGCACGCCGCTGGCGTGGACGAGACCCCACACGACCAGGCCGAGGGCGACGTAGACCCACCACGTGCGCACCCGGCGCCGCTGCAGCCACCACCACAGCGCCATGCCGACGATGCCGAGGGCGAAGGGCACCGGTGAGAAGCCGTGGTTGTAGAAGACGGCGATGACCATGATCGCGCCGAGGTCGTCGACGACGGCGAGGGTGAGCAGGAACGCGCGCAGCGCCACGGGGAGCTGGCGGCCAGCGATCGCCAGCACGGCGAGCGCGAACGCGATGTCGGTGGCCATCGGGATGCCCCAGCCGCCGGCGGCGCCGGGGTCGCCGAGTGCGTGGACGGTGACGACGTACAGCACGGCCGGGACCGCCATGCCCGCGAGCGCCGCGACGACGGGCACGACCGCCTTCGCCGGGCGGCTGAGCGAACCCAGGACGAGCTCGTGCTTGAGCTCGAGACCTGCGACGAAGAAGAAGACCGCGAGCAGGCCGTCGGCCGCCCAGACCGAGAGCGGCAGGTGCAGGTGCAGCGCCTCGGGACCGACGGTGGTCGAGGTGAGCGCGTAGTAGGAGTCGCGCCACGGGGAGTTGGCCCAGACCAGCGCGATCAGCGCTGCGCCGAGCAGGAGGATGCCGCCCACGGTCTCCTGCCGGAGCAGGTGCAGGAGGTGCGACCGCTCGGGCAGCGGCAGCCGGTCGAACACGACCGTGCTCTCGCTCATCGCCCCTCCCTCGTCGGCAGCCTCGTCAGCCTTCCACAGCGCGCGAGCGCGCGCCCCGGCCGCCGCCGACCCCACCCCGCGACGTCACTGCCCGAATGCAGGCATAACGCGCGCTTTCGACTGCATTCGGGCAGTGACGTGCTGGGGGTCAGTCCTCGGAGCTGGTCGGGGCGTTGAGGCCCTGGCTGATGAGGTCCATGACGCCGCCGTCGGCGAGGGTGGTGGTGTCGCCGACGTCGCGGTGCTCGGCGACGTCGCGGAGCAGGCGGCGCATGATCTTGCCCGAGCGGGTCTTGGGCAGCTCGGGGACGATGAGGATCTGGCGCGGCCGAGCGATCGGGCCGATCTCGTGCGCGACGTGGTTGCGCAGCTCGGTGACGACGTCGTCGCCGCCCTCGACGCCCGAGCGCAGGATCACGAACGCGACGATGCCCTGACCGGTCGTCTCGTCGGTGGCGCCGACGACCGCGGACTCCGCGACCTTGGGGTGCGAGACCAGCGCCGACTCCACCTCGGTCGTGGAGATGCGGTGGCCCGAGACGTTCATGACGTCGTCGACGCGGCCGAGCAGCCAGATCGCGCCCTCGTCGTCGAGCTTCGCGCCGTCGCCGGCGAAGTAGAGGCTCGGCCAGCGCGACCAGTAGGTCTCGACGTAGCGCTGGTTGTCGTTCCAGATGCCGCGCAGCATGGAGGGCCACGGCTCGGTGAGGACGAGGTAGCCCCCGCCGCTGTTGCCGACCGCGTGAGCCTCGTCGTCGACGACCTCGGCGGAGATGCCGGGCAGCGCGGTCATCGCGGAGCCGGGCCTGGTGGCGGTGACGCCGGGAAGCGGGCTGATCATGATGCCGCCGGTCTCGGTCTGCCACCACGTGTCGACGATCGGGCAGCGGTCGCCACCGATGACGCGGCGGTACCACATCCACGCCTCGGGGTTGATCGGCTCGCCCACCGATCCCAGGACGCGCAACGAGCTCATGTCGAACCCGTTCGGGATCTCCTCGCCGAGCTTCATGAAGGTGCGGATCGCGGTGGGGGCCGTGTAGAGGATCGAGACGCGGTACTTCTCGACCAGCTCCCACCAGCGACCCGGGTGCGGCGCGTCCGGCGTGCCCTCGTACATCAGCGACGTCGCGCGGTTGGCGAGCGGGCCGTAGACGACGTAGGAGTGGCCGGTGACCCAGCCGACGTCGGCCGTGCACCAGTAGACGTCGGTGTCGGGCTTGAGGTCGAAGACGTTCTTGTGCGTGTACGCGACCTGGGTGAGGTAGCCGCCGGTCGTGTGCAGGATGCCCTTCGGCTTCCCGGTCGTGCCGGAGGTGTAGAGGATGAACAGCGGGTGCTCGGCGTCGAACGCCTGCGCCTCATGGGTCTCCGGCTGGGAACCGACGAGCTCGTGCCACCAGATGTCCTTCTCGGTCCAGTCCACGTCCTGGCCGGTGCGCTTCACCACCAGCACGTTGCGCACGGTCGGGGTCTCGACGACCGCCTCGTCGACGGCCGGCTTGAGCGCGAGCGCCTTGCCCTTGCGGTTGCCGCCGTCGCTGGTGATGACCAGCACCGCCTCGGCGTCGTCGATGCGGGAGCGCAGCGCCTCGGCGGAGAAGCCGCCGAACACGACCGAGTGCACGGCGCCGATGCGCGCGCACGCGAGCATCGAGATGGCGGCCTCGGGGATCATCGGCAGGTAGATGGCGACGCGGTCCCCGGCCTTGACGCCGAGGGACTCCAGCGCGTTGGCAGCCTGCGAGACCTCGCGCAGCATGTCGGCGTAGGTCAGCGTGCGGGTGTCGCCGGGCTCGCCCTCGAAGTGGTAGGCGATCTGCTCGCCGTGGCCCGCCGCGACGTGACGGTCGAGGCAGTTCACCGCGATGTTGATCCTCCCGCCGTCGAACCAGCGGGCGAACGGGGCGTTGGACCAGTCCAGCACCGTGGTCCACGGCGTCTCCCACTCGAGCTCGCGGGCCTGGCGCTCCCAGAACGCGATGCGGTCGGCGCCGGCCTCGTCGTAGAGGGCCGCGGTCGCGTTGGCCTGCGCGGCGAACTCCGGCGAGGGCGGGAACGAACGGTCCTCGTGAGACAGGTTCTCGATGGCGTCGTGGCTCACGGATGTCCTCCGGATCGGCGGGCAGTGCCTGGTGCTCGTTTCTACCGCAGACGGGGGTTGCAGGGGAGTTGCATCGGCGGGGCCCGACGCCGCGCGTAGCGTGACGCCGTGCCCGACGACGTCCTCGCCCCGCTCGCCGCACTGCCCGGGGTCGCCGAGGCGGTCGACTCCGCGCGAGCCGAGGTCGACGGCGTGCTCTGGGACCGTGACGTGCGCGCGCACGCGGCCGAGATCGTGAGCGCGTCGCGGCTGCGCGGTGCCTGGGCCTCCGCCGCCATCGACGGAGCCGAGGTGCGTCCCGAGTCCCTGCTGTCCGGCGACGCCCTCGACGGCTCGCCGATCGGCCGCGTGGTGGCCGCCTCGCTCGCGCTGCAGACCGAGGTCCCGCGCCAGGTCGCCCTCGTCGACAAGGCACCGCTGCAGGTGCTCTCCGGTCTGCACAGCGTGGTCTCCGCCGGGTTCCTCGACGACGACCTCCGCGGACGCGTGCGCCCCGACGAGTCCGCCGACGACCCGCTCCGGCTGCCGGCGCCCCCCTCGCACGAGGACGCCGCCCGTCGCCTGTCCGCGCTGGCCCGCCTGCTCACCACGCCCACGACCGCGCCGGCTCTCGTGGTCGCCGCGGTGGCGCACGCCGAGGTCGCGGTCGTGCGCCCCTTCGCGTGGGGCTCGGGCCTGGTCGCGCGCTCGCTCACCCGGCTCGTCCTCGCGGCGCGCGGCGTCGACCCCGACGGGCTCACCGTGCCGGAGGCAGGTCTGTGGGCCGCGGGCCGTCCGGCGTACGCCGGAGCGCTGCGCTCCTACGCGCAGGGCACGCCCGAGGGCGTCGCGCAGTGGCTGGTGCTGCACGCCGACACCGTGCGCGTCGGTGCCGCGGAGTCGCGTCGCATCCTCGCCGACCTCTGAACCTGGCGATCGGCGGTTCCGTCGGCACGTCGGCGCGCCGACCGGGTACGCCGGAGCGCGCCCCTCGTCCGGGCGCGTCGCTCGCTGGCGCTCGGCCCGGACAGCGCCCCTCGTTCGGGGCGCGTCGCACGCTCCGGGCCCGGACAGCGCCCCTCGTCCGGGCGCGTCGTTCGCTGGCGCTCGCTCCGGGCCCGGACAGCGAACGACGCCCCGCTAGCTGGGGCGTCGTCGCGGGCACGGCGGCTCGGGCGATCAGTGCGCTGGCGAAATCCGTCCGGTCGGGTGCTCGAGGCTCTCCCGGCACAGGACGCCCGTTACGGGGGCAGAACGCCGCGTGGGTACCCAGGGCTGGTGCCGTGCTCTGTCTGTGTGCGCGGTCGGGGCGGACCTCCGTCCTACGACGAGTGCGGACGAGTCCTGTCTACTCCGGTCCGGCCTTCGGCGTAAAGCCCTCTGCGCCACGGGATCGCGACCACGGCGCGTCGTGCGCCCGGACGGCGCAGTCAGCTCGTGGCGGCGGCGTACGACGTCCAGCCGTAGTTCGCGAGATCGGTCGGCAGCATCGTCGGACAGGCGCGCAGGACGCCTTCGGCGAGGACGCGGTCGTCGAGGGCGAGCCACGCCTGCCAGGTGCGTGCCCCCTGCCCGAGCAGGATCTTGGCCGACGGCGGGGTGACGCCGCCGGCGCACGTGAGTGGCCAGTCGACCGCGAGCCGGACCACGCCGCCGACCGGACGCAGCAGTGTCGCGGGCGCACCGTCCCTCGCACTGACGACGCGACCGGTCGAGACGTCCATGACGGTGACGTTGGGCTCGTTGCCCTGCGCGAGGTCGGCGTCGGAGAGGATGTCGCCCGCACCCACGCGGTCGGCGCGCGTGCGCACCTCGACGACGCTGCGCACGACGGTCGCCGACGGATCGCCGAAGCGCGACCGGGCCGCATCGACGACGGCGGCCGGTGCAGGGCCCGATGACACCACGCGCATCGTGTACGCGGGCATGCCGGTGCAGACCGAGGCGAGCGCGGCGGCGACCTCGCGCCCCGTCGCCGCCGACCACTTGAGCTGGATCGTCGCGGACGTCTCGTCGGTCGAGTCAGGACTCACCGGCCGCGCGAAGAGGTCGAGACCACGATCCGTGACGCCGTAGCCGCTCTGGCCGTCCGGCGCCATGAGCTGGGTGTCGATGTGGGGATAGCTGCAGTCCTCGACGGACTCCGTCACGCGCAGCCTCGCCGTACCGCCGCCGGGCACCACGACGCTCGTCGAGTCGGGCCGCACCCGCATCCCCGAGTAACCCTGGACGTCGATCGCGATGTCGGGCCCGAGGGTGCTGCGCACGCCGATGTCGAGCTCCACCGCGGCGCGCGAGGGCAGCGCCCGGACGCCGACGGAGGTCGCCGTCACCTGACGGGCCGCGAGCGTCTGCAGGCAGTAGCCGCCGATGGTGATGTCCCACCGCACCTGCGAGCCGAGCGGCATCGGCACGTCTGCCTCGACGGTGCGTCCGAACGGGTCGGTCCGTCGCACCCGCAGCCGGTACTGGTCCTCCGTCGCCGTCAGGGCGCGCGGGTCCTCGCAGCCCGGCACGGCCAGCACCGGGGTCGACGTCCGCGTCGCGTCGGCCTCGTCCTTGACGGCGGTCCCCACTGACGACGCGCGGATCCCTGGGCCATCGATCCCGAGGAGCTCGACGTCGTCCCCGACCTGCTGGCGGACCACCGTGTAGATGGTGGAGAACACGCCGGGCACGGAGTTGTCGATGCCGGACTGGCTCGCCGAGTCGGTGACTGTCGCACGCACCGACCCGTCGTCCGGCGGCCTCGTATCGCGCCGGGCCCACACGAGGCCGGCGACCGCCAGCGCGACGACGACCACGGATGCGATGGGGACCCGGTGGCGCCGCAGGAACGGGGTCACGCCCCAGTCGTCGAGGCGCTCGGAGAAGGTCGGTCCCTGGTGCTCGGTGCCGATGACCTCGTCGAGCGCCGAGGCGCCGTCGATGACCTCGCCCAGGTCGTCGAGGTCGAGCCGGCCGTCGTGCGTCATCGCGCCGGCCGCGGCAGCTGTCGTCCCCCCATGCCGGTCAGCGTACGTCGGCCCTCACGGCGAGGTGCAGGCCTCGGCCCAGGCGGCGCGGAGCAGCGTCGGGTCGACGCGCGCGACGAACGGGTGCACGACGCGGTCCGCGGTGACGACGCGCAGCGGCAGGTGCGTGGGCGGTGCCGACGCGTCGTCGCACGACGTCCCCGCGAACACGACCTGCACGGATCCGGCGCCCCCGTCGAGCTGCGCCGGCTCGGCCTCCCACCCGCGCGAGGACGCCCCGTCCGTCACCAGCTGCGAGCCCGCTCCCCAGGGCGGGCCGCTGAAGCGCTCACGGCCGACCGTCACGCCGATCCCCGTGGTGCGCAAGGCGATCCGCGCGGCGACCGTCCAGCTGCCGTCGGGTGCGCGGCGGCCCGACGCCGAGGCGATGGTCGACGACACCGACGCCGTCCCTCCGCACGCGAGCGTGCGCAGCCGTCCCGCGAGCAGGTCGAGCGACGGGCCCAACCCGTACGACGCCAGCATCGAGCTCGTCCCGAGGCCCACGCGCAGCGTGATGCCCGACGCGGTCGAGGGATCGACGTAGCCCGAGCCGATCATCGGGCTCGGCAGCTGGGTCAGCGGCTCGGTGAGCGGGACGCGGTCGGGCGAGCAGTCCTGCACCTGCACGCGCGAGGACACGATCGCCGCCCGCTGCGGCGCGATGGTGACGTCGGTGGAGAGGTCGACGTCGACCCCGCCGTCGGGCCCTCTCTGCGTCGCGACCTCGACCGGCAGGTTCGACACGTTGCGCACCACGAGCGCGAGAGACGCGATCGACGACCCCGCCTGGCCCACGAGCCGTGCGTCGACGATCGATAGCGCCGGCGCGGCGTACGCCTGAAGGCAGTGCTCGCGCAGCGCGACGTCGAGCGGCGTCGCCTCGGGACCGAGCGGCACCGTCAGCTCGCTGACGCCGTCGCCGTCGGTGCGCCGAACCCGTAGGCCGAAGTCCGTCGACCGCGCGCGCAGCACGTCGGGGTCGGAGCACTGCACGACCGCCTCGGCCTGCACGCGCGACGGGCTGTCCGTGGTCGCGGGACGATCGACCGTGACGCCGGTGCTGGCGAGACCCGGACCGACGAGGTCGAGGACGTCGAAGCGGACGCTCCGATCGGTGGCCCGCGCCGTGAACGCGACGAGCAGACGGCCGTCGTCGCGGATGACGGGTCCGCCGATGTCGCGTCCGAGCACGGCGTTCTCGATGCTGAGCGGGACCGGCGGCGGGACGTAGGGCGGACGGTGCGTCCACCAAGCCGCACCGAGGCCGGCGACGAGCCCGACGACGGTGAGGGCGACGACCGGGATGCGGTGCCGCTGCAGCCACGGAGTGACGTGCCGGTCGACGAGCTCCTGCGCCTTCGTCGGGTGCAGCTGCTCGGTCGCGTCGGCGTCCATCAGGTCGACGACGTGGCTGGACCCGACGACGTGCCCGTCGTCGTCGAGCTCGAGCCGGTCGTCGTCGCCCACGCGCCGACGGTAGCCCCGGTGCGGTGATCCGGCACCCGGGTCAGCGCACGAGGTCGGCGACCTCGTTGCCGCAGAGCCGGAACAGCACGGTCCGCAGCGGGTCGCCCTGCAACGGCACGAGGTAGGGGCGGCGTACGTCGCCGGCCAGGACCACGTGCATGCGGGGCAGCCCGTTCTTGACGATCGACGGGCACGCCGGCAGCCGCCACTGCGTCTTGATGCTCGCGACACCGTCGACGGCGTGCACGGGGGACTCGTAGGCGAAGAGCTCGCCCGTGGTCGTTCCGCCGTCGCCGAGGTGGTCGACCTCGACGATGCCCGCGCCGGGGGTCGTGAGGGTGAGCCCGAGGTCGATGACGCCGCCGGACCCGTTGCCGCCGCCCTCGCGCAGCCGCGCCCAGGTCACCGTGCCGCGCGGCGGGGTCGTCCCGCAGAGGGCGATCGCTGTGCGAGCGATGTCGTCGACCATCGCGCCGTCGAGCCGCAGGAGCAGGCTGGACGTCGGCGGGCTCTGCGACGGTGCGAGCCCGGTGGGGCCGAGGTCAGCCTCGACCGGGATGCCCGCGCGCAGGGATCCCACCGGATCCGCGCAGTCCTCGGGCCAGAACAGCGCGTGCATGGCGCCCGACGTCCCCGGCTCGAGCTGCACGGGAGGGCCGTCGTTCGTCACGACGGGCTGCGCCGCGGCGGCCACGTGCAGGCCGGTCCAGACGCGCGGCGAGGAGTTGGTCAGGTCCACCGCGAGCTTGAGGGCCACCGCTCCCGGGACGGGGGTGGCCGTGAGCCGGCTGACCACGAGGTCGCGGTCGGCAGCCTCCTGGAGGCAGGCGCGGTGGACGAGCGCGGCCAGCGTGGCCGAGCCCGCATACGGCACGCGGTAGTCACGGCTCTCGCCGTCGACCGAGGCGCGCCGCAGCAGCAGCGCGTAGTCGGTGGCCCCCGACGACAGCGCTGCGGTGGTGGCCTCCGGCGTCGAGCAGGCCAGCTCCGACCCGACGACGACCGGGTCGTCGGCGCTCTGCGCGTCGAAGGGCACTCCCGGCCCCCGTGGGTCGACGACGAGCCCGGGCCCCGCGATCCCGAGCAGGCGCAGGATGATGCCGTCCGGCTCCGCCGAGGAGACGACGAGACGCTGCTGCAGGCCGCTGTAGTCGCCGGTCGTCGGGTCGGTGAGGAGAACGGCCGTCGGCTCGTCCCCGGCGGCGCGGGCCGCGACGTGCGGGTCACCCAGCGGCGCGGGGCGGCGCACCCACCAGACCAGGCCCGACACGGCGACGAGCGCGACGACCACGCCGGCCGCGACCATCGCCGCGCGGTGCCGCGCGAGGAAGCCGGTGACGCCGCTGCGCGCGAACCAGGCGGCGACGGTCTCGCCGAGTCCGGGCGACTCCTGCCCGATGACGTCGAGGTCCGCGAGGTCCTGGCCCGCGTCGAGCGCGTCGAGGTCGAGGTGGCCGTCGAAGGGCGCACGCGGGAGGCTGTCGTCGCGACGCGGTGCGGCCATGACCCCTCCCGACGTCGAGGTTACGTCGCCGCGCCCCTGCGGCGGGAGGCGTACCAGGCGATCCCGAGCGCCACCGTAGCCGCGCCGACGGTGAGCGCTGTACGCCGTTTCTCCGTCGTGTTGAGCGCGAGCCGCTGACGCACCGTGGGCATGGCGACCGGGCGGGCGAAGTCGAGCACCGGCCAGCCGCGCTCCGCCGCGATGGCCCGCAGCGGGACGTCGGGGTTCACGCACACCGGGTGGCCCACGGCGTCGAGCATCGGCAGGTCGGTCATCGAGTCGGTGTAGGCGTAGCACTCCGCGAGGTCGTAGCCGTTCTCCTCGGCCAGCGCGCGCATGGCGTCGGCCTTCCCCTCGCCGTACGCGTAGAACAGGATCTCGCCGGTGTAGCGGCCATCGACGATCTCGACCTGCGTCCCGATCGCGCGGTCCACACCGAGGCGCTCGCCGATCGGCTCGACCACCTCGGTCCCGGACGAGCTGATGATGATGACGTCGCGCCCGGCGTCCTTGTGCTCCTCGACGAGGTCGACCGCCTCCTCGTAGACCATGGGGTCGACGATCTCGTCGAGGGTCTCGGACACGATGCGGCGGACGGTCTCGACGTCCCAGCCCTTCACGAGCTCGGACATGTAGTGCCGCATCGCCTCCATCTGGTCGTGGTCGGCGCCCGAGGACAGGTAGGTGAACTGCGCGTACGCCGACTTCAGCACGTCGGACCGGCCGATGAGACCGCCCTTGTAGAACGGGCGCGCGAAGGCCAGCGAGCTCGACTTGGCGAGGATCGTCTTGTCGAGGTCGAAGAACGCTGCGGAGCGCGACATGCCTCGATCGTAGGCGGGGGCGCGCGGCCGGGGCGCGGCCGTCGTCCCCAGGCGGAGCACCTCCAGCGCGTCGTCCCCAAGCCACGCGCAGCGGGTCCGGCCGGCGGGGGAGGCGCTGCGGACCGTCGCCGCATGACCTCGGTGCTGCTGCTGACCCGTGACCCCGACCTCTCCCTCGAGCTGCGACGTCTCGTGCTCGCGGCGGGCGCCGAGCCCGTCGAGATCGCCTCGCCCGCGCGCGCCCACCCGGTCTGGCGGTCGAGCGCCGCGGTCGTCCTGGGCCCGGACCTCCTCGGCGAGGCGGTCGCCGCGGGCCTCGGTCGGAGGTCCGGCAGCGCGGCGGTCGTGGTGGTCGCGCGCTCGCGCGACGCGCTCGACTGGGACGCGGTGCTCGCGGTGGGCGCGGATGCGGTGCTGGTCCTGCCCGACGACGAGCGGGCGCTCGTGCTCCGCCTGGCCGAGGCGTGCCTCGGAGGCGCGCGCCGGGCTCGCTGCCTCGGCGTCGTCGGCGCGTCCGGCGGTGCCGGCGCGAGCGTGCTGTCGGTGGCCCTGGGCCTGGCGCTGGCGCGGTCGGGCTCCGCGCCCGTCGTCGTCGACACGGATCCGTCCTCCGCGGGGCTCGACCTGCTGCTCGCCGCGGAGGAGGAGCACGGCGCCCGCTGGGGCGACCTCGTCGCGGTCACCGGTGCGCTCGCGCCCGAGTCGCTGCGGTCCGCGCTGCCGGTCGTCTCCGGGCTCGCGGTCCTCTCCGCCGACCGGGACGCCGCGGCGCCGCTGGAGGCGCTGGCCGCCGTCATCGACTCCGCGCGCACGGCGTACGACGTCGTGCTCTGCGACCTCCCGCGCGGGAGACCTGACGTGCTCGAGGTGGTGGCCCCGCGCTGCGACGAGCTGCTGCTCGTCGTCACCGCCGACGTGCGCGGAGTCTCGGCCGGCCGTCGTGCCTTGGCGGCGCTGCTGCCGCTCGCCCCGGTGCGGCTGGTCATCCGACGCCGTCGTCGCGGGGCGCTCGAGCCCGAGCAGGTGGCCGCGTGGCTCGGCGCCGAGGTCGCGGCTGAGGTCGACGACGACCCCGGTCTCACCGCGGCGGTGGACCGCGGCGACCTGCCCGGCGCGCGCGGGCGGCTGGGGCGCACCTGCGACGAGCTCGCCGCGCTGCTGCTGGCGGCGTCGTGAGCCTCGATCCGGTCGTCGTCGACCGGGTGCGCGACCGGCTCGTCGCCGAGGGCACCGCGCCGAGCGCCGCCGACGTCGTGCGCGCGCTGCGCGACGACGGTGTGCTGCTCGGTGCCGACGTCCTGCTCGCCGAGGCGGAGCGGCTGCACGACGAGCTGGCCGGCGCCGGCCCGCTCACACCGCTGCTGCGCGACCCGGCCGTCACCGACGTCCTCGTGACCGCACCCGACGAGGTCTGGGTCGACCGCGGCGACGGCGTCGAGGCGGTGCCAGTCCGCTTCCCCGACGACCGCGCCGTGCGCCGGCTCGCGCAGCGCCTCGCGGCGGCGAGCGGACGACGGCTCGACGACGCCTCGCCGTGCGTCGACGCCCGGCTCCCCGACGGCACCCGTCTGCACGCAGTCCTGGCGCCGGTCGCGGCGTCCGGCACCTGCATCTCGTTGCGCGTTCCGCGGCGTCGCGCCTTCACCCTCGACGCGCTCGTGCAGGCGGGATCCCTTCCACCGCAGGCGGTCCCGTGGCTCCGAGCCGTCGTCGACGCGAGACTGGCAGTGCTGGTCACCGGTGGCACCGGCACCGGGAAGACGACCTGGCTCTCGATGCTGCTCGGGCTGTGCGACCGGCGCGAACGGCTCGTCGTGGTCGAGGACTCCGTGGAGCTCGCGCCCGACCACCCCCACGTCGTGCAGCTCGAGGCACGTCCCGCGAATCTCGAGGGCGCGGGTGCGGTGACCATGCGCGACCTCGTGCGGCAGTCGCTGCGCATGCGTCCGGACCGGATCGTCGTCGGGGAGGTCCGCGGCGCTGAGATCGTCGACCTGCTGGCGGCGCTGAACACGGGTCACGAGGGCGGCTGCGCGACCGTGCACGCCAACGCGGCGCACGACGTGCCCGCCCGCCTCGAGTCGCTGGCGCTCGCCGCCGGGCTCGACCGCGCGGCGGTCCATGCGCAGATCGCGGCCGGGCTCGACGTCGTCGTCCACCTGGTGCGCGACCGCGACGGTCGCCGCCGGTGGTCCTCGCTGTCGGTGGCCGAGCGGTGCGACGGGTGGACCGTCCTCGTCGACGCCTGGTCGTGGAGCGGCAACGGCGGGATGCAGCCCGGTCCCGGGCTGGACCGGCTGCGCGACCGGCTCGGCGCGTGGGTTCCCCGATGAGCCCGTGGTGGGTCGGCGCGCTGCTGGCATCGGCGCTCCTGCTCCTCCGACCGCCGCGAGCAGGGGGAGCCGCGCTGCCGTCCTACCGCCCGCGTCCGTGGCGCAGCGGCCGTCGGGTCGCAGCGCTGCGGCGTACGGCGGAGCTGGAGTGGCTCGACGCTCTCGCGGCCGAGCTGGGAGGCGGCCAGGACCCGTCGACCGCGCTCGCCTCCCTCCCCGGCTCGGCGCTGGTGTGCCCGCGCGCGCTCGCCGCCGCGCGGACGGGCGCCGACGTCGCCGGCGCGCTCAGGGCCGACGGCGGGTCCTCGCAGACGGTGCGTGCCGCCGGTGCCTGCTGGGACGTCGCGGCAGGATCGGGCGCCGGGCTCGCCGCGTCGCTGACCGTGCTCGCCGACGCGGTGCGCGACGACGACCGCGTGCGCGCCGAGCTCGAGGCGGGCGTGGCCGAGCCGCGCGCGACCGCGTTCGTGCTGGCCGGTCTCCCGCTGGTCGGGCTGGCCCTCGGTGCGGGTCTCGGCGCGCAGCCGCTGGACTGGCTGCTGGGTACCGCTGCAGGCCGCGCGGTGCTGCTGGCGGGCGTGGCGCTCGAGGTGGCGGGAGCAGCCTGGTCGTGGCGGATCGCCACGTCGCTCGAGGGCTCGCTGTGAGCCCGGCCGTGCTCGGGCTGCTGGCCGCGCTGGCGGTGCTCGCGCTGCCCGGCCGACGCCGCAGACTGCGCCCGCCGACGGCGTCGCGTCGCCCGGCGGAACGCCAGGTCGCCGGGGTGCGCTCGCGCGCCCTGGCGGCGGCGGTCGTCTCGACCGGTGCCGGAGTCGTCGTGGGCGGGGCGGCCGGCGTCGTCGCTGCCGCGGCCGCCGGCG
>DASSQW010000212.1:0-2573 GCA_035702165.1 Candidatus Nanopelagicales bacterium
GTCCGTCGCGACGCGGCCCGAAGCGGTGCCACGGCGTCCGGCGGCTACGCGTGCGCGAGGCGTCGTACCCGACCTCGCCCAGCTCGACGGTCTGCGGCCCCTGGGTCCGGTCGTGTCCTCCTGACGCGGCTCAGCGGGGGAGTGCGTCGATGGCGGCCGAGGCTGCCTGCGCTCCCGCTGCGGCGTCGTTCACGGTGACGGCGAAGCGACGGCCGTCGACGAGGGTGAGGACGATGCCTGGCCCGCGACGGATGACAGCGGCGCTCGCGCGCGCCCACGGGATCCAGCGGTAGCCCCAGCCGCCCCATTCGCGCGGCTCGACCATGATCGCGGCGGCGTCGCGGACGTCGGCGAGGCGGATCACGCGGCGCGGCCAGCCGAACGGGCCGAACCGGACCGTGAAGCTCGTGGCATCGACGCGCGCCTCGAGGGAGGAGAGCAGCCAGCCCGTCACGCCCACGATCACGCCCACGACCGCGAGCACCCAACCGAGGGCGAGGGGGACGCCGGTGCCCTGCAGCGCGATCACCGTGCCGATGCCCACGGCGACGAGCAGCAGGGTGATGCCCACGGCGAGCACGGCGAAGCCGCGGCTGCGGCAGGTCCCGGACCAGATCACGCGCCCACGCTAGCCGGGGGTCCGACGCGCTCCGCGCAGTGTCGTCTGGTCAACACTTCGTCCGATCGGGTCGGTTGGGCCGCGTGGACCCCGGAAGCGCCCTACGCTGCGCCGCGTGCGTCTGATCCTTCTCGGCGTCCGCGGCTCCACGCCGGCGCCCGGTGCCGACTTCGTCCGCTACGGCGGGCACACCTCCTGCGTGGCCGTGGTGCCCGACGGGTCCGACACCCCGTCGCTGGTGCTCGACGCCGGCACCGGCCTGCGCGACCTCACGCCGCGCCTGGGCGGCCAGCCCTACCGCGGGTCGATCCTCGTGAGCCATCTGCACTGGGACCACGTGCAGGGCCTGCCGTTCTTCATCGCAGGCGACCGCCCCGACGCCCAGGTCGACCTCTACGTCCCTGCGCAGAACGGCCGCACCGGCCGCGACCTGCTCGCCGCCGCGATGGCCCCGCCGAACTTCCCGATCACGCCCGAGGGACTGCAGGGCACCTGGACCTTCACCGCGCTCGACTCGGGCTACCACACGATCGAGGGCTTCCGCGTCCGCGCGACCGAGGTCCGGCACAAGGGCGGACGCACCTTCGGCTACCGCATCAGCGACGACTCGGGATCGATGGCCTACGTGCCCGACCACGTCATCTCCGGCGGCATCGACAACGAGGTGCGCGACCTCATCCACGACGTCGACGTGCTGCTCCACGACGCGCAGTTCGTCGAGAGCGAGCGCCGCCTCGCCGACGCCTACGCCCACTCGACGGTCGACGATGCCGTGAACCTCGCGAAGGAGTGCGGCGTACGGCATCTCGTGCTCTTCCACCACGGGCCGGCGCGCACCGACGACGCCCTCGACGCGATCTCGTCGTCGTTCACCAGGGGCAGCGTCACCGCCGGAGCGCAGGGCGAGGTCATCGACGTGACCAGGAACTAGCTAGCGCAGCAGGTCGCCGGTCTCGTCGAGCAGCGCGCGACCGGCTGCCCGACCCGACTCGACCATGCGGTCGAGCTGGTGGAACTCGAGCAGCCCTACCCCGGCCACCGACGGCGTCACGACGACGGCGCCCGCGGCGTGCGCGGCGTCCACGGCGCCGCCGCTGCCGATGAACAGCGTGCGGATGAGGGTCTCGCCCAGCGAGGGGATCCGCACGGGTCGCTCCGCCGATGCCGCACCCGGACCGTCGGTGCGCTGCGACGGCGTACCGCCCATGCCGATGTTGACCGCCACGACCGGCCCCTCGTCGCGCTCGGTGAGCAGGCGCACGGGCAGGTTGTCGAGGATGCCGCCGTCGGCGAGGAGCGCGCGGCCGCTGCGGCGCGGGGCGAAGAGCACCGGCAGCGCGATCGACGCCATCACCGCCTCGACGACGGGGCCGGTGCGCAGGTCGACCGCCGCACGCGACTGCAGGTCGGTGGTCGACGCGCGGAAGATGCGCGGCATCTCCTCGATCCAGGAGTCGCCGAGATGGCGGCGCAGCGCTGCCTCGGCGCGCTTGCCCTTCGACAGCGCGACCGTCGGCAGCGTGTAGTCGCCGAAGGGGTTGCCGCGTACGAACTCCGAGTAGCAGACCTCGTGGATCTGCTCGGCTGACATCCCCGACGCCCACAGCGCGGCGACGATCGACCCGAGGCTGGACCCCGCGACGCGATCGACAGCGACGCCGGCCCCCTCGAGCTCGGCGAGCAGACCGATGTGGGTCATCGCGCGGGCACCGCCGCCGGCGAGGACGAGACCCACGGACCGGCCGGCGAGCCGCGCGGCCAGCGGTCGCAGCCCGGTGCCGACGTCGCCGGGGTCGACGGTGAGGACCTGCCAGGGGCGCACCCCCTTCGCCCACGCGCGCACCTGGTCGCGCGGAGGCCGGGCGCCGACGAGGACGAGGTCGGCGTCCACGCGCCCGAGCGGCGGCTCCTCCGGCGCGCGCGCCGTCCACGGCGCGACGAGCACGAGCTGGTC
>DASSQW010000213.1:0-12749 GCA_035702165.1 Candidatus Nanopelagicales bacterium
GGCCGACATCGCGTTCGTCGTGTGCGACGGCGGCTGGAAGTACCTCTCCACCGGCGCCTACGAGGGCACCCTCGACGACGCCGAGGACAGCATCGAGGGCTCCCTCTGGGCGTAGCCCCCGGCACCTGATCAAGGTCGCGAGCGAGCGCCGCGGCCTGTGTCGCGCAGATGACATACGTGCGCTGCGACACAAGGACCGTCGGGACGTTATGAGGGGGGCCTTGCTCGGCCTACGCTCCTCGGCGTGACGGATGCGCCGATCGGCATCTTCGACTCCGGGGTCGGAGGTCTCACGGTCGCGCGCGCCGTCCTCGACCAGCTGCCGCACGAGCCGGTTCTCTACGTCGGTGACACCGCGCGCGGTCCCTACGGCCCGCGGCCGATCCCCGAGGTCCGTGCCTTCGCCCTCGACGTGATGGACCACCTCGTCGACCAGGGCGTGAAGATGCTCGTCATCGCATGCAACTCCGCGAGCGCCGCGGTGCTGCGCGACGCCCGCGAGCGCTACGACGTCCCCGTCGTCGAGGTGATCCAGCCGGCCGTCCGCCGAGCCGTCCGCTCCACGCGCAACCGGCGCATCGGGGTCATCGGCACCCGCGCGACGATCGAGAGCGGCGCCTACGCCGACGCGTTCGCGGCAGCACCCGACGTGACCATCGTGCAGCGGGCCTGTCCGCGCTTCGTGGAGTTCGTGGAGGCCGGCGTGACGGGCGGTCCCGAGCTGCAGGCGGTGGCGCACGAGTACCTCGACCCGGTCGTCGACGCCGACGTCGACACCGTCATCCTCGGCTGCACGCACTACCCCCTGCTCACCGGCGTCATCTCCTACGTCGTCGGCGACGACGTGACGCTCGTGAGCAGCGCCGAGCAGACGGCGCAGGACGTCTACCGCACGCTCGTGTCGCAGCGTCTCGAGCGCGCCCCGTCGTTGCCCGAGCCCGAGCACCGCTTCCTCGCCACCGGCGACCCCGCCCCCTTCGCCACGCTCGCGCGGCGCTTCCTCGGCCCCGAGGTGGTCGCTGTCGAGCACGCCACCGAGGTGATCGTCTGATGCGCGTCACGGTCGTCGGCTGCGCCGGCAGCTTCCCCGGCCCGGACTCCCCGGCGTCCTGCTACCTCGTCGAGCACGAGGGCCACCGCGTGCTGCTCGACCTCGGCAACGGCGCCTTCGGCCCGCTGCAGCGGTATGCCGACGTCTACGACGTGGACGCCGTGCTGCTCTCGCACCTGCACGCCGACCACTGCCTCGACCTCACGTCGTACTACGTCGCCCGCAAGTACCACCCGGACGGCCCGAAGGACACCATCCCGGTGCTCGGCCCGACCGGCACGGCCGACCGGATGGCCCGCGCCTACGACCTCCCGCACACGCCGGGCATGCACGGCGAGTTCGACTTCCGCGACCACGTGCCCGTCACCGAGGTCGGTCCGTTCCGGGTCTCGACCGCTCCGGCGAACCATCCGGTGGAGGCCTACTCGATGCGTGTCGAGGCCGGCGGAGCCGCCCTCGTCTTCAGCGGCGACACCGGCGTGAGCGACCCGCTGGTCGAGCTCTCGAAGGGCGCCGACGTCGCGCTGTTCGAGGCGTCGTTCCTCTCGCGCTACCCCGACCTGCCCGAGAACCTGCACCTCACCGCGACGCAGTCCGCACAGCACGCGATGCGGGCGGGGGTCGACCGGCTCGTCCTCACCCACCTCGTCCCGTGGACGCCGCAGGACGAGACCCTCGAGGAGGCGGCGGCCGTGTTCGACGGCGACGTCCGCCTCGCGTCGCCCGGCCTCGTCGTCGACCTCTGATCAGATCGGTCCGACGTCCGTCGTAGGGTCGGACGCATGACCCGCAGCGACGGCCGCGCCGCCGACCAGCTCCGCCCCGTGTCCTTCCATCGCGGCTGGCTCGACCACGCCGAGGGCTCCTGCCTGGTCGAGTTCGGCCGCACCCGCGTGCTCTGCGCGGCGTCGTTCACACCCGGCGTCCCGCGCTGGCGCAAGGACTCCGGACTGGGGTGGGTCACCGGCGAGTACGCGATGCTGCCGCGCGCCACCAACAGCCGCAACGACCGCGAGTCCGTGCGCGGCAAGGTCGGCGGCCGCACGCACGAGATCTCGCGCCTGGTCGGACGCTCGCTGCGCGCCGCGGTCGACCTCTCCTCCCTCGGCGAGAACTCGATCGTCATCGACTGCGACGTGCTCCAGGCCGACGGCGGTACGCGCACGGCCGCCATCACCGGTGCCTACGTCGCGCTCGTCGACGCGATCTCGTGGGCCAAGCGCCAGGGGCACGTGAAGGCGGAGGCCCGCGCGATCGCGAGCTCCATCGCCGCGGTCAGCGTCGGGATCGTCGACGGCGAGCCGCGCCTCGACCTGCACTACGACGACGACGTGAAGGCCGACACCGACATGAACGTGGTCATGACCGGCGACGGCCGCTACGTCGAGGTGCAGGGCCCCGCGGAGGGCGAGCCCTTCGACCGTGCGCTCCTCGACCAGCTGCTCGCGCTGGCGGCGTCGGGCTGCGCGGAGCTGACCCGGCTGCAGATCGCCGCGCTCGCGAGCTCATGAGCCGCGTCGTCCTCGCGTCGCGCAACGCGCACAAGATCGAGGAGATGGACCGCATCCTGGCCGACGCGGGACTCCACGTGGAGGTCGTCGGCATCGACGCGTTCGACGGCGTCGTCGACGTTCCCGAGGTCGCCGAGACCGAGGCGACCTTCGAGGGCAACGCGTTGCTCAAGGCCCGCGCCGTGTGCACGGCCACGGGCGTCGCCGCGGTCGCCGACGACAGCGGCCTGTGCGTCGACGCGCTCAACGGGATGCCGGGGATCCTCTCGGCGCGCTGGAGCGGCGGGGGCGGCGACGTCGCCAACCTCGAGCTCGTCCTCGCCCAGCTGGGCGACACCCCCGACACCCGACTCGGTGCGCAGTTCCGCTGCGCCGTCGCGCTCGTGCTTCCCGACGGTCGCGAGGCGGTCGTCCACGGCGAGATGCGTGGCCGCCTGGGGCGCGCCCCGCGCGGGACGAACGGCTTCGGCTACGACCCGATCTTCGTCCCCGACGGCGGGGACCGGACCAGCGCCGAGCTCTCCAGCGAGGAGAAGGACGCCATCAGCCACCGCGGCAACGCGCTGCGGGCGCTGGTGCCGGTCCTGCGCGCGCTCCTGGAGCCCGCGGGCTGAACCTGCGAGGAAGGTCCGAGCCGCCGGCCCGTACGACAGCCGATCCAGCTCGACCCGGGCACCTGACGTCGGCACCGGCGCGCTAGGTTCGGATCCTCGTGAGGGAGGGCGGCCATGGAGGTCAAGGAGCTCGGGCACCTGGTGCTCTACGTGCGCAACCTGCAGCGCTCGGTGCACTTCTATCGCGATGTCCTGGGCTGGCGCCCCATCCTCGGCGGCGGCGACGACCCGATGCCGTTCCCGGCGGCCGCGTTCAACGCACCGTCGAACCGAACCCACCACGAGCTGCTGCTGATCGAGGTCGGCGAGGACGCCGCGGGCTTGCCGCCCGGCCGACGTACCGGGCTCTACCACTTCGGTCTGAAGGTCGGCGACAGCGACGACGAGCTGCGCGACGCCCTGCGCGTGCTGCAGGAGAACGACGTCGCGATCCTCGGGGCGAGCGACCACACGGTGACGCACTCGCTCTACATCGCGGACCCCGACGGCAACGAGATCGAGCTGTTCATCGACGTCCCCGGCGTCGACTGGAAGAGCGACCCGACCCTCATCGCGGCGCCGATCAAGCCGCTGAGTCTCTGACGCCGATCACGACTCCGCGAGGAGATCCTGGTAGTCGGGGTGCTGGGCGATCCAGCCGGCGTAGAACGGGCACCCCGCGATCACCCGCAGACCCGCGGCGCGGGCGGCGTCCAGCGAGGTGCGGGCGATCGCACCGGCGATGCCGCGACCTTCGTACTCCGGCTGCACCTCGGCATGGGTGAACTCGACGACAGCGCCCTCGCGGCGGTAGTCCGCGAACCCCGTGACGACGTCGCCCAGCCGAGCCTCCCAGCGTGCGTCGTCGGGTACGTCGACGATCTCGACGTCGGTCATGTGCGCCTCCTCGGACGGTGCGGAAGGCGGGACTCGAACCCGCACGCTCGTGAGCACAGGAACCTAAATCCTGCGTGTCTGCCAGTTCCACCACTCCCGCGTACGACGCCAGCGTAGGCGAGCCGTCCGCGGATCAGACCGCTGCAGGATGCCCCGTGACCCGGTGGCGCCCGATCATGAGGACGACTCCGGCGAGCAGACCGAGCACGCCGGACACGAGCAGCGGTACGACGCCGCTCCCGGGGCCGAGGGTCCACGTGAGCCCGGCCCAGAGCCCGGCGAGGAAGACCGCTCCGTTGGACAGCGACTGGAAGACGCCCTGCGCGCGTCCGCGGTGCTCGTCGGGGACCAGCGTGGAGATCCAGGCCTTGCCCACGCCGTCGGTGAACGCGGGGAACAGGCCGTAGACGGCCATGAGCACGAACACCCAGCCGCTGTGCCCGACGACCGCGAGACCGGCGTACGCCGCGGCGAACGCGACCAGGCCGATGCCGTAGACGAGCGGGCGCGGCAGCCGGTCCGACCATGCGCCGGCCGGGTAGGAGCCCAGCGTGTAGACGACGTTGTAGGCGACGTAGGCGAGCACGACCTGGGTCGTGGTGAAGCCGAGCTCGGACACGCGCAGGAGCAGCAGTGCGTCGGGGAAGTTCACGACCGCGATGACGACGAGCACGAGGCAGACCCGCCAGAACTCGCGGGGGAGCGGGCTGCGCGGCACGACCTCGTGCGCCTCGTGCGGAGCCGGTGCGGCGGCCTGCTTGCGCCGCTCGACGACGAGCAGGGTGAGCAGCGTGGAGAGCACCGCGGGGACCACGGCCCACCACATCGCCGCACGCACGTTGCCGTCGAGCGCGGCGAGCGCGGCCAGCGCGAGCAGGGGGCCGACGATCGCGCCGGCGGAGTCGCCCATCCGGTGGAAGCCGAACGCGCGGCCGAAGTCCGAGGGCGCCGTCGACGAGGCGATGAGGGCGTCGCGCGGCGCCGAGCGCACCCCCTTGCCGAGCCGGTCCACGACCCGCCCGACGAGGACCATCGGCCAGACGTACGACGCCGCCACGATCACCTTCCCGGCCGCGGCCATGCCGTAGCCGGTGGTGACGAACGGGAGCCGGCGACGGCCGTCGGACCAGCGGCCGGCGACGTACTTGGAGATCCCGGCGGCGGCCTCGGCGCAGCCCTCGACGACACCGAGGACGACCGGCGGAGCGGCGAGCACACCGGTGAGGAAGAGCGGCAGGAGCGGGTAGAGCAGCTCGCTCGCGGCGTCCTGGGTCAGCGAGACGACGGTGAGCACGACCAGGTTGCGGGTCAGCCAGGCGCGTCGCACGGGCCGAGCCTGCCATGGAGCGCGGACCGGAGCGACGATTCGCCTCAGATACCCCTAGGGGTATACGATTCCCGCTATCGGGCGAGAGCACGGAGGTCCTGGAGATGAAGCGCATCGTGGTGGTCGGCGGGGTCGCCGGCGGGATGTCGGCAGCGGCTCGGCTGCGCCGCCTCGACGAGAGCGCGAGCATCGTCGTCCTGGAGAAGGGCGGCGACGTCTCCTTCGCGAACTGCGGCCTGCCCTACCACGTGGCGGGCGAGATCGCCGATCGCTCGAAGCTGCTGCTGCACACGCCCGCGTCGCTCAAGGCGTCGCTCGACCTCGAGGTGCGCACGCGCCACGAGGTCGTCGCGATCGACCGCACGGCCCGCACCGTCGAGGTGCGCGAGCGTGCCTCCGGCACGACGTACACCGAGCCCTACGACGCGCTCGTCCTCGCGACCGGTGCCGAGCCGATCGTGCCCCCGCTGCCCGGCGTCGACCGCCCGGAGGTCCGCACCCTGCGCACCGTGCCCGACGCCGATGTGCTGCGCGCGATGCTCGCCGACGGCGCCACCCGCGCCGTCGTGGTCGGCGCGGGCTTCATCGGGCTCGAGACCGTCGAGGCGTTCCGCCACCGCGGGCTCGACGTCGCGCTCGTCGAGCTCGCGCCGCAGGTGCTTCCCGCCATCGACGCCGAGATGGCGTCCTACGTCGAGGAGGAGCTGCTCGCCCACGGCGTCGACGTGCGCACCGGCGTCGGCCTGGCCGCGATCGAGGAGAGCCCGACCGACCACCCCGTCGACGTCGTCCTCGCCGACGGCTCGCGGCTGCCCGCCGACGTCGTGCTGCTCGGTGTCGGCGTGCGTCCGTCGACGGCGCTCGCCCGCGAGGCCGGTCTGGAGCTGTCCCCGGCCGGCGCCGTCGTCGTCACCCCGGACCAGCGCACGAGCGACCCGTACGTCTGGGCGGTCGGCGACGCGATCCAGGTCCACGACGTCGTCACCGGAGCCCCGGGCGTCGTACCGCTCGCCGGGCCGGCGAACCGCCAGGGCCGGGTGGCCGCCGACTCGATCATGGGTCGCGACAACGTCTCGCGGCCGGTGATGGGCACCGCGATCGTGCGCGTCTTCGGCATCACCGCCGCGGTGACCGGTCCGACCTCGCGCCGCCTCACCGCGGCCGGAATCGAGCACCACGTCGTGCACCTGCAGCCCAACGACCACGCGAGCTACTACCCCGGTGCCGAGAAGGTCCATCTCGCGGTGCTGTTCGCGCCGGACGGCACGCTCCTCGGCGCCCAGGCCGTGGGCCGCGCCGGGGTCGACAAGCGCATCGACGTCCTCGCGACCGCGCTGCGCGCCGGCTTCGACGTCGACGACCTGGCCGAGCTCGAGCTGGCCTACGCGCCGCCCTTCGGCAGCGCCAAGGACCCGGTGAACATGGCCGCGTTCATCGCGCAGAACGTCCTCGACGGCACGCTGGTGCTGTGGTCGGCGGCCGACGTGGACCGCTACCTCGACGGCTCGGTGCTGCTGCTCGACGTCCGGACCCGGGCCGAGTACGAGCGAGGCCACCTGCGCGGCGCGGTGAACGTGCCGCATACCGAGCTGCGCGAGCGGATCGACGAGGTCCTCGACCTGGCCGCCGGCCGGCCGGTGCGGGGGATCTGCGAGTCGGGCTTCCGGTCCTACCTGGCCCACCGCATCCTCGGCGCGCACGGCGTGGACTCGGCGAGCCTCGACGGCGGTATGTCGACCCTGCGCGCCGCGCGCCGCGACGTCGTGCTCGTGATGGAATCACCCCAGGCCGTGACGTCGTGACGGCCGGACTGACCACCATCCCGACCGCTGGGGGGATCGTCATGCAGCTCGACCAGGACTCCGCCGCCGCCGTGGCCACGAGGCTGCGCCGCGCACGCGGCCAGATCGAGGGCATCCTCACGATGATCGAGGAGGGCCGCGACTGCGAGGACATCGTCACCCAGCTCTCGGCGGCATCCAAGGCGGTCGACCGCGCCGCGTTCACGATCGTGTCGTGCGGCATGGCGGCCTGCGTCGCTGCCGAGGCCCGTGGCGAGGAGCCGCCGCTGGACCGCGCCCGCCTCGAGAAGCTGTTCCTGTCCCTCGCCTGACAGCCTGAGAGGTTGCCCGTGCAGCTCGACCCCTATGGCGTCCCCACGGTCGGCGTGGCCGAGCTCGCCGCCGACCAGGACGCGTTCGTGATCGACGTCCGCGAGGCCTACGAGTTCGCGTCGGGCCACGTCCCCGGCGCCGTGTCGATCCCGATGTCGGTCCTGCCGGTGCGCCTGCAGGACGTGCCGCGCGACCGTCGGGTGAGCGTCATCTGCCAGTCCGGCGCGCGCTCGGCGCAGGTCGTGCAGTGGCTCAACCCGCAGGGCTACGACTCGGTCAACGTCGCCGGCGGCACCGCGGCGTGGATCCTCGCGGGTCACACCGTCGAGTGACGCTCCCAGACGTCGCCGGGCACCTCGCCCGGTAGGCCGTCGGTCCCCGTCGAGGAGAAGGACGGGTCGCGACCGGCGCGGCGCTGCCGCTCGAAGTCGGCCAGCAGCGCGAACGCCCAGCGACCCAGCAGCAGGATCGCCGTGAGGTTCACCAGCGCCATCAGCCCCATCGCGACATCGGCGAGCGCCCACACCGACTCCAGAGCGACGACCGAGCCAGCGAGCACCGCGAGGATCACGACGACGCGGAAGACGGTGAGCCCGCGCTGCTTCACGCCGAGGAAGTCGAGGTTGACCTCGGCGTAGGAGTAGTTGCCGAGGACCGACGAGAAGGCGAAGACGAAGATCAGCAGCGTCATGAGCCACGTGGTCCAGTCGCCGAGCGACGCGGCGACAGCCTGCTGGGTCAGCGAGGCGCCGGCGGCGTCGCTGGTCTCGCCCGGTGAGTACACCGTCGGCCCGGCCACCAGGATGATGAACGCCGTGGCCGAGCAGATCACGATCGTGTCCACGAAGACGCCGAGGGACTGCACGAGGCCCTGCTTCACGGGGTGGTCGACCGTCGCCGTCGCCGCGGCGTTGGGCGCGCTGCCCATGCCTGCCTCGTTGGAGAACAGGCCGCGCTTGGCGCCGTTGAGCATCGCCGCGGTGATGCCGCCCGCGGTCCCGGCGAGAGCCGGGTTGAGTCCGAACGCCGACTGGAGGATGTCGGAGAGCACCTGCGGGATCTCGCTGATGTTGAGCAGCACGATGAGCAGCGCGAGCAGCACGTAGACCAGGGCGAACGCCGGGAGCACGAGCTCGGCCACCTTCGCGATCCGGCGTACGCCGCCGAACACCACCGGAGCGGTGAGCAGCGCGAGGGCGATCGCGGTGGTGGTGCGGTCGATCGTGTGCGCCGAGGCCAGCACGTCGCTGATGGTGTTGGCCTGCACCATGTTGAAAGCGACACCGAAGGTGAAGACGAGCAGGACTGCGAAGACGACGCCGCCCTTCCGGGAACCGAGACCGCGCTGGATGTAGTACGCCGGACCGCCGCGGAACGAGCCGTCGGGCCAGCGGACCTTGTAGAGCTGCGCGAGCGTGGCCTCGACGAGGCCGGTCGCCATGCCGAGCAGCGCGACGACCCACATCCAGAACACCGCACCCGGTCCGCCGAGGGTGAGCGCGATGGCGACGCCCGCGATGTTGCCGGTGCCGACCCGCGACGCGAGACCGACGGCGAACGCCTGGAACGACGAGATGCCGCCGTCGGCGCCCGAGCGCGATCCCAGCATCGTGCGGATCATCACCGGGAAGAGCCGGAACTGGACGGCGCGCGTGCGCACCGTGAACCAGATGCCCGCCCCGATGAGCAGGTAGACGAGCACGTAGTTCCAGAGCAGCCGCGACAGCGGGTCGATGAGACCGTCCGGCAGCAGGTCCATCGCGATCAGAGCCCGAGGTCGCGCCGCAGCTTCGCGACGTGGCCCGTGGCCTTCACGGCGTACATCGCGCGCTCGATCGTCGCCCTGCCCTTCGCGTCGACGTCGACCACGAACGTCGAGCGGATCACGCCGACCACGGTCTTGCCGTAGAGCTTCTTCTCGCCGTAGGCGCCGTACGCCGCGAGCACGGTCCGGTCCGGGTCGGAGAGGAGCGGGAAGGTCAGGCCCTCCTTGTCGCGGAAGGTCGCGAGCTTCTCCGGCTTGTCCGGCGAGAGACCGAGGACCGTGATGCCGGCGGCGGCCAGCGAGTCGAGGGAGTCGCGGAAGTCGCACGCCTGGGTGGTGCAGCCGGGCGTCATCGCCGCGGGGTAGACGTAGAGGACGACGCGCTGTCCGGCGTGGTCCTTCCAGGTGTGCGTCGCCCCGTGGTCGTCGACGAGGCCGAGCGGGGGAGCGGTGTCGCCGGGCTCGAGGCGGACGGCGGCGGTGTCGGTCATGGCTGCTCCCGGGTGCGCGGTCGGCGGATCAGGGCGAGGCTAGTGCCCTGGCCGGGTCCGGCGACGCCGTGACCTGGCCTTTCGCATCCCGCTCGCAGGTGCAAAGGGTTCGCGTTAGGGTCGCCTTCATGACCGCGCAGCCGATGCTGACCCCGGCCGAGCAGGCCCTCGTCGACGAGGCGCTGCCCACCCGCCGGCTCGACCTGTCCCGCAGGGACTGGTGGGTCCTCGGCGGCATGGCGGCGTTCGTGCTGTTCCTCAACGTCCTGGGCTGGGGGACGCTCATCGGCATCGTCGCGCCGCAGAACCTCGCCATCGGCACCTCGGGCATCTTCGGCATCGGACTCGGTGTCACGGCCTTCACCCTGGGCATGCGGCACGCGTTCGACGCCGACCACATCGCCGCCATCGACAACACCACCCGCAAGCTCATCACCGACGGCCAGAAGCCGGTGTCGGTGGGCTTCTGGTTCTCCCTGGGCCACTCGAGCATCGTCTTCGGCCTGTGCTTCCTCCTCAGCCTCGGCGTGAAGTCGCTCGTCGGCCAGGTCGAGGACGGCGGCTCGCAGCTGCAGCAGACCCTCGGCCTCATCGGCACCAGCGTCTCGGGCACCTTCCTCATCCTCATCGGCGTCATCAACCTGATCGTGCTGATGAAGATCTGGCGGGTCTTCCGCGGGATGCGCGAGGGCGACTTCGACGAGGTGGAGCTCGAGCACCACCTGTCGCAGCGCGGCTTCATGAACCGCCTGCTCGGCGGCGTCACGAAGGCGGTGCGCAAGCCGCGCCACATGTATCCCGTGGGCCTGCTCTTCGGCCTCGGCTTCGACACCGCCACCGAGGTGTCGCTGCTCGTGCTCGCCGGCGGCGCCGCGGCGCTGTCGCTGCCCTGGTACGCGATCCTGTGCCTGCCGGTGCTGTTCGCGGCGGGCATGAGCCTGCTGGACTCGATCGACGGCGTCTTCATGGTCTACGCGTACGGCTGGGCCTTCTCGCAGCCGGTGCGCAAGATCTACTACAACATCGTCATCACCGGGCTCTCGGTCGCCGTCGCCCTCGTCATCGGCGTCGTCGAGATCCTGAGCATCTTCGTGGAGAAGCTCGACATCCAGAGCGGGCCGCTGTACGCCATCGGCTCGCTCGACCTCAACAACGTCGGGTTCGTGATCGTCGGGCTGTTCGTGCTGACCTGGCTGGTCGCTGTGGTGGTCTGGCACGTCGGCAAGATCGAGCACAAGTGGTCGCAGAACCTCAAGCCGGTGCGCCCGGCCTTCGGCAGCGAGCAGGCGTCCTCCGACGACCTGCCCACGCTCCCCGAGACCGCGCACGTGCACGCCGACGGCAGCCTCCACGACGACGGCCACGCGCACGCCGGCTCCGCCGACGCGCGGCGCAACGAACCCGAGGCCGACCCGGTCTGATCGGATCGGCCGCCCCGACGGTCGGGCCCTCCGCCTGACCCGACGGGGATCCCCGCGTAGGCTCAGACCCGTGACCGACGCATCGAAGACAGCCTCCGACGCCCTCGACTCCGTCTCCGACGCCGCCGCGAAGGCGACCGATGCCGCGAAGGACGTCGCGACCTCCGCGACGGACGCGGCCAAGGCCGCCGCGACCGAGGCGAAGGCCGCGGCCACCGACGCCGGGGCCGACGTCGTCGACGCTGCGAAGGACGCGGGCGCCGCGGCCAAGGACGCCGCGGCTGCCACGAAGGACAAGGCCGCTGCGGCCGCCGGGTCGGCGCGCGCGGGCGCCGCCGGCGCGGCTGGCGAGGTCAAGCACACCGGCGCCGCGGTGAGGTCCGAGACCCCGAAGCCCGCGAAGCCTCCGGCACCCTCGGCCGCCTCGCACGCCGCGATCGTCGGCTCGGCGGAACCCGCCGCCGTCAGGGCCGCGGAGGCCGAGGCCGCCGCGATGAAGGCCGCGGAGGAGAAGGCTGCGCCGCCGCGCTCGCTCGACGAGATCGAGGCCGACATCGCCAAGTCGCGCGAGAGCCTCGCCGGCCGGCTCGACGACCTGCAGGAGTACGTCAGCCCGAAGAACGTGCTCCACCGTCAGGTGGAGAAGGTCAAGGGCGTCTTCGTCGACGAGTACGGCGGCATCAAGCCCGACAAGGTCCTCATCGCCGCCGGCGTCGTCATCGCGATCGTCGGCCTGTCGGTGATCCGTCGTCGCCGTCGTCGCTCCTGACCGGCGGCAGACCCCGACCTCACCGCACGTCCCGGACCCGACGTCCTCGTCGGGGCGCGGACCCCGCCCCGAGCTGAGCCGACCATGACGCACCCCGACACGACGCCGAACGCCGACGGCTCGGTGCCGATCAAGCTGCTCCACGACCGACTGCTCGTGCACGTCGACGACGCAGACGGCGACCGCCGCTCCAGCGGCGGCATCCTCATCCCCGCGACGGCCGCGGTCGGCAAGCGGCTGATGTGGGCGCGCGCCGTCGCGATCGGCCCGAACGTGCGGACCATCCACGTCGGCGACCAGGTGCTCTTCGACCCCGAGGACCACCCCGAGGTCGAGCTGCAGGGGCAGGCCTACGTCCTGCTGCGCGAGCGCGACGTCCACGCCCTGGCCGCCGCCCGTGTCCAGGACGGCGCCCCCGGCCTCTACCTCTAGCCCCTCGCACTGAAGGGCACCCTCGTTGCTAAGAGCGCAACAATCCTTCCCCGCACGCTGACTGCTCCGTCCGGCCGTGGACGCCGAAGGGCCCGCGACGCGGAGTCGTCGCGGGCCCTTCGACCTGGAGGGTCTGGAGATGCTCAGGCGGTCTGCGTGGGCGACGCCGTCGGGTTGGGCTGCGCCGGGCCGTACTTCTGCCGGCTGTCCTTGATCTGCGTGCGGTCGACGATCCGCACAGCGGTCGACGTCCCGGCGTTCTCGATGCCCATGACGCCGACCTCGTCGCCGACCTTCACCGACGCGATGCCGTCGCGCTGGGCGTTCACGATCGTGTCCGCCGTGACGTCGTAGGTGGCGCTGAAGCCGTCCTCGCTC
>DASSQW010000214.1:0-4837 GCA_035702165.1 Candidatus Nanopelagicales bacterium
GCGACCTCGTCGAGGTCGAAGGGCACCTCGGGGATGAGGATGCCGTTGGCGCCGCCGGACAGGCCTGCGTGCAGCGCGATCCAGCCCGCGTGCCTGCCCATCACCTCGACGACGAGCACGCGGTGGTGCGACTCGGCGGTCGTGTGCAGGCGGTCGATCGCCTCCGACGCGATGTTCACCGCCGTGTCGAAGCCGAAGGTGTAGTCGGTGGCGTTGAGGTCGTTGTCGATCGTCTTCGGCACTCCGACGACCGGCACGCCGCGGTCGTGCAGCTGGGTCGCGACGCCGAGAGTGTCCTCGCCGCCGATCGCGATGAGGGCGTCGACGCCGTGCGCGGCGAGGTTGGCCTTGATGCGGTCGACGCCGCCCTCGATCTTCATCGGGTTCGTGCGGCTCGAGCCGAGGATCGTCCCGCCGCGCGGCAGGATGCCGCGGACCTGCGGGATGCCGAGCTCGGTGGTCAGGCCCTCGAGCGGACCCTTCCAGCCGTCGCGGAAGCCGAGGAACTCGTAGCCGTACTCCTTGACGCCCTTGCGGACGACGCCGCGGATGACGGCGTTGAGGCCGGGGCAGTCGCCGCCGCCGGTGAGCACTCCGATGCGCATGGTTCTTCCCCTTGCTGCGCGGGATGGCGCGTGGGTTCGCGGGTCTCGCGAGGCCCGACTCCCTTGTCGACCTGGCGACCCGAAGCCTAGTGCAAGCGCTTACGGCGACGCAGGCGGCGGTGCCGCTCCCCCGACGTGACGTCCGCCGCGCCCGGCGCTCGACCGCCCGCTAGCGTCGCGGGGTATGAGCGTCCTCGCCCTCGACGCGGGCACCACCGGCGTCACCGCCCTGGTCGTCTCCCGCGACGCGCAGATCCTGGCCCGCGGCTACGCCGAGTTCCCGCAGCACTTCCCGCAGGAGGGCTGGGTCGAGCACGACCCGGGCGAGATCTGGGCGGCGTCGCTCTCGGCCGTCTCGGCCGCGCTCGAGGTGCTCGGCGACGGCGAGGCACCGACCGCCGTCGGCATCACCAACCAGCGCGAGACCGTCGTGCTCTGGGACCGCGAGACCCTCGGCACGCCGCGTCGCGCGATCGTCTGGCAGGACCGGCGCACCGCGGGCATCTGCGAGCAGCTGCGCGCCGACGGCCACGAGCCGCATGTCGCCGCGCGCACCGGCCTGCGTCTCGACCCGTACTTCTCCGCGACCAAGCTCACCTGGATCGCCCTCAACGAGCCGCACGTGTGGGGACAGGTGACGTCCGGCCGCGTCGCCGTCGGCACGGTCGACTCCTACCTGATCGCCCGGATGACCCGCGGCCTGCACCACGTCACCGACGCGTCCAACGCGTCGCGCACCCTGCTCTACGACATCCACGAGGGCGGCTGGAGCAGCGAGCTCTGCGACGTGTTCCGCGTGCCTCTCGACGCGCTTCCCGAGGTGGTGCCGTCGTACGGCGTCGTCGGTCGCACCGACCCGAGCGTGTTCCTCGGCCTCGACCTGCCCATCGCGGGTATCGCCGGCGACCAGCAGAGCGCGCTGTTCGGCCAGGCGTGCTTCGCGACCGGCACGAGCAAGTGCACCTACGGCACCGGGTCCTTCGTCCTCGTCAACACCGGCGCAGAGCCGGTGGCCTCGAGCTCGGGCCTGCTCACCACCGTTGCCTGGCAGCACCCCGACGGGACGCTCACCTACGCGCTGGAGGGCGCGGTGTTCGTGACCGGCGCCGCCGTCCAGTGGCTCCGCGACGGGCTCCAGATCATCACGTCCGCGTCGGAGTCCGAGGCGCTCGCGCGGTCGGTGCCCGACTCCGGCGGCGTGGTGTTCGTGCCCGCCCTCACCGGCCTGGGCGCACCGGACTGGGACCCGCACGCGCGCGGCACCATCCTCGGCGTCACCCGCGGAACGACCCGCGCGCACCTGGTGCGCGCGACGCTGGACGCGATCGCCTTCGAGGTGCAGGACGTCGTCGACCTCATGGTCCGCGAGGCCGGCGTCCCGCTGCCCGAGCTCGCGGTCGACGGCGGCGCCGCGGCGAACGACCTCCTGTGCCAGCTCCAGGCCGACGCCCTGCAGGTGCCGGTGGCACGCGCCGCGCAGCTCGAGACCACGGGCCTCGGTGCCGCGTTCCTCGCCGGTCTCGGCACCGGGGTGTGGTCGTCGACCGACGAGCTCGCCGGGGTCGTGCATCGCGACGCACGCTTCGAGCCCGGCCCGGCCGACGAGCGCGCGCACCAGAGGTGGCGCGTGGCGGTCGAGCGCTCGAAGTCCTGGGCGACTCTGTAACCGCAGCGCGTCCTCCGCGCTCGCGCTGGTGGCACGCTCGGACCGTGACTGAGAACCTCGACACCGTCGACTTCGACTACGTCCCCCACCCGCACGTCGAGAAGCGCCTCGATGCCGGTCCGCCCACCACGGCCCAGGCGCGCGCGAAGCTGCACGGCGACAGCGTCGTCGCCCGCTTCAACGCGAAGGTCGGCCTCCGGATCACCGTCATCGTCGGCACGATGTGGACGGCGTACGCCTTCACCTGCCTGGCGCTGGTGAGCGCGCCCTCGGCCTTCGGAACCGGGAACGCGCTGATCATCATCGCGTGGATCGCGCAGACGTTCCTGCAGCTGGTGCTGCTGCCGATCATCATCGTCGGCCAGAACGTGCAGGCGAAGGCGGCCGACTCCCGCGCCGAGGCGACCTACGACGACGCCTCGGCGGTGCTCGCGGAGTCGCGCCAGATCCAGGCGCACCTCGAGGCGCAGGACCAGGCGATCGCGACCCTGCTCGCGGAGGTGCGCGCGCTGCGCGCGGCGTCCTGAGATGAACGGGTCAGGCAGCGGGCGCGGCGGCGAGCTCGCCGGGCTGCGGGTCCTCGAGGACCAGCGCGGCATCGGCGGAGAGCGTCTTGGCCTTCTGCGCGTACATGTCGACGTACTCCTGGCCCGACAGCTGCATGAGCTCGTACATGATCTCGTCGGTCATCGAGCGCAGGACGAAGCGGTCGTTGGCCATGCCCTCGTAGCGGGAGAAGTCCAGCGGGCGACCGATGGCGATCTTGACCCGCATGAGCTTCGGGCGCACCCTGCCGGGCGGCTGGATCAGGTGGGTGTTGACCATGGCGCACGGGATCACGGGTACGCCGGCCTCGAGCGCCATCCGCGCGACGCCGGTCTTGCCGCGGTAGAGCCGGCCGTCGGGCGAGCGGGTGCCCTCGGGGTAGATGCCGAGCAGCGCACCCTCGCCGAGGATCCGCAGCCCGGTGCGCAGCGCCGCCTCGGACGCGCGGCCGCCCGAGCGGTCGACGGGCACCTGGCCGGCAGCGGACATGAACAGGCGGGTCATCCAGCCCTTGACGCCGGGCGTGTTGAAGTAGTCGCTCTTGGCCAGGAACGTGATCTTCCGCTTGCACACGAGCGGCAGGAAGATCGAGTCGCTGAACGACAGGTGGTTGCCGGCGAGGATCGCCGGGCCGTCGGCGGGGAGGTGCTCGAGGCCCTCGACCTGCGGACGGAAGAGCAGCCGGAGCCAGGGCCCGATCAGGATGTACTTGCACACCCAGTAGAACACCGAGTCCCCGCCTCCTTCCGCTGCGTCGCGCCCGACAGTACGGCTCCCCGCGCCCCAGCGGCAACGCAACACCACCGACCAGGTCAACTCCTGACGGTGACGTGGCGCCTACCGGCCGGTAACCGGCGTACGACGAGGTCAGCGGCACTTCCGGGACCGGGTCGCGCCGTCGCCGCGCGACGCGTGACACTGGGCTCATGAGCGCACCGGCCGGACGCGACAACGGGCTGCCCGAGGCCGCCCGCTACGTCGCGCTCGTCGACGTCGACCCGCCGGTCGCCGACCATGTCCTCGAGCTGCTCCGCGACGCCGGCGTCACCGCGGTGGCCGTGCCCCTCGCGGGCGACCGGGGCCCCGCGCGCGACACGCGCCCGCCCAAGCGCCCGACCGACCGCGTGCACGTCGACGTCGGCCAGGTCGGGCTGGCGCAGGAGGTGGTGGGCCGCGCGCTGCCGGGTCTGCGCGCCGACTTCCACGCCGACGCCGCGCGCCGGGCCGACGCCGACGACATGAGCCGCGGCGCCGACGACCTCGCCCCCGACGACGTCGAGGCGCGCTTCGCCGACATCGTCGCGGGCTTCGACGAGCCGGGCTCGGACCCGGTGCCTCGGTGGTCGGTGCTCGAGGACGCCGGCGACGCGCTGCCACCGTTCGAGCCGCCGGAGCGGCCGCCTCTCTCGTCCCGCCTGCTGCGCAGCGACCCGGGCGACCGCGTCCCCGACCACGAGGTCGACGACCACTTCGTCCCCGACCCGCCGCCGCCTCTGCCTGAGTCCGATCGGGTGACGCGCCTGGCGTGGGCCGGCCTGGTCGGCGGCCCCGTCCTCATCATGCTCGCCGCGATCTTCGGGATCGGGCTGCAGGGCATCGTGCTCGTCGTCGCGATCGGGGCGTTCCTCGGAGGATTCGCGACCCTCGTTCTGAGGATGGGCGACCGCCGTTCGGATGACGACGGCTGGGACGACGGGGCCGTACTCTGAGTGCCGGTCGCGCGCGCCGTGCGCGGACCACCTGCACGGATGCCGGTTGAAACCATCCCAGCCGGCCCGACGTTCAGGTGACGGAGGGCTGTCGTCCCGTCCTTGGAGGGCGACAGGTCCGTGACAGTGAGTAAGGAGAACGCCGTGCTCGCGACTCGTCCTGGCCGCCGCGTGTCCGATGACAGCGGTGCCTCTGCGGTCGAGTTCGCGCTCGTCGTCCCGCTGCTCCTGCTCCTGGTCTTCGGGATCATCAACTTCGGGATCATCTTCAGCCAGCAGCTGACCCTCAACAACGCGGTCCGCGAGGGTGC
>DASSQW010000215.1:0-5905 GCA_035702165.1 Candidatus Nanopelagicales bacterium
ACGCCGAGCAACCAGGCGCACGTCACGAACCGCTCCGATGACCCGCTGCTCCTCGCGGCCGACGCCGCGACCGCAGCAGCGTTCGGGTTCCGCGAGATCGAGACGACCGTGCCCGTCCTCGGCGACGCCCCCAGCAACGCCATCGCCGTCAGCATCGGCGCCGCGGTCGGTTCGCCGGGCGTGCTCGTCCAGTGCTCGGTGGAGGAGGCGCTCGAGCTCGAGATGGGCATGCGCGGCCTGGTGTCCTACGCCGAGACCGTGTCGCTCTACGGCACCGAGCAGATCTTCGTCGACGGCGACGACACCCCGTGGTCCAAGGCGTTCCTGACCTCGGCGTACGCGAGCCGCGGCATCAAGATGCGCGTCACGTCGGGCGGCGGCTCGGAGGCGCTGATGGGAGGTGCCGAGCGCTGCTCGATGTTCTACCTCGAGGCGCGGTGCGTCGCCTTGGCGCGAGCGATCGGTTCGCAGGGCGTGCAGAACGGCGGCATCGACTCCGCGGCCGTCGCGGGCGCGGTGCCGCGCGGCGTCCGCTCGCTCATGGCCGAGAACCTCATGGTGATGCTGCGCAACCTCGAGGCGTGCACGGGCAACGATGCGCTGATGTCGGAGTCGGAGGTGCGCCGCACCTCGCGGACGCACCCGATCTTCATCGCGGGCTCGGACTTCATCTGCAGCGGGTTCGGCTCCATCCAGCGCTACGACAACATGTTCGGTCCGAGCCAGTGGAACGCCGAGGACATCGACGACTTCCTCGCGATGCAGCGCGACTGGGGCGTCGACGCCGGTTTGCGCACGGCCGAGGAGCCCGAGGTCGCCCGGCTCAGACTCCGTGCGGCGCAAGCGGTCCGCGACGTCTACGCGCACCTCGGCCTGGGCGACCTCGACGAGCCGTGGCTGGAGCAGGCCGTCGACGCGGCGGGTTCCAAGGACGTCCCCGCGGCCGACCTGATGGCACCGCTCTCGGCATCGCAGGTGATCCGCGACTCCGGCGTGACGATGCTCGACGTCGTCGCCGCGCTCGATGAGTGCGGCTACGCGGAGGAGGCTCAGCGCCTGCTCGACATGCTCCGCGCCCGGGTCGCCGGCGACTACCTGCAGACCGCGGCCATCTTCACCGAGGACATGCAGGTGCTCTCGCTCGTCACCGATCCCAACGACTACGCAGGCCCGGGCACGGGCTACGAGCCGACGCCGGAGCGGCTCGCCCAGATCGACGCCATCCGCCAGCAGCGGTCGGTGTCGGACCTGCGTCACGAGCAGGAGGCGCGGCGCGACGACTCGTTGCGTGCCGTGGGTCCGGCCGGGGTCGGTTCCGACGCGCGCGAGGTCGTCATCGGCGTCTCGGCGGCCGCAGGTCGCGCGCTGTGGGTCACCCTCTCGGGTCTGACCGTCGCGGACGCGCTCGACGAGCTGCTCGCGGGGCTCGAGGAGGAGGGCGCGGTCGGGCGCATCGTGCGCATCAACGACAGCGTCGACCTCGGGGTGGTCGGTCTCTCCGCCGCCCGGCTCTCCGGGTCGGGCGTCGCCATCGGCCTGCAGGCCAAGGGAACGGCCCTCATCACCCGGCGCGACCTGTCGCCCCTGCAGAACCTCGAGCTCTACAGCGTCGCGCCGACGGTGACCCGCGAGCTCTACCGCCAGCTCGGCATCAACGCGGCTCGCCACGCCAAGGGCTCTACACCGGAGCCCGCGCGCAACCCTTACTCCGACGAGGCGATCGAGGCGAGGTACCACACCAAGGTCGTCTCGCTCGTGGCGATCGAGCGCACCTGCGTCGACGGCACGCCGCCCGAGGACCTCGAGCTCGTGGGGAGGGGGCGATGATCGCCGCCCGGTCCGGTCGCGACGTGTCCGAGGTGACGCTGGACGCCGTGCGCGCGGGCGCTGTTGCAGCCGACGACGTACGCATCCACCCGGACACCCTCGAGCACCAGGCGCAGGTCGCCGAGGCGAACGCGAATCCGCAGCTCGCGGCCAACCTGCGGCGTGCCGCCGAGCTCACCGCGCTGCCCGACGACGAGGTCCTCTCGATCTACGAGGCGCTGCGTCCGGGTCGGTCCTCGTACGACGAGCTGCACGCGCTGGCGGCGAGGCTCGCGGAGCGCGGTGCGGACCGCAACGCGGCGCTCGTGCGCGAGGCCGCTGAGATCTACGCGAGGCGGGGCCTGCTGCGCCCATGACCTCGGCCGCGTCGTCGCTCGTCGCCGGCCTCGACGTCGGGAACTCCACGACCGAGGTCGTGATCGTCGACGTGTCCGTCATGCCGCCGCGCCCGGTGGCGTGGGACCGACGGCCGACTCGAGGCCGCAAGGGATCCGAGCGGTCGTGGCGCGGCGCCGCGGAGCTCCTCGTGCGGCTCGAGGCGCGCAGCGGCGTCCGCGCGGGCGCTGTGGTCGTGACCCGGCAGCACCCGGTCGACACCCGCGCCGCGCTGCTCGCCGAGCCCGAGCCCGACACCGGCCGCCTGCGGGTGCTCGCCGCCGGCGCGGCCACGCCGGGCACCGCGGGCATCGGTGTCGGGCGACCGGTGGAGTGCGGGTCCGACGCCGTGGCGGACGGTCCGGTCGTGCTCGTGGCCGCCGACCCGCTCGGCTACCGGCGCACCGCGGCCGACGTCGAGCGGTGGCAGCGGGCCGGTGCGGAGGTCGTGGGCGTCGTCGTCGCGGGCGACGAGGCGGTGCTCGTGTCGCGACGGCTGTCTCGTCCGGTGCCGGTCGTGGACGGCGTCGACCCCGGGATCGCTCTGACCGCACAGCTTCTCGCGGTCGAGGTCGCACGTCCTGGTGCGGCCGTGCGGTCGCTCTGCGATCCCGTGCGGACGGCGGCGCTCTTCGGGCTGGGGCCGGAGGAGCACGCTCACGCCGAGGCCGTCGCGCGCAGCGTCCGCGGTCTCGGCGACGTCGTCGTCGCGCTGGTCCCGAGCGCGTCGCCCCCGGCCGCCGGAGCGCCGGTCGCCCTCGTCGAGGGCCCGGCCGGCCGCGTCGCCCTCCTCGACGCCGTCGGCGGGACGCCGTGGCCGGTCGTCGACCGGGTCGTGCTCCCGGGCGACGACGGAGCGCTCGTGGCCTCCGACGTCGACGACGCGTGGGCGGTCGACCTCGACCGCGTCGCGAGCGACGTGGTCCTCCGCCCGCGCGCCACGCGCTCGCGTGCCGTCGCGCTCGCCCTGCTCGCCACGCCCGGGGACGACGACATCGACACCGAGGCCCTGCTCGGCCCGGTGCTCGGCCGGCCCGTGCACGTCGTGCACGACGAGGCGGCCGCGGCGCGGGCCGGCGCGCTCACGACCCCGGGAGCCGACCCGGGCGCCACCGTGGTCGACGTCGGCGGTGGCACGATCGACGTCGTGGTGCCGGGGGTCGATGCCGTGGTCCTCGCGGGTGCCGGTGATCTCGTCACTCTGGCGACCGCAGAGCTGCTCCAGCTCCCGCGCGGCCAGGCGGAGTGGGTCAAGCGCGGCCCGTCGTCGCGCGTCGAAGGACCGCATCTGGTGGCCGACGAGGACGGGCAGCGGCGATTCCTCGACGCGCCGGCGGCTGCGGCGGCCGTCGGCCGGCTCGTCGTCCCGGGACCGGCCGGGCTGCTGGCCTTCTCCGCCGTCCTGGCGCCCGCCGAGTGGCGCGCGCTGCGGCTGCGGCTGAAGTCGGCTGTGCTCGGTGACAACGTGGCTCGGGGAGCCGGTGCCGCGGCCACGGGCGACGTGCTCGTCGTCGGCGGCCCTGGCGGCGACGACGAGGTGCTCGACTGCGTGGCCCGCGCCCTCCCGGGCGCCGTCCCGGGCCGCGGCGACGTGGCCGGAGTGCTCGGCCACCGCTGGGCGGTCGCCTACGGGCTGACCGTCCTGCTCGCGCGCTGACGCGGGATCAGGCGTCGGGCTCGAGCTGGCGCGCGGGGGTGAGATCGACCGCGTCGTCGACCGCGGCCGCCGCGGCCCGCTCGGCCCGGCGCCGCGCACGTCGCCGGTCCCACCAGCGCAGCCCGGCGAGGACGCCGAACACGTAGACCGCTCCGACGATGCCGTCGATGACGTAGTGCTCCCCGCTGTACACGAGCACCGCGAGCATGACGATCGGGTAGGCGACGAGGAACGGCCGCAGCCACCACCGGTGCTGCACGGGTACGCGCGGCCAGAACCACACCGCGATGAGGACGGCGAACGCCGTGTGCAGGCTGGGGATCGCGGCGACGTCGTTCGCGGTCGACGCACCGAGGTCGATGAGCTGGCGCGCGCCGTGCAGCCCGACCATGTCGAGCCCGCGCGTCGAGATGCGGTCGAGCGGCGGGAGGTAGCCGTCGCGTGCGGCGTACCACGGGGGAGCGGTCGGGAAGAGCGCGAAGGTGATGAGTCCCGCGAAGGACAGCACGACGAGAGCCCGCGTCCAGCGGAACCAGTGGTCGCGGTCGCGCAGGTAGAGGATCGCGGCGATGACCCAGACGCCGAGGAAGTGGCTGATGTACCAGAGCGAGCCGACGGCGTCCCACCAGTGCGTGGCGCTCGGGTCGTAGACGTGCTCCTGGAGCCACACGGTGGGCACGACGCCGAGGAACAGGAACCGGTCGGCGTCGATCTGCGGGGTCACGAGCACGGGGCGGCCGAGCGCCTCGGCCGCGTGCCGCGAGAAGTCGTACAGGTACAGGATCACGATGACCGGGATCCAGTCGACGAAGATCCGGCCGACGTGGCGCCAGGTGCGCCCGACGCTCGCGGCGACGAGGCCGGAGAGGATCCACAAGGTCTGGTAACCGCGGTCGAACGGGAAGCCCTGCACCACGATGAACGTGACGAGCGCGGCCGCCCAGACACCGACCGCCACCCAGCCGAGACGACGCCGCAGCTGGCTCACCTCGGGCTCCGCGGCGGCGGGGGCGGGTGCACCGGAGGGGACGACGGCAGCCTCGGCAGCGTCGGCAGCGTCGTCCGTGGGGGTGGCGACGGGGTCGGTCACGTCGCTCCTCCCGAGACGTCCGTGGAGGTCCCAGGATAATCGACGTACGCCGTACCCCCGACGCGCTCGCGGGCCGCGGGAGCGCTCAGACGCCGGCGCCCCGGACGCGGTCGAGCAGCCGGTCGAACGTGGCGAGGTCCTTGTCGGAGAAGCCGTCGAAGACCGTGCGCAGCGCCTCGGTGTGGTGGGCCAGCGCGCCGCGCAGCGTCTTCTCCCCGGTGCGCGTGATGGCGGCGTACTGCACGCGGCGGTCGCGCGGGCTCGGGCGGCGCTCGACCAGCCCCGCCTCGGCGAGGCGGTCGACCATGCGCGTGATCCCGCCGGTGGTCAGCGCCAGCTGACGGCTGAGCTCGCCCATCGTCAGGACGCCGTCCGTCGACCGCGACAGCCGGAGGAGCACCTCGAAGGTGCCCAGGGGGATACCGGCCGTGCGCTCGAGCTGCGTCCCGAGCCGCGCCTCCAGCCCGTGGCAGGCCTCCAGGAGGCGGCCGAAGGTCGTCACGCGGGGGTCGAGGTCCTTCTCGGCGACGGTCACGCTACCAGCATAGCCTGACTGGGCATTTGATGACGCATCAACTTCTGAGTAGAGTTGCTCTCCCGACACCGACCCGCGGAGCAGCCATGACCATCGCAGCCGTCCGGCTCAACCACGCCGTGCTCTACGTCGCCGACCTCGAGCGCAGCGTCGCGTTCTACGACGCCGCTTTCGGCATGCGCGTCATCGCGCGCGAGCCACGGGTGCCGGCCGCGTTCCTGCAGCTGCCGCGCTCGGGCAACCACCACGACCTCGGCCTGTTCGAGGTCGGCACGTCGTTCGGGCCCAAGCGCCCGGGCATCGGGCTCTATCACCTGGCCTGGCAGGTCGACACGATCGAGGAGCTCGCCGCGGCGCAGGTGACGCTCGCCGAGCTCGGCGCCCTCGCCGGCGAGTCCAGCCACGGCGCGACCAAGAGCCT
>DASSQW010000216.1:0-19858 GCA_035702165.1 Candidatus Nanopelagicales bacterium
GCGTCGACGATGACGTCGCTGCGCGACCAGTCGCGCAGACCCAGGGTGCGGTGGACGGTCACGGCGAGCTCGGCGCAGGCTGCGAGGACGGGGTCGGGCAGCCGCGCCGGCACGAAGAACTCCGTGGCGCCGGCCGTGTAGCGGGCACCGTAGTCGTAGAACCCGCCGTCGGCCGAGATCTCCACGACCGGAAGGGATCTGGGGCCTTGGGTGTCCTCGACGACGGAGATCGCGACCTCGGTGCCAGGTACGAACCGCTCGATCATCGCGGTGTCGCCGTACGCGAAAGCGGCCACCATCGCGGCGGGGAGCTCGTCGGCGGATCGGATGACGGTGCAGCCGAGCGACGAGCCGCCGCGGGTGGGCTTCACCATCAGCGGCAGGCCGAACCGGGCGACGACCGCGTCGAGCACCGCCGCGGCACCGAGCTCGCGGAAGGTCGCGTGCGGCAGCGCGACGGACTCCGGGACGGCGACGCCGGCGGCGCGGACGAGACCGGCGGCGACCGGCTTGTCGAAGGCGCGCCGAGCCGCGGCCGCGGTGCTCCCGACGTAGGGGATACCGAGCGACTCGAGGACGTCGCGGATGGCTCCGTCCTCGCCCGGGGCGCCGTGCAGCAGAGGTACGACGCACGCAGGGCTGTCTGCGGCGAGGGCCGCGAGCAGGTGCGCGTCGGCGTCGAGGACCGCGACGTCGACCCCGGACCCCCGCAGGGCGTCGGCGACCCGGCGGCCGGAGCGGATGGACACGTCGCGCTCCGGGGTCAGGCCACCGGCCAGGACCACGACCCGTTCGGTGCTCATGCGGCGTATCCCCTTGTCTGCCAATGGATCTCCAGGACCATCATGCGAGGTCCGGTCGAGGTGCCGACGGGCCGTCGCGGTCCGGCCTCGCGACCGGCGAGCCGAAGGTCTCGGCGACCTCGAGCTCGGCCTCGACCACGCCGGCCAGCCGCCGTACGCCTTCGCGGATGCGGTCGGGCTCGGGATAGCAGTACGACAGGCGCAGCGAGTCGCGCCCCTGGCCGTCGGCGTAGAAGCCGACGCCGGGCACGTAGGCGACGAGCGCGGCGACGGCGCGCGGGAGCATCGCGGTCGCGTCGAGGCCCTCGGGCAGCGTCACCCACGAGTAGAAGCCGCCCGCCGGCACGGTCCAGGTGGTGCCCGTCGGCATGAGGGCGTCGAGGGATTCGAGCAGGGCGTCACGGCGCTCGCGGTAGAGCTCGCGGAAGACCTTCACCTGGTCGAACCACGGCTGAGTCGCGAGGTACTCCGACACCGTCAGCTGGGTGTACTGCGACGGGCACAGCGTGGCGGTCTCGTTGGCGAGCACGAGCTTCTCGCGCACGCCGTGCGGTGCGAGCGCCCAGCCCACGCGCAGGCCGGCGGCGATGGTCTTGGAGAACGTGCCGAGGTAGACGACCCCCTCGGCCTCGTCAGCACGGATGGCGCGCGGCACCGAGCCGTCGAAACCCAGCAGTCCGTAGGGATCGTCCTCGAGCAGGAGGATCCCTTCGCGGCGCGCGATCTCGAGGATCTCGGTGCGCCGCGCCGGCCCCTGGGTCACGCCGCCGGGGTTGTGGAACGACGGGATCGTGTAGAGCAGCTTGATGCGCCGGCCCGACGCGCGCACCGCCGCGATGGCCTCGCGCAGCGCGTCGGGTCGCAGTCCCTCGTGGTCCATCGGCACGTGCACGACGTCGCACTGGTAGGACGAGAAGACGCCGAGGGCCGTCACGTACGTCGGCGCCTCGACGAGCACGACGTCGCCGGGGTCGCAGAACACGCGCACGACGAGGTCGAGCGCCATCTGCGAGCCCGCGGTGACCACGACGTCGTCGGGGTGCGCGCGGATGCCGGTGAAGGCCATGACCTCGAGGATCTGCTCGCGCAGGACGGGGTCGCCCTGGCCCGAGCCGTACTGCAGCGCCTGGTGCCCGCGCTCGCGCAGCAGGCGCGCGACGGTGTCGGCGAGCTGATCGAGCGGGAGCGCCGAGACGAACGGCATCCCGCCAGCGAGCGAGACGACCTCGGGCCGCGACGCGACAGCGAACAGTGCGCGCACCTGCGACGCCGTGAGCCCGCGCGTGCGAGCCGCGTACGCGTCGACCCAGGGGTCGAGTCGCGTCCCTGGGGTGCTGCGCGGCGTGTCCACGACGGTCACCTCGTGGTCGGGCGGACGGCCGGACGTGGCGGACCCGACGACGCTGTGGGGTGCCCTGCCGACCTCGTGAGCACCTAGGATCTCCTATAGGCACGGGGAGGTGGCATGCGGGTCGTCCGGTGGATCGTCGCGGTCCTGGTGGCAGCGCTCGTCGTCGGCTTCGTGGTGAGCCTCGTGCGGCCGCACCGCCGCGAGCTCCCCCGCCCCGTCACGGGGTGACCCGGTGGCCGTCTCGCGGCGCCTCGCGCCGCTGACCCGCGACTCCCTCGACGAGCTGCCCTCGCCCTGCCGCTCCTGCACGCGCTGGGAGCTCGACGCCGTCGCGCGCGGGCGCGTGGAGGCCGAGGGCTGCGGCGCCGCCGCGAAGGCCGAGTGGCTCAGCGCCACGCTGCTGGACTGGGGCTCGTGCGGCCTGGTCGTGCGCGTCGACGGCGAGGTCGCGGGCTACGCGCTGTACGCGCCCGCGGCGTACCTGCCCGGCCTCGCGGCGTACCCGACCACCCCGATCGCTCCCGACGCCGTGGGGCTCGCGGCCCTGCGGGTCGAGCCCGCGTGGGCCGGGCGGGGTCTGGCGCGGATGCTCGTGCAGGGCATGGCGGCCGACCTCGTGCGCCGCGGCGTCAAGGCGGTCGAGGCGGTGGCCAGCGCGCGCGGCGACCAGGAGTGCCTCGTGCCGGCGGACTTCCTGCTCGCTCTCGGTTTCACGACCGTGCGGCCCCACCCGCGCACCCCGCGCCTGCGCCTGGACCTCCGCTCGACCTCGCCCTGGCGCGAGGACGTGGTCGAGGCGGCCCTCGAGCGGCTGCTGGGCCGGCGCCGTCCGGTGCCGCTCCACCGCGAGGACCCGGCGCTGTTCCGGGGCCCCACGACGCCCGAACATTCCTGACTCTTGAGTCAGTAAGAGGCTTCCCTCAGGGCCGACGGAGCCTTATCGTCCCTGCATGGCCACGATCCGCGAGCTCGCTCCGAGCACCGACACCCTCGACGTCACGTGGGACGACGGCGTCACCACGACGTACCTCTGGCTCTGGCTGCGCGACCACAGCCACGACCCCGAGACGCTGCACCCGAAGAGCCGGCAGCGCCTGGTGTTCACGGCGGGCGTGCCGCTCGACATCCGCGGCGAGCGTGCTGAGGTCGTCGGCGACGACCTCGTCGTCGACTGGGTCGGCGGCGGCAGCTCGACGCTGCCCGTGTCCTTCCTCGAGGGCTTCCGTGTGCCGCAGACCGTTGCGACGCGCGTCGACATCGACCGCGAGCTCTGGGACTCGACGACGATCTACCCCACGCCCTCGATCCCCTACGACGAGGTGATGGCCTCCGACGAGGGCACGATCCGCTGGCTGCGCGAGGTGGCGCGCTGGGGCTTCGCGCTCGTCACCGGTACTCCGGCGACGACGGAGGCGACCGAGGAGCTCGTGAAGCGGGTGGCCTACGTCCGCGAGTCGATCTTCGGCGGCTTCTGGTGGTTCACGGCCGACCTCAAGCACGACGACCTCGCGTACACCAACACCGAGCTGCTCGCGCACACCGACGGCACGTACTCGCACGACGGACCGGGACTGCAGCTGCTGCACTGCATCGAGTTCCTCGACCCGGTCGGCGGCGACTCCACGATGGTCGACGGCTTCCGCATCGCCGCCGAGCTCAAGGCCAAGAACCCGGAGGCCTACGAGCTGCTGAGCTCGTTCTCGGTGCCGGGGCAGTACATCGGCGACGGCTCGCACCTGATGTCGTCGCGGCCGGTGTTCCGTCACGACCAGACCGGCGAGCTCGTGCAGGTCTCGTTCAACAACGGCGACCGCGCCCCGTTCCTGCTGCACCCCGACGAGCAGCGCGCGTTCTACGACGCGCTGCGGGCGTTCGAGGAGCTCGCCAACGACGAGCGGCTGCAGTGGGTGCACGTGCTCCAGCCCGGCGAGGCGATGCTGTTCGACAACTGGCGCGTCCTGCACGGCCGCAAGGCCTACAGCGGCAAGCGCACCCTGTGCGGCGCCTACCTCAACCACGAGGACTTCGAGTCCCGCCTCCGCCGCGGCGTCTGATCCTGCGAGCGACAGCCGGACAGTGCCCTGACGAGTCGGAAACGCACGTGCGGGCCGTTGCTCCGGTGAGCAGGAGAGATCAGGACTCGTCGGGGGCGAAGAAGCGGACCACGGCGGCGGCGATGCCCTCGGCGACGGCGTCGCGGAAGCCGGGGTCGGCCAGGCGCTTGGCGTCGCGCGGACTGGAGAGGTAGCCGCACTCGATGCGGACCGCGGGCATGCGGGTCATCCGCAGCAGGTCCCAGGTCTTGGCGTGCGTGCGGTTGTCGATGAGGTCCGTGCGCAGGCAGACCTCCTCCTGCACCATGTCGGCGAACCGGTGCCCGAGCGAGGAGCCCGTGCCCGCGACGACGTCGCCGAAGTAGAACGTCGCGCAGCCCGACGGCGCCGGGCTCGAGGTCGAGTCGGTGTGCAGCGACAGGACGAGGTCGGCGCCGGTCTCGTTGGCGAACGCCGCGCGCTCGCTCTCCTCCGGCGCGTGGTCGCCGTCGGGCGACCGCGTGAGCAGCACCTGGACGCCGATCGCGGCGAGGCGACCCTCGACGCGCGAGGCGAGGTCGCCCGCGACGACCGCTTCGGTGAGCTCGTCGCACTCGAGGCCGGGGTCCGCACCACCGTGCCCGGGATCGATCACGACGACCTTGTCGGCCACGCCGCTGCGCAGCGTCTCGAGCGCGTGCATCTCGCGCAGGGCGCTCGCGGTGCCGCCGCCGCTCATCGTGCGCCCCAGGCGCGTGATCGCGCGGAAGGTGTCGGGGCCGCACGTGCCGTCGGCGTCGACGCCGACGCTGCGCTGGAACTCGCGCAGCGCCGCGTCGGTGCGCACGCCGAACACGCCGTCGACCCGGCCGAGGTCGAAGCCGAGACCGGAGAGGCGCTGCTGCAGCGCGAGGACGTCGTCGCCGGCGACGAGGTGGCCGGCGCTGAACGAGAGCACCCGGTCGCCGAGCACCCAGCGCGCCTCCTCGAGGCGGCGGAAGGTGGAGACGCCGACGACGCCGTCGACGGTGAGCCCCCGGAGCTGCTGGAACGCGCGGACCGCGACGTCGACGTCGTCGTCGAACGCGGCGGCCGCGGGATCGGTGCCCGACTGCGTCGTGGTGAGCAGGCCGAGACGGCCGAGGCGGTCGCGGATCTCCGCGACCGCGGGACCAGCGTCCCCCCGGCGGTAGGCGGGAGGGGTCACGCGGGACCTACAGGAACTCGGCGAGGTCCGCGAGGATGGCGGCCTTCGGGCGCGCGCCCACGATCTGCTTCACCACGCGACCGCCCTGGTAGAGGTTGAGGGTCGGCAGCGACATGATCCGCTCGTTGGCGCCGGTCGACGGGTTCTCGTCGACGTTGATCTTGACGATGCTGATCTTGTCGGTGGTCTCGGAGATCTCCTCGAGCACCGGCGTGATCATCTTGCACGGTCCGCACCACTCGGCCCAGAAGTCCACCAGCACGGGCTTCTCGGACATCAGCACGTCGTCGGTGAACGTCGCGTCGGTGACGATCTTGAGGGCGCCCATGCGCGGTCCTTCCTCGAGGGTCGATCGGCCCGGGAGATCGTCCCGGGGGGTCCGGCGTCCACCGTACGTCCTGGGGGCGACGGCGGTGCCCACCGCCCCGCGGGCGGCGAGCGGGTGGCGTCAGACCAGGGCCTGCGCCGCGTCGTGGGTGCTGTCGGCGGCCTCGATGGCGGCGAGGAACTTCTCGGCGTCGAGCGCCGCCTGGCAGCCGGAGCCGGCCGCGGTGATGGCCTGGCGGTAGGTGTGGTCGACGAGGTCGCCGCAGGCGAACACGCCGGGCAGGTTCGTGCGGGTCGTGCGTCCCTCGACCAGGACGTAGCCGTTGGAGTCCAGCGTGACCTGTCCGCGGACGAGCTCGGAGCGCGGGTCGTGGCCGATGGCCACGAACACGCCGGTGACCGGCAGGTCGCGGGTGGAGCCGTCGGTGGTGTCGCGCAGGACGAGGGTGTCGACCTTGTCGCCGCCCTTGACCTCGGCCACCTCGGAGTTCCAGGCGAACGCGATCTTGGGGTCGTTGAAGGCGCGCTCCGCCATGATCTTGCTGGCCCTCAGCTCGTCGCGACGGTGCACGAGGGTGACCTTGTCGGCGAAGCGGGTGAGGAAGGTGGCCTCCTCGACCGCGGAGTCGCCGCCGCCGATGACCGCGATCTCCTGCTGACGGAAGAAGAACCCGTCGCAGGTGGCGCACCACGAGACTCCGTGGCCGGAGAGGCGCTTCTCGCCCTCGACGCCGAGCTCGCGGTAGCCCGAGCCCATCGCCAGGATGACGGCGTGGGCCTGGTAGGTGCGGCCCTCCCCGTCGGTGACGCTCTTGACCGCGCCGGTCAGGTCGACCGAGGTGACGTCGTCGGTGATGAACTCGGTGCCGAAGCGCTCGGCCTGCGCGCGCAGGTTCTCCATGAGCTCGGGGCCCATGATGCCGTCGCGGAAGCCGGGGAAGTTCTCGACGTCGGTCGTGTTCATCAGCGCGCCGCCGGCGGTGACCGCGCCCTCGAACACGAGCGGGGACAGCTGGGCGCGCGCGGCGTAGATGGCCGCGGTGTACCCGGCCGGGCCCGAGCCGATGATGATCACGTTGCGGATGTCGGACACGGTGTCGGTCACCAGGGCCTCTCGGGGGGTCGGATCGGTGCGTCGATCCCAACGATCCTAGGGCGGTCGGCATTCCGAGCCGTCGTCACGGCCCCGTTCCCAGGACGTGCTGGGACGCCTGGGACCTCAGGGGCGCGGGATGCGCTGGAAGGTGATCAGGTCGGGCTCGCCGCCGGTGCCGCAGCCGGGCGCGACGACCCAGACGTCGAGGGACTGCGCGTCGCCGTCGGTCGGGAGCACGAGCACCAGCGCGGGCTGCCCGCCGAGCGTCCCGGAGTCGACCGCCAGCGGCGTGACGCCGGACCGGCCGGTGAGGGCGGTGACGCAGCGATCGAGCACCGTCCCCACCGGGGCGGCGTACGCGGCGCTCGACCTGACGCTGCCCGACGGCACGGGCGCCGTGACGGGTGCCGGGGTGCGCCCCTGCACCAGCGCCTGGGCCTGCGTCTTCAGGCTGGTGACGGCGTAGGCCGTCCCGGAGTCGGTCACCTTGCCGCTCGTGAGGGAGCTTGTGCCGTTGCCGGTGCTGCCGCCGGCGTCGGCGGCCTCCGGCACGGCGGACGCCCCGCCGCTCGTCGAGGAGCCGCCGCCGGCCAGCAGGCCGACGCTCCTGATCGCGGCACCGCCGGCCAGGACGACCACGGCAGCGGCGGCGATGGCGAGGATCCGCTTGAGCCCGCCGTACGACGGCCCGCGACGCTCCTCGGGGCTCGGCAGCACCGTCACGCTGCCGTGGTCGGTCGCGGCGTCGCTCTCGTCGACGAGGGCGGCCGGGGAGTCGGGGAGGGTCGAGGCGACGCGCTCGGCGACGACGGCCGCGTTGATGCGGCGTACGACGTCGTCGGGCATCGGCACGTCCTCGGCGCGCAACGTGCCGAGGAGCGCGCGCACGTCGGCGTCCTGCGCCGGCGTGGCGAACGGTCCGGCGGTGTCGCCCTCGGCCGGCGTCAGGTCGGGTTCGGTCACGAGGTCACCTCCGGCTCGTCGTCGTGGATGAGGGTCGCGGGCTTCTCGCCCACCGGAGTTCTGACGCCGGGAGGGGCGTCCGGGTTCCGCAGACCTGCGAGCGCCAGCGCGAGGCGGGCGCGGCCGCGCGAGCAGCGGCTCTTCACCGTGCCCTCGGGAACTCCGAGCGCGGTCGCGGCGTCCGCGACCGACCAGCCCTCGACGTCGACGAGCACCACGGCGGCGCGCTGGTCGTCGGGCAGCGCCGCGAGGGCGCGCTCGATCTCCATGCGCAGCTCGAAGGCATCGAGGTCGTCGCGCGGGTCGGCCAGACCGCGGGCGCCGGACTCGCCGTCCTCCTCGGGAAGCGGCACCGTCGGCCGGGCGCGTCGGCGTCGCATCCGGTCCAGGCACGCGTTCACGACGATGCGGTGCAGCCAGGTCGTGACGGCCGAGTCGCCGCGGAACGAGCCGGCGCTGCGGTAGGCCGAGACCATCGCGTCCTGCAGGGCGTCGGACGCCTCCTCGGGGTCGGCGGTCGTGCGCAGCGCCACCGACCAGAGCCGGTCCCGGTGTCGGCGGACCAGCTCCCCGAAGGCGTCGGCATCCCCCGCGACGTGGGCGGCGAGCAGCGCCGCGTCGTCGCGGCCGTCGTGCGGCTCGTCGGCGTCGTACGCCCCCGGATCGCTGCTCATGACGGCGCCAGCCTACGGGCCGAGCAGGTCACGACCCGGTCGCCGAGGCCGCGCCGCGCGCCGCCCCGACCTACGCTGCGGCCGTGGACCCCGTGACCGCCGTCATCACCGGCCTCGGCCTCGCCGGGGCCGCGGGGCTCAACGCCTACGTCCCCCTGCTCGTCGTCGGGCTGCTCGGACGCGCCGGGATCCTGCACCTGACCGCGCCGTACGACTCGCTGACCGACACCCCGGTGCTCGTCGTCCTCGGGGTGCTCTTCGCGATCGAGTTCCTCGCCGACAAGGTGCCCGGCGTCGACTCGGTCAACGACGTCGTGCAGACCGTGGTGCGCCCGGCCGCGGGGGCGGTGCTCATGGCGGGCAGCCTCGGCATCGGGACCGATCTCCCGCCATGGGTGGGAGTCGTCGCGGGGATCATCACGGCCGGCGGCATCCACGCGACGAAGGCCGCGGCACGGCCGGTCCTCAACGTGTCGACCGCCGGCGTGGGCGGGCCCGTGGTCAGCCTGGTCGAGGATGCCGTGGCGCTCGCGGCCAGCCTCCTCGCGGTGCTCGCACCGATCCTGCTCGTCGTCGTCGTGGCGGCGCTGGTGTGGTGGCTGCGGCGGCTCTGGCTGCGCCGGCGCGAGGCGCGGGCCATCGCCGGCCTGCCGACGTCCGGGGCCTAGCCCAGGACCTTGAGGTCGGCGATGCCGCCCTGGAACCGGCCGTCGACCGAGGGCAGGCCGGTGATCCACACGACGAGGTAGCGCGTCGTCACCGGCCGCGGGACGCGCAGCGGCAGGAGGCTGCCGGCGTTGGTGACCTCGGCGAGGTTGGTGAACGTCTGGACGTCGGCGGTGGGGTCGTCGGTGGCGAGCAGGCTCAGCGACGTGCCGACGCCGATGAGCCGCAGCTGCACGGCGTCGACGGGGCGCGGGGCGCCGAGGTCGACGAGCAGCCCGACCCCCTCCTTGCCGGAGAGGTTCGCGCGCTTGTAGGAGACGGTGCGCCACGCGGTCGCCGGGTCGGCGTCGATCGCCAGCGGAGCGAGCTGCGGGTTCTCCTGCTTGTTGCCCAGCGGGTCGAAGTCGCGCACCGAGACGATCGGGATCACCGTCTCGCCGGCGGCGGTCGGACGCGTCGACGGCGGCGGGGTCGAGGCGGCCGAGGAGGGGACGGCGGCGCGCGGGACGACGAGCGGGCTGCCCCCCAGCCCCAGGATCATGCGTACGCCGAGGGCGGCCAGGCCGACCGCGGCGAGCACCGCGACGACGACGGCGCCGATGCGGACGGTGGGTCGCACCCACGACGTGCTCACCGGAGGAGCGGGCGCGGCCACGAGCGAGGAGGCGAGCGCCGCCTCGACGTCGGCCACCGACGTGAAGTGCCCGAGCCCCTTGGGCGGGTGCGTCGTCTGCACGGCGCGGGCGGCGATCTCGTCGAGGTCGGACGGCACGTCGGCCACGACGCGGCTCGGCCACGGCGTGTGCCCGCCGCTGACCGCCGGGACGCCCGGCAGGTGCTCGGCGTCGAGGTCGCCGGGCCAACGGCCGGTGAGCCCGGCGTACAGGACCGCGCCGACGCCGTGGACGTCGGCCAGCCGCGGGTCGATGCCGAGCTCGGGGCCGTGCAGCGCCTGGTCGACCGCGAGGCCGCGGATCCGCACCTCGCCGGCGTCGGTGACGATGATCGCGTTGGGGCGCACCCGGCCGTGGGTGACGCCGGCGGCCTCGGCGGCGGCGAGGAAGTGCGCGACCTCGAGCGCGAGCGCCGCGGCCTCGCGCGGCGGCAGCGGCTCCCCCTGCCGGGCGGCGAGGTAGTCGCCGAACGCCGTGCCGCGCAACCACTCCGAGACCACGACTAGCTGGCCGGAGGCCTCGTCGTCGACCGTGTCGAGGACGGCGACCGCCCGACGGTCGGGCACCCGGGACGCGTGGATCGCGGCCTCGCGCAGCACCGGGGCGACCGGCGAGTCGAGTGGCGCGAAGCGCAGGCTCACCGCGCGCGCGAGGCGCTCGTCGTAGGCGTGCCACACGGTCGTGCCCGCGGTGTCGCCGACCCGGTCGACGAGGCGGTAGCGCCCGAGGACGACGTCGTCGGGGCAGGGAGCCCCGCCCGCGCGTGTCGTCGCCGTGTCGGTCACAGGCCCAGGGTAGGTGCGGGAGGGATCCCACGCCGCCCTCGCACCCCCGGTCGGTGCGTCCCCGTGACTCCGGCGGCGCCTGGCAGCCGCGCGCCTCGGACATCGACGGTGCTCGGAGCGTCCCCGGGACGGTGCTCAGCACCCGTCGACCCGGCTCCGGTGCCGACGCAGGGTCAGACGGGGCGGACGGCGCCGATGAGCCCGTTGAGGTAGACCTTCGCGACGCGGACGTGGTCGCCGGTGTGCGGCGAGTGGATCATCAGGCCGTGGCCGATGTAGAGGGCCACGTGGTGGATCGAGCCGGGGTTGCTCAGGTCGTTGGCCCAGAACAGCAGGTCGCCGGGCTTGAGCTCGGACAGCGGCACGTGGACGCCGATCTTCCACTGCTCGCGCGAGGTGCGCGGGAGCTTGCGGCCGGCGGCGCTGAAGATGCGGACCATGAGGCTCGAGCAGTCGAAGCCGACGGTCTGGGTGGCCATGCAGGCGCCGGAGCCGTTGCGGCCGTCGTCGGGGGCGGAGCTCGAGCACCAGCCGGTCGAGGGGCCGTTCACGCCGCCGCCGCCTGCCGAGTACGGCGTGCCCAGCCAGCGTCGCGCGTCGGTGATGGCGCCGACGGCGTACGGCGTGCCCGGGTCGGCGGTGGCCTCCGCGATCGCGCGGTCGACGGCGGCGTAGGAATCGGCCGGCACGGGCTCGGCGGCCCAGCTCGCGGTGCCGAGCTGCGCGGCGGCCGCTGCTGCGGCGGCGGCCTCGGCGGCCTGGCGCTGCTCCTCGACGAGGCGGAGCACCTCGGCGTCGGCCGAGGCGAGGGCGGCGGTGGCCTGCGCCTGCAGCATGCGGGCCTGGTTCGCGGCGGCGGCGCGCCGGTCCTCGAGCACGCGGCGACGCGCGGCGAGGACGGCGAGGTCGGCGGACGTCACCTTCGCCGCGGTCACGGCTCGCTGCGAGGCGGCGGTCGCGACGATCTGGCCGTCGACGACGGCGTTCACCGACGCCATCCGGTCGAGCACGTCGGAGATGTCGCCGCCGGACAGGACGCTCGCGTAGAGCGCGGTCGGGCCGCCGCTCATGTACATCTGCGCCGCGACGTCGTCGGTGTGCGCCCGCTCGGCATTGGCGACGACGCTGGCGTCGTCGACTCCCTGCTCGGCGATGATCAGCTGGGTCACGACCGCGTCGAGCTCCTGGTTGGCCTCGCCGTAGTTCTCCGTCGCGGCCTCGACCTCGGCCTGCAGCCGGTCGACGGTCACGCGGAGGGCGGCCGCCTTGGCCTGGGCGCTGCGCAGGTCGGTGTCGGCGCTCGCCGTGCCGCCGAGCCCGGACGCCAGCAGCCCGACGGCGGCCACCGCCGCCGTCACGACCGCTGCGCGACGTCCCCACCCCATGTCCGGATCCCTACGTCAGCGGGTCCGAGGCGCTCGCCGTGGCGTCGGCGATGGTGTAGTCCTTCACCCGCGGCAGCCGGTCGGCGATGACGGCGTTGGCCTCGCGGCGCAGCTCGACGGTGACGGTGTGGTCCGGGCCGGTCGAGAAGCCCGAGCGCACCAGGGTGTCGCCGTTCTCCTGCGCGTAGGCGAGCGCCGCGGAGTACGCCGCCTGCACCGTGCCGTAGGCGCGGTAGGCCTCGTGCCCGGCCTGGGCCGCCTGCTGCGCGTGGTCGCGCAGGGTCAGCTGCGTGGTCGTGACCGAGATGGCGTCGTAGCCGACCGCCCCGATGACCGCGATGAACAGCAGCGTCTTGGCGAGGGTGCCCACGACGATGACGCCCAGGTCTCCCCGGGGGCGGGAGCGGTCGTTCGACAAGACTGCCACGTGTGGGATGTCGGCCCCCCGTGAGCCGCTCTTGAGCGTTCTCGTTACACGCGTGGGACGGTTTTCATCCGCTCGGCGCAACGTGGCGCACGTCACGGGCCGCTGTGGGGCCTCAGCGTCCGATCGGCAGCCGGCGGCGGACCAGGGCGAGCATCTCGGTGACCTCGCCGATCCGCAGGACGCGGGCCGCCCCCACGAAGACGCCGAGCCCGAGCAGGCCCACCACCACGATGTCGACGACAGCCAGCAGCTTGTTGCCCGACTCGGCGATCCCGGACAGCGGGAGCTGGGCCAGCGCCATCACCGCGAACATGACCAGCCCGGCCAGCATCATGCGGCCGATCGCCGCGATCGTGCGCCGGGTGGGCAGGCCGCCGATCTGGCGCGACAGCACGCGCCACGCGACGACGAGGGTGAGCCAGTACGCCGCGACGTAGCCGAAGGCCAGTGCCCCGAGCGCGATGGGGCCGTCGACCCGGTCGACGACGGCCTCGTAGAGCGGAACCGCGATCACGAGGTTGAGCACGTTGAGGACGATCGCCATGAAGAACGCGGTGCGCGTGCGCTCGACGGCGTACCAGCCGCGCAGGATCACGTAGTAGAGCGTGAAGGGCAGCATGCCGAGCGCGAAGACCTCGGCGACCCTGCCGGTGGCGACGGCGGACTCGACCGAGGTGTTGCCCCAGCGGAAGAGCAGGATGCCGGCCGCCGTGCCCAGCGTGATGAGGCCGACCGACGCGGGGACGATGAGCGCCGAGGCCTGGCGCATGCCTGCGGAGATGTCCGAGGCGAGGTCGCCGAACTCGCGGTCGTGCGCGGCGCGGCTCATCCTCGGCAGCAGCGCCGCCACGAGCGAGACCGTGATGACCGAGTGCGGCAGCACGAACATCAAGTGGGCGTTGGTGTAGACGGTGAGACCCGCGGGCGTGGCGCCGACGTCGGCCGACGTCGCGTTGACGCCGGTCGCCAGGCGCACGACGACGGCGTACGCCACCTGGTTCACCAGGACCAGGCCGATCGTCCAGAACGCCAGGCTGCCGGCGGTGCCCAGGCCGACGCCGCGCCAGCGGAAGCTCGGACGCCAGTGGTAGCTCGCACGCCGCAGCACCGGGATGAGCACGAGCGCCTGTGCCACCACGCCGAGGGTGGTGCCGATGCCGAGCAGCGCCACCTGGTCGGGGTCGAGCTGGCCGTCGGCCGCGGCCGTCTTGCCGCCGGCCACGAACATGAACAGCAGGAAGGTCGCGATCGCGACGATGTTGTTGACGACCGGCGCGAACATCGGGGCGCCGAAGCGGCCGCGGGCGTTGAGGACCTGCGACAGCATCGTGTAGACGCCGTAGAAGAAGATCTGGGGCAGGCAGAACCGCGCGAAGGCGGTCGCGAGCGAGAGCTGGTCGGGCGTGTACTTCGGCGTCGCGTAGATGCCGACGATCCACGGTGCCGCGAGCACCGCGAGGACCGTGACCACCAGCAGCAGCGTGCCGACCAGGGTGATGAGGCTGTGGGCGTAGCCGTCGCCGCCGTCGGCGTCGTCCTTCATGTGCCGCACGAGCTGCGGGATGAACACCGCGTTCAGCGCGCCGCCGATGATGAGGATGTAGACGACGTTGGGCAGCGTGTTGCCCAGGTTGAAGGCGTCGGCGACGACCCCGGCGCCGAGAGCGGCCGCAAGCACCACGCCTCGCAGCACACCCCCGAAGCGCGAGAGCACGGTGCCGACGCCCATGACGAAGCTCGACCGCAGCACCGAGCTGCGCGACGTCGAGCCGCCGGCGGCCGACTCCGACCCGAGTGCTGCCGACGGGTCGGTGCCGAGATCGCCGGCGAGCTCCTCCGACAGCGACTCCTCGAGCTCGTCGCCGCGCCGCTCCTCGAGCCGCTCCTGGTCGGTGCGAGCCGGGTCGCCGGCGGAGCGGGCGTCGTCAGGCATCGCCGACCTCCTCCTCGACCCGCTCGGCCGCACCCTGGTCGGCCGGCCTCTCGGGGCCCGACCGGCGCCGGCGTACGAAGTTGATGCCGAGCAGCACCACGAGGATGCCGAACAGACCGCCCACGACCCACTGCGCCGCGCGGGCATACGCGGCCGAGCGGACCTCGGTCGTGACCGGTTCGCCGAAGGGCGCACCCTCCGGCGTCAGCAGGGTGATCGCGACGTCGACGGATCCGGTGCCGACCACGCGCGCCCGCACCTCGACGGTCTGCTTCTGCCCGGGCTGCAGGGTCACGGCGTCGACGTCGGCCGCCTCGAACCGGGTGGTCGGGGTGCCGGTGAGGCGGACGCCGACACGCGCCGGCCGGTCGAGGTCGTTGGCGATGGTGATGGGGATCGTGCCCTCGTCGCCGGGCAGGGTCACCGGGGCGCGGGTGAGCACGTGCACCGCCGCGGTCTGGCTGCCGATGGACGTCGCCGCGGTGGCGAGCAGCCGCCGCCCGCCGACCGGGTCCGTGCGCCAGGCGGCGGACTCCGCGCGCGTGAGCGCCTCCTCGAGATCGCCCGTGGTCGGGCGGCCCTTGGCGGTCACCGCTGCGTCCGGCGCGACGGACCGCAGCGCCGCCAGCGCCGTGCGCTGCTGCGCGACCAGACGGAGGTAGCTCTGCGGCAGCTCGGCCGCGCGGGCGCTCGCGGGGTAGTCGGTGCGACCGCGCGGGACCTCGCTCGCGGGCGCGGCGAGCAGTGCGCCGAGCCGCTCGGGCTGCGACCAGGGGGAGCGCGAGACCGCGGTGACGAGGTCGCGCGTGGCGGCGCCGTACGCCGACCACGCCCCCTGCGGCGCGATCACCAGCGTCCGCGGCGTGCTGGGGAGCTCGAGGGACATCACGGCGATCTCGGCGAGCGCCTGCTGGCGCTGCTCCACCGGCGTCGGGATGCGGACGGTCTGCGCGCGCGGCGGCGCGGCCACGAGCCCCGACACGGCCGGGTCGCTGGCCACCGCGCGCAGCGGCGACCCGCCGGAACCGAGGTCGACCGAGCCGCTGGGCGTGTAGGTGACCGGCGGGCTCGGCGGCAGCGACGCCGCGGACAGGACGACCGCGCGTACGCCGGAGGCGCGCAGCACGTCGAGCGTGCCGTCGTCGCTCAGCTGCAGCGGCGGCCAGGCCAGGCCCGTCTCGACGGGGCGGCCGAGCACGCGGGAGGGCAGGTCGCGCTCGGTCGTGCCCGCGAGCGCGATGTCGACGTCGAGGCCGGCGCGGTGCAGCGCGACGACGTCGGGCGAGGCGTACGCCGCCGCCGTGACCTCGGCGCCCGTCGTGAGCGAGGCGAGGCGGGCGAGCCAGGTCTGCGCCGCCGCCTGCCCGGTTCCGGGCGTGCGCACCCCCGACGCGGTCGCGACCTCGTAGCCGTCGGCCATGTCCTGCAACGACTGCAGCAGGGCGGGGTCGACGACCCAGCTCACCGACGACGGCGCCGCCTCGGCGGCGTCGAGGATCCGGGTGAGCCGACCGCGCGGGCCGATCTCCGCGGCCAGATGGTCGTCGAGGAAGACGCCGTTCGCGGCGCGGGCCGGTGCCGACGTCAGCGGGTAGAGCCAGACGACCGGGGTCGGGGAGACCTGGCCGGCCACGGGGAACCACGGGAGGAACGTGCGGGTCAGCCCGGTCTGCAGCGGGCCCTGGCCGTCGTCGGCGACGTCGCCGAGGGACTCCACGCCGAGCACGGCCACCTCCGCCCGCGCGGCGGGAAGGCCGAGGCTGTCGATCGGCACCGTGATGCGGAACGGGGCGGTGGCGCCGGGCTCGAGGGTCGGCGCGACGTCGGTGCGCGTGCCCGGGACGGCGACCCCGGTGCGCCCAGCCGCGCCGGCGAGGATCTCCTCGAGCTCGCCGCGCGAGCGGACCGGTGTGGGCGAGAGCCGCAGCCGGACGGCGACGCCGGACACCGCGGTGCTGGCGGTGTTGGTGACCGTGCCGACGACGACGAGGGTCGCGCCCGGTGCCGGGATGAGCGGTGCCAGGCCGGTGATCGTGACCGGCACGACGCCGGCGTCGGACGCGGTCGCCCGGACCGTCGCGGGGGTCGAGGCGGACGCCGAGCCCGCGCCCGACGTCAGAGCGAGGGCGCCGAGGAGGGCAGCGGCGGCCGCGAGGCGCGCCGGCCCCGGGCGGCGCCTCATGCCCCCGGTCCGTCGCCCTCGGCGAGGAGGTCGTCGACCTTCGCGAGGAGCCGGCGCTCGTCGGCGTAGGCGAGGCGGCCGGCGACGTCGGGAAGCGGGACCCAGTCGACCGCGACCACCTCGATGTCGTCGTCGGAGAGCTCGCCTCCGTCGGCGAGCAGCAGGAAGTGGTGGACCGTCTTGTGCACCCGACGCTGCTCGGCGACGAACCAGAAGTCGATGGTGCCCAGCGGTGCCACGACCGTGCCGCGGATGCCGGTCTCCTCCTCGACCTCGCGGGCGGCCGCCTCCTCCGGCGTCTCGCCGGCCTCCACGTGGCCCTTGGGCAGCGACCAGACCAGGCGACCGCGGCGGTCGTGGCGGGCGATGAGCGCCGCCCGGGGTTCGCCCGTGCTGCGGTCGACCACGAGGCCGCCGGCGCTCGTCTCGTCGACCCGCGCCAGACGGGGAGCGGGCCGGGTGGAGGCGTGGCGGCCCGCGGCCGGCGGACCGGGTCGTGGGCCGCGGGATGTCGCGCTCCCGTCCCCCTCCGGCCGCGAGGGCGGGCCAGGAAGGGAGGAGCCGGACATACAGCGAGGATAGCCGCGCCGCCGGACGCCTAGGCTGTCGCGACGTGCCCACCCTTCCGGTCGACGACGCGACCGCCCTGCTCGCCGAGCGCGCCGCGGTCGTGCTCGAGCTCGGCCGTCGGTTCGCCGACGCCGGGCACGACCTGGCGCTCGTGGGCGGCCCGGTGCGCGACGCCTTCCTCGGCCGGGTGGGCGACGACCTCGACGTCACGACCGACGCCACCCCGCAGCGCGTGCTCGAGGTGGTCGACGGCTGGGCCGACGCCACCTGGGAGGTCGGCATCGCCTTCGGCACCGTGGGGCTGCGCAAGGGCGACCACAAGATCGAGGTCACGACGTACCGGGCCGAGTCCTACGACGCCGGATCGCGCAAGCCCGAGGTCACGTACGGAACGTCCCTGCACGAGGACCTCGTGCGTCGCGACTTCACGGTGAACGCGATGGCCGTCCGCGTGCCCACGCTCGAGCTGGTCGACCCCTTCGGCGGCCGCGCCGACCTCGAGGCCAGGGTTCTCCGTACGCCGGGGACGCCGGAGGACTCCTTCGACGACGACCCGCTGCGGATGATGCGCGCGGCGCGGTTCGCGTCGACGCTCGGCTTCGAGGTGGCCCCGGAGGTCGTCGCCGCGATGACGGCGATGTGCGGTCGGCTCGCCATCGTGTCGGCCGAGCGCGTGCGCGACGAGCTCGTGAAGCTGGTGCTCGGCGAGCATCCCCGTGCGGGGCTCGGCCTGCTGGTCGACACCGGACTCGCACAGCTCGTGCTGCCCGAGCTGCCGGCGCTGGCCCTCGAGATCGACGAGCACCACCGGCACAAGGACGTCTACGAGCACACGCTGCAGGTGCTGGAGCGCGCGATCGACCTCGAGACGTCTCACGAGCCGGTGTCGGGACCGGACTTCGTGCTCCGCTTCGCCGCGCTCATGCACGACGTCGGCAAGCCGCGGACCCGCCGGTTCGAGGACGACGGCCGCGTCTCCTTCCACCACCACGAGATGGTCGGGGCGCGCATGACGCGCAAGCGGATGCAGGTGCTGCGGTTCTCCAACGAGGACACCGACGACGTCTCCCGGCTCGTCGAGCTGCACCTGCGCTTCCACGGCTACGGCGAGGGCGAGTGGACCGACTCCGCCGTACGCCGCTACGTCCGCGACGCCGGCGACCTGCTGCCCCGGCTGCACAAGCTGACGCGCGCCGACTGCACGACACGCAACCGGCGCAAGGCCGAGCGCCTCGCCCGCACCTACGACGACCTCGAGGAGCGCATCGCCCGGCTCTCCGAGGAGGAGGAGCTCGCAGCCATGCGCCCGGCCCTCGACGGCAACCGGATCATGGCGGTGCTCGGCATCCCGCCGGGCCGCGACGTCGGTGCCGCCTACGCCTTCCTGCTCGAGCTGCGGCTCGAGCGGGGCCTCCTCGACGACGCCGAGGCCGAGCGCGAGCTGCTCGCGTGGTGGGCGGCGCGCTAGGTGCGCGCTCGCGCCCCTCGACGTGCCGCTGCCGCCCTGTGACGCTGGGCATCTGTCCGGTTGCCGGTATTCCTCCGGGGGTATCGCCGCAACGGCGGCATCAGCCGCGCCGGAGCGCTAGCGTCGCGCCGGCGGTCGGAGAGGAGAGCCGTGACCAGCGAGACGGTGCCCTCCTCCCCCGCGCAGCCCGAGATCGAGATGGTCCGCGGCGACGTCCCCCGCAGCATCTTCGAGTCCCTCGCCTCCGGTGTCGTCGTGCAGGCGGCCGACGGTCGCATCGTCGAGGCCAACGCCGCTGCCTGCCGCATCCTCGGGATGACGTGGGACCAGATGCAGGGCCGCACATCGGTCGACCCGCGGTGGCGCGCCGTGCACGAGGACGGCTCGGAGCTCCCGGGCGACCAGCACCCCGCCATGGTGTGCATCGCCAGCGGCGAGCCGGTGCGCGATGTCGTCATGGGCGTGCACAAGCCCGACGGCGGGCTGACCTGGATCCTCGTGAACGCCGAGCCGATCCGCGACGCCGACGGCCGGCCGACCGGCTCGGTGGCGACCACGTTCACCGATCTCACCGAGCAGGTCCGCCTGCGCGCCGAGCTCGTCGAGTCCGAGAACCGCTACCGGCTGCTCGCCGAGAACTCGGCCGACATCGTGCTGCTCCTCGAGGACGACGTCGTGACGTGGGTGTCGCCCTCGATCACCCCGGTGCTCGGCTGGGCGCCCGAGCAGTGGATCGGCCACGACCGCTCGGAGTTCGTGCACCCCGAGGACGTGCCGGTGATGCTCAGCGACGCTGCGGCGCTCACGCCGGGCCTCCCCGAGCGCACGCGTCGGCGCGTCCGCGCCCGCAACGGCGTCTACCACTGGGTCGACGCGGCGATCCGCCTGGACGTGCGCGACGACGGGTCGGTGGGCAAGGTGCTCGCGCTGCGCGTCGTCGATGCCGAGATCGTCGCGCGCGACGTCGAGCACCGCGCCGCGCACGACACGCTCACCGGCCTGCTCAACCGCGCCGAGATCCTGGACCGGCTCGCACGCGCGCTCGGGGAGGCCGCCGCCCGCGGCCACGCGACGGGTGTGCTGTTCTGCGACGTCGACGACTTCAAGGACGTCAACGACTCCCACGGCCATGTCGCCGGCGACGCCGTGCTGCGTGCGGTCGCCGAGCGTCTGCGCGGTCGGCTCCGCGGCGGAGACCTCGTGGGGCGCATCGGCGGCGACGAGATGCTCGTCGTCCTCGAGAACATCGGCGACCTCGACCGCGCGGCCCAGGTGGCCGGTTCGCTGCTCGAGGGCGCCGCGCAGCCCGTGTCG
>DASSQW010000217.1:0-17668 GCA_035702165.1 Candidatus Nanopelagicales bacterium
CGCGCCGCGCTCCCAGGTGCAGCAGGGCGTATCCCAGGCCGCCCGCGGCGCCCGCGCCGAGCGCCACGGCGGGGTCCTTGCCGTCCGGCGCGCGACCGACGGCTGCGGCGAAGGACTCCAGGCATCCCTCGAGCTCCATGACCGCTGCGTCGTCGGCGCCCTTCTGCCGGGCGAACCCGTTCGCCGCACCGCGCAGACCGAGCAGCGGGACGTCGACGTCGGAGGCGATCACGATCTCGACGCGGTCGAGGTCGGAGCGCGCGAGCGAGAGGTCGACGCGCGCGACACCGCGCAGCGCTCCGCCGCCGTGGAGCAGCTGGTCGCTGACGTCGGCTCCGTCGGCGTCGTACGCCGTCGCGCCGAGCCCGCGCAGCAGCCCGGCGCCTGCGTCGGTGGTGCCCGAGCCGCCGAGGCCGACGACGATGCGGTCGGCGCCGAGGTCGAGGGCGTGCTCGATCAGGTCGGCGACTCCGGCACTGGTCGTGCGGCGTGGGTCGCGCATCGACGCGGGCACGAGGTGCAGACCGCAGGCCTGCGCGACCTCGACGTACGCCGTCTCCCCGACGAGCAGGACCGACGCCTCGACGCGCGCGCCGACAGGGCCGCGCACCGTGACGCGGTGCAGGTCGCCGCCGAGCGACGCGTGCACGACGTCGACGAAACCGGGCCCGCCGTCCGACAGGGGCACCTCGACGAGCTCGTCGTGGGGCGCGGTACGCCGCCATCCGCGTGCGATCGCCTCGGCGGCCTGGACCGCGGTGAGCGTGCCGGTGTACGAGTCCGGCGCCACGACGACTCTCACCGGGGGAACGCTAGGGCCTCGGGAAGGCGGGAGCGCGTGCAGGAGTTGGATGAGGTGACGCACGCCCCGCGTGGGAGGATCACCGCCATGACGACCGACCGCTTCGTCGAGCCCTCGCCGACGCCGCTGGCCCTGCTGCTGCTCGGTCGCGGTGCGGATCCCGACACCGAGAAGGGGGTCGAGTGCCCCGGCGACCTGCCCGCCGCCAGCGACCCCGACCTCGTCGAGCGCGCCCGCGCCGCGAAGGCCGCGCTCGGCGAGCGCGTGTTCGTCCTCGGCCACCACTACCAGCGCGACGAGGTCATCCAGTTCGCCGATGTCACCGGCGACTCCTTCAAGCTCGCGCGCGACGCCGCGGCCCGGCCCGAGGCCGAGTTCGTCGTGTTCTGCGGCGTGCACTTCATGGCCGAGAGCGCCGACATCCTCACCGCGCCGGAGCAGGCCGTCGTGCTCCCCGACCTCGCCGCCGGCTGCTCGATGGCCGACATGGCCGCGATCGGCCAGGTCGAGGACGCCTGGGACGTGCTCGCCGACGCCGGCATCACCGACGTCACCATCCCCATCACGTACATGAACTCGACGGCGGCCATCAAGGCGTTCACCGGGCGCAACCGCGGTGCGGTCTGCACGTCGTCCAACGCCAAGCGGGCGCTCGAGTGGGCGTTCGAGCAGGGCGAGAAGGTCTTCTTCCTGCCTGACCAGCACCTCGGTCGCAACACCGCCGTGCTCGAGCTCGGCGTACCCCTCGACCAGTGCGTCGTCTTCGACCCGCACAAGCCCGGCGGCGGTCTCACGACCGAGCAGCTGCGCGACGCCACGATGATCCTGTGGAAGGGCCACTGCTCGGTCCACGCGCGGTTCAGCGCCGAGTCGGTGGCCGACGTGCGCGAGCGCATCCCCGGCGTCAACGTGCTCGTGCACCCGGAGTGCCGCCACGAGGTCGTCCTCGGCGCCGACCACGTCGGCTCCACGGAGTACATCATCCAGAAGGTCGAGGCGGCCGAGCCCGGCAGCGCCTGGGCGATCGGGACCGAGCTCAACCTCGTCAAGCGCCTCGCGCTCAAGCACCCCGACAAGCAGATCGTCTTCCTCGACAAGACCGTCTGCTTCTGCGCCACGATGAACCGCATCGACCTGCCGCACCTGGTGTGGGCGCTCGAGAGCCTGGTCGCCGGGACCGTGCCCAACCGGATCGAGGTCGACCCCGACGTCGCGCACTGGGCCGGCGTCGCACTCGACCGGATGCTCGCGCTCCCCGGCGTCGGCGCGGCCCCCGCGACGCAGCAGGACTGACCGGCTCGGCCCACGCGGGTGCCGGCTCCCCGCAAAACCGGACGCCGACGAGCCCCCGGTGCGCGACCATCGGACCCGGGTCGCCGCCCTCGTCCGCCCGCGCGGGGACCCCCGGAGGGTGCGGGCGGAGGGAGGTGCCATGCCCGACAAGGTCTCGCGCACGCCGGCTCCGGGCCGGACCCGGCTCTCCGGCGGCCCGCGGACGTCGCCCGACCGGCTGCTGCTCCTGACCGACGGCGTGTTCGCGATCGCCCTCACGCTGCTCATCATCGACGTGGTCGCGGTCGGCACCGACATAGGCGAGGAGTCGTTGTCGAGCCACCTGCTGACCGAGTGGCCGACGTTCGTGGCGTACCTGGTCGGCTTCGTCACGATCCTGGTCTGCTGGGTGAACCACAACCGGGTCTTCCACTACGTCACGAGCAGCGACGGCGGGCTGGCGTGGGTCAACGGCTTCATGCTGCTGCTCGTCGCGGCCGTCCCGTTCCCCACGGCGATCCTGGCCAAGTACCTCACCGGTGGCGAGAACCAGCGCACGGCGTACGTCCTCTACGGCATCACCTGCCTGCTCATGGACGTCGCGCTGTGGTGCCTGTGCAGCTACACGCTGCGCCGGGGCCTGGCCGATCCTTCGAGGGACCCCGACAGGCACCACGGGATGATGTGGGTCTACCGCGTCGGACTGGTCTGGACGCTGCTGGCCATCGGTGCCGTCTTCGTGAGCGTCTACCTGGCGATCGCCTTGTGGCTCGTCATGTTCGCCGTGTACGCCTTCCCTGCCCAGCTCGCGCACTTCCTGCACCTGCGCCGGCTGCCCTAGCGCGACCGGGTCACAGGCCAGGGGCTCCCCAGAGGGCGAACCAGCGCTGGGTGTCCTTCTCGAGGCGGAGGTCGTCGGCGAGCAGGTCGCGCACCTGCAGCTCGAGGATGTTGTCGCGGCGCTGAGTCCGCTGCCCCTCCACCGTCGTGCCTCCCCCGTCCGCGGGCGCGAACGGGTAGAAGGTGCCCTGCTTGTACAGGTAGACCAGGCCGAGCGTGCGCGCGCCGTCGGTGAAGGCGACGAGCGAGCAGAGCAGCGTCGGGCCGAACCCGGAGTCCTGCAGCGAGGTGTTGACCGCGTGCAGGTCCGTCACGAGCGATGCGGCGTCGGGCGGCTCGGTGCGGCAGACCAGCCAGGTGTAGCCGAACGAGTCGACGCTCGCCTCGACCCGCGGACCGCCGCCGGCCTCGAGCAGCGCACGGATCTCGTCCTGGACGTCGGCGAACGCACGGCCCTCCGGCGCCCGGAAGGCGACCGAGCCCGTCCCGGTCGGTCGGAAGCCGAGGGCGGCGTCGAGCGTGACGGCAGCCGAGGGCAGCCCGAACAGGTTGTCGAGGTCGGGCTTCACCGGCTTGCTGCGGCCGAGGATCGAGTCGAGGAGGCCCACGCCCTCCAGCCTGCCTCATGCCCGCGGCGTACGCCGCCCCGAGGTCAGCTGCCCAGCGACGTCGCGACCCGCGCCAGCACCTCGGCCCGCTCGTCGGCGGTGGGATGCGTGTCGGTGTCGCTCGGGACGGCCCGGCGGTCGGTCGCCACGAAGCCCACCAGGGCGACCTCGCGCAGGTCGCGGCTGCCTCCGCCGTCGGAGTCGCCGCAGCTCTGCACGGCCGCGAGCAGCACGGAGGGCCGGCCGGTCAGCATCGCCGCGTGCCGGTCGGCCGAGAGCTCGCGCTGGCGCATCATCGAGCGGACCGAGCGCAGGACGTAGCCCGACGCGAACCACGGCGCCTTGCGCTCGGCGATGTCGGCCACCTGCTCCAGGCGCCGGGTCAGCCGGGTGTCGCCGTGGGCCACGTGGAACAGCTCGTGCGCAAGGACTGCCTCGAGCTCTGCGGGCGGGAGCTCGAGGAGCGCCGCCTCGGTGACGAGGATGGTCACCGGCAGGTCCGGATCGTCGACGACGAAGGCGTTGCGCTGCGTCGAGGGCACGGCCCGCAGCACCGGTTCAGGCATCCCGGCCAGCGCCGCGAGCCGTGCGAGGGAGCCGCGCGCCGGGTGCTCGTCGGGAAGGTCGTACGCCGTACGCGGCATCGACGGCTCGGGCGCCTCGCGGAGCAGCCGCCGGGTGACGACGGCGACGGCCACGACGAAGATCAGCAGCGCGCCCCACCAGTGCACGAACGACAACCCGCTCCCGAGCATGCCCCAGCCGCCGTGCATCGCGGCCCAGAGGCCGAACTTGGCTCCCACGAGCGCCACCGACAGCAGGACGAAGACGGCCGTGACCGCTATCGCGCCCCCGACGCGGAATGCAGCACGCCGGGTCGCGCGCGTCAGCTCCCTGTCCTCGCCGTAGCGCACGACGGCCATGCGTCGAGGCTACGTCCGGTCCTGGCCGGACGCACAGGTCACGCGCAGAACTCGTTGCCCTCGGGGTCGGCGTAGGTGACCCAGGAGTGCGGGCCCTGGCTGGCCTCCCACAAGCGGGTGGCGCCGCGCGCCTCGAGCGATGCCCGCAGCGCCTCGACGTCGGAGGAGCCGCGCAGGTCGAGGTGCAGCCGGTTCTTGACCGTCTTGCCCTCGGGGGCGGTCTGGAAGAGCAGCCGCGGCGCGGTCATGCCCTCGGGGGCGTTGATGGCGGCACCGGTGGCCCACACGAGGCTGCCCTTGTGCCGCATGGTCTCCGACTCGTCGGCGTAGCCCTGGTCGACCATCGAGCGGATGAAGGCCTCGTCCTGGGGCTCGACCACCCAGCCGAGGGTCTCGGCCCACCAGTCGGCGAGCACGTGCGGCTGGCGGCAGTCGACGACGACCTGGAAGGTGAGCGGCTCGGTCATGCTCTCAGCATGCCGCGGGGCACCGACGGTGCCCAGCGAGCGAGGGCGTCAGCGCTGGCCGAGCTGGGCGGAGATCTGCGCGAGCTGCTCGAGACGCTTCTCCAGCGGCGGGTGGGTCATGAACAGCGTCGAGAGCGAGAACTTCGAGGTGAGCGCCGGCGCGAACGCGAACGCCGACACCGACTCCATCGAGCGGAGGTCGCCGTCGGGGATCGACGCGATGTCGCCCGACACCTTCTGCAGCGCCGACGCCAGCGCCGACGGGTTGCCGGTGAGCAGCGCGCCGGTGCGGTCCGCGGACAGCTCGCGGTAGCGCGAGAGCGCGCGGGTGAGCAGGAAGGAGACGACGTACACGACGATGCTCACGAGCATGATGACCAGGAACATCAGGGCCGCGTTCTGGTCGCGGTCGCGGCCGCGCGTCATCCCGCTCCACAGCCACATGCGCGTGAGCAGGCCCGCAACGACGCCCGCGAACGACGCGACCGTCATGACGGTCACGTCGCGGTGCGCGACGTGCGAGAGCTCGTGCGACAGCACGCCCTCGAGCTCGGTCGCGTCGAGGCGGCGCACGATGCCGGTCGTCACGCAGACCACCGCGCGGCTCGGCGAGCGACCTGTGGCGAACGCGTTGGGGACCTCGGTGTCCGCCACCGCGATGCGCGGCTTGGGCATGTCGGCCATCGCGCAGAGCCGGTCCACCATCGCGTGCAGCTCCGGCGCCTCCTCGGGCGTCACGACGCGCGCGCGCATCGCGGCCAGCGCCATGGTGTCGCTGAACCACCACTGCGCGAACAGCACGCCGCCGGCGATGAGCAGCACCATCACGGTGGAGACGCCCATCCAGATCAGGACCGCCGCCAGCGCGACGTAGAGCAGGCCGAGGCCGAACCACGTGCCGACCATCCGGCCGGTGAGGCCGCGGTCGGGCGCGTACCTGGTCGTGGACACTGTCGCGCGCCTCCTCGTCGACGTCGTACGACGTCCTACCGGTCCAACGAACCGCGCGAGCGCCTGTGTTCCCGCGCCGGGTGCGGTCTCAGCGACCTCCCGGCGCACTGCCAGGTCAGCCGGGGACGAGGCCCTCGTCGCCGAGCATGTCGCGGATGTCGTCCTCGGTCGCGTCGGCGAAGGGCAGGACGGCGTCGGACTCGAGGATCTCGTGCTCGGCGGGGCGGGTGCCCACCGATCGCACGTGGGCGAGCAGGGCGTCGAGCGCCGGCTGGACGTCGTCGTTCGCGGTCTTGAGCGCCGCCTCGAGGGCGGCATCGAGCCGGTTGATCTCGCCGAGCTCGGTGTCGGGGACGAGGAACTGGCCCTCGCCCAGGATGCGGATGATCACGACGCCTCCCCCTCCTGCGCTACTCGGTCTTCTCGGCCTCGATCGCCGGGGTCGCGGGGGTCGTGCCGATCTCGGCCTTCATGGCGGCGAGCTGGCTCTCGACCTCGTTGGTGGACGCCATCCGCTCGAGCTCGGCGGTGATGGAGTCCTTGCTGGTGCCGGTCGCGTCGTCGAGCGCACCCGAGGCGAGCAGCTCGTCGATCGCCTGGCCGCGGGCCTGCATCTGCGCGGTCTTGTCCTCCGCGCGCTGCACCGCGAGGCCGACGTCGCCGAGCTCCTCGCTGATGCCCGAGAACGCCTCGTTGATCTTGGTCTGCGCCTCCGCGGCGGAGTACGTGGCCTTGATCGTCTCCTTCTTGGTGCGGAACGCCTCGACCTTGGCCTGCAGCCGCTGGCTGGCCTGGATGAGCTTCTCCTCCTGGTCCTGCAGCTGCGCGAGCTGCACCTGCAGGTCGGAGATCTGGGTCTGCAGGCCCGAGCGGCGGGTGAGCGCCTCGCGCGCGAGGTCCTCGCGTCCGCCGGCGAGCGCCGCCTTGGCCTGGCCCTCCAGCTTGTCGCTCTGCTGCTGGAGCTGGGTGATCTGCAGCTCGAGGCGCTTGCGGCTCGTGGCGACGTCGGCGACGCCGCGGCGCACCTTCTGCAGCAGCTCGAGCTGCTTCTCGTAGGAGTAGTCGAGGGTCTCCCGCGGGTCCTCGGCCTTGTCCAGCGCCTTGTTCGCCTTGGACTTGAAGATCAGGGTGAAGCGCTGCCAGAGGCCCATCGCGGGCGCCCCCTTCGGTCGGTCGCGGCTCTCGGTCGAACCCGGCGCTGCGGACTGCGCGCCGGTGCCGTGCTCCCAACCTATCCGGCCCCGTCGGGGCTGTCGTGCGGATCCCCGCCACCGGAGGACCGAGCACACCTCGCGCCGACGTAGGCTGACGCCGTGTTCCGCCGCCAGAAGGACCAGCCGGTGATCCCGGTCGACGCTGCCCCCTCCGCCGACGCGCCCCAGGGCAAGGGCCGGCCGACGCCGACCCGCAAGGAGGCCGAGGCCGCGCGCAAGGCCGCGAAGGCCGGCGTCCCGTCGGACCCCAAGGAGGCGCGCAAGGCGGCCCGCGACGCCGACCGCAGGGCGCGCTACGAGCAGCAGCAGGCGCTCCGCAACGGCGACGGGAGCCGGCTCCCCGCGCGCGATGCCGGCCCCGTCCGCGCCTGGGTGCGCGACCACGTCGACTCGCGCATCTCCGCCGGCGAGCTGTTCATCCCGATCGCGGTGCTCGTCCTGATCATGGGCTTCGTGCGGGTGCAGTGGATCCAGGAGGCGCTGCTCTGGGTCTGGGGCATCACGCTGCTCGCGGTCGTCGCCGACAGCCTCTGGCTGATCTACCGCCTGCGCGGCGGCCTGGCCCGCGAGTTCCCCGACCAGGACACCAAGGGCGCGGTCACGTACGGCGTCATGCGCGCCCTGCAGCTGCGCTCGCTTCGCCTGCCCAAGCCGAAGGTGCGCTGGAACGGCCAGCCCGTGGTGCCCAAGCAGAAGGCCAAGGTCTGACCTGCCGCGTCGCGGCCGTCGCACGCCGCGCATAGGGTCGGGCGCATGGAGCACCGTCACCTCGGCCGCAGCGGCCTCAAGGTCAGCGAGATCTCGTACGGCAACTGGATCACCCACGGTTCCCAGGTCGAGGAGGACGCCGCCGTGGCGTGCGTGCACGCCGCGCTCGACTCCGGCATCACCACCTTCGACACCGCAGACGTCTACGCCGGCACCCGCGCCGAGGCCGTCCTCGGCCGCGCGCTGTCCGGCCAGCGCCGCGAGGGCCTCGAGATCTTCACGAAGGTCTACTGGCCCACCGGTGCCGGCCCCAACGACCGCGGCCTGTCGCGCAAGCACATCCGCGAGAGCATCGACGCGTCGCTGCGCCGCCTCGGCACCGACTACGTCGACCTCTACCAGGCGCACCGCTACGACCACGAGACCCCGCTCGAGGAGACGCTGCGCGCGTTCGACGACCTCGTGCGTCAGGGCAAGGTGCTGTATGTCGGCGTCTCGGAGTGGGACGCCTCGATGATCCGCCGCGCGGTGGAGATCGCCGACGAGATGGGCTTCGACCGGCTGGTCTCCAACCAGCCGCAGTACTCCGCCCTGTACCGCGTCATCGAGGCCGAGGTCGTGCCGACCAGCGTCGAGCTCGGCCTCGGGCAGATCGTCTGGAGCCCGATCGCTCAGGGCGTGCTGACCGGCAAGTACCTCCCCGGCCAGCCTCCGCCGGAGGGGTCGCGCGCGACCGATCCGACCAGCGGTCACTTCACCGAGCGGCTGCGCACCGACGAGATCCTCACCCGCGTGCAGGGTCTGCGACCGCTGGCCGAGCAGGCCGGCCTCTCGATGGCGCAGCTCGCCGTCGCGTGGGTGCTCCAGCACGACTTCATCTCCTCGGCGATCGTCGGCGCGAGCCGTCCCGAGCAGGTGCTCGACAACGTCGCCGCCAGCGGCGTCCGTCTCGAGGCCGACCTCATGGCGGCGATCGACGACGTCCTCGGCGACGTCGTCGTCACCGACCCGTCCCTCACCCAGTCGCCCAACCCGCGCGCATGAGCGGCTGGACCTGGCGCTACGAGCGCACCGACGGCTCGCCTGTCGACGGCGTCGCGCCGTCGGAGGAGTTCCCCGCGCAGGCCGACGCCGAGAGCTGGATCGGTGAGGAGTGGCAGGGCCTGCTCGAGCAGGGCGTCGACTCCGTGACGCTGCTCGAGGACGACCACGTCGTCTACGGCCCGATGTCCCTGCATCCGCCGCAGGAGTAGCTAGAGGCTCGATGCCGGCTTCGGCGCGTCGATGGCGGTGAGGCTGCCGGAGTACATCCCCATGGCGCACACGAAGGAGAACGTTCCCGGCTGCATCGCGGGCAGCTCGACGACGTTCGGTCCGGTCTTGAGGTCGACGCTGAAGTCCGAGCCGACGCCGCGGATCGCGGCGGCGCAGGTGAACTGGGACTCGGCCTCGATCTGCCAGCGGATCGGCACGCCGGCGTAGACCACGGTGTCGGCGGGCGCGTAGCCGCGCGAGCCCTCGTTCATCGTGACCACCTGGACGCCGTCCTTCAGGACGACGTTGCTCGACACGCCCTTCGCCGTCGCCGCGGCAGCACCGGATCCGGTGAGCCCGACGAGGGAGGCGGCGGCCGACAGGTTCACGACCGCGAAGCAGACCAGCGCGACGCCGGCGACGGAGAGCACGAGCGCGCGGCGCGCGCCGGTGGCGAACGACGGCAGTCCGCCGACGAGGAGCAGCCCGGGCGCCGTACCGATCGCGAAGACCGCCATGACGAGCCCGGACTGCAGCGGGTTCGCGGTGGTCATCGCGTAGAGCTGCACGACCTGGGTGAAGCCGCAGGGCAGGACGAAGGTCGCGACCCCGAGGCCGGCCGCGCGCAGGTCCGAGTAGGGACCGCGGGCCCTGTCGTCGAGGCCGAGACGGGCGCCCCACGACCCCGGCAGCGCGAGCGACCAGCCCGACAGCCGCGGCGAGAGACCGGTGAGCCGGATCCCCAGCAGCACCATGAAGACGGCGACGACCGCCATGAGACCGGCCACGGCCGGCGTCGGCAGAGCGAGGCGCGCACCGAGGGCACCGAGCAGCGCGCCCAGGACGAAGAAGCCGCCGATGCGTCCGGCCTGGAAGGCCAGCTGCGGGCGCCAGCGACCGCCAGCGGGCTCCGCGCCGTCGCTCATGCGAGCGGCCGAGACCGCGAGCACGAGTCCGCCGACGAGGGCCATGCAGGTGGAGAAGCCGGCGGTGAGGCCGATGAGCAGGACGACGAGCAGGCTCGTGCTGCCCGCAGCGGTGATGCGTGCGGAGAGGTCGCCGACCGCGAAGGTGCTGACGACCCAGACGATCGCGCCGACCGCGAGCAGCGCCCCGGCGGCACGGACCCAGGCGGACTGCTCGTGGCTGAACCACGGCGAGCGGCCGACGGTGTAGCCGGTGCCCTCGAGCGCCTCGACCACGCCCTCCCACGGGACCTCGCCGTCGACATCGAGGGTGACCAGGCCCGACCGGGCAGAGACGGCGACGGGCCGTACGCCGGGGACCTGCGCCAGCGCCTTGCCGACCCGCCGTTCGCAGGCGGCGCAGGTCATGCCCTGCACGGGGACGCGGACGCGGATCCAGCTGGTGGTGCCCGGCATGGCCCCGCCTCCGTCCTCCCCCGCGCTGCGCTGCCCCCAGCGTAGGTATCGGTCGTTCGTGCACGCACGTTCAGGCGGTGTCTCGCACGTCACCCGAGGGAGTGCCGGACCGGTCCCGCGCCCGTGTACGGTGAGGCCCACAACTGCACATCGCGTCTGACGTCCAGGGGAAGCCGGTCCGATTCCGGCGCTGTCCCGCAACCGTAGGCCGACCGCGCGTGGTCGGTGAGCCGGAGCACCTGGCGGGCGCGAGAGGCTCACCTCCGTCGCGGACTGCGGAACGAGCCCGGACCCGCCCGGTCCGCCTTCTCGCCCCTCGCACCGACTCCTCCGGGAGCCACCGCGAGGGGTTTCGTCGTATCGGGGACCCGTCCGGACCTCTGGTTCGTGATCGTCACTCGAAAGGACACCCGTGCGTCGTCTCACCCGGACCCTCGCCGCCGCGCTCCCCGCGCTGGCGCTGGGCTCATCCCTGCTCACCGCCGTGCCGGCCCAGGCCGTCACGGACCACGTGGAGGTCGGCCTCTACGGCACCTCCGACCCCACCTTCGACGGCGTCTACCGCCAGTCGCTGGCGATCCTCGGGCTGGCCGCCGCCGGGCGCACCCCGCGTCCGGAGGCCGTGCGCTGGCTGCTGGACCAGCAGTGCGCCGACGGCAGCTTCTCGTCGTACCGCTCGGGCTCGACCTGCGCGCCGTTCGACCCGGTCGCCTTCAGCGGCGGCCCGGACTCCAATGCCACCGCGATGGCCGTTCAGGCGCTCGACGCCGTGGGCACGACCGCGGCGAAGGCCGCCGCGATCAAGGCCGCGACGTGGCTGCGCGGTGTGCAGCTCGGCGACGGCAGCTGGGAGTACACGCCCGGCGGCAGCGGCGCCGGCGACCCCAACTCGACCGGCCTGGTCCTGCTCGCCCTCAACGCCGAGGGCCTCGTCCCGACGACCTCGGTCGTCCCCTACTACCAGTCGCTGCAGGTCGGGTGGACCGGTACGCCGGCGCCTGCGGACCTCGGCGGCATCAGCACCCCGTGGAACCCGGGGACGCCCGACGCGCTCGCGACCGTGCAGTCCGTCGTCGGCCCGCGCGGCACCGACCTCACCGCGGTGGGCCGGCTGACCGGGACGTGGGCCGACTCGGCCCGCGTGGTCAGCACTCCGCCCGCCGCCACCGGTGCCGGCGTCGCCGGCTGGGCCGCGTCCTGGATCGCGCGCGACGTGACGGCCGCCGGCCCGGCGGCGTACGCCTCGGGCAACGCGACCGACGCGGCGTGGGCGGTGCTCTCGCTGGCGGCCGACCGCTCGGCCGAGACCACGGCGCGCAGCCTCGAGGCGGAGCTCGCCGGGCTGCCGGCCTCGACCTCCCCGGCCACCAACGGCCAGGGCGCTCTCGCGGCCGCGACCGTCGACGACTGGACCGGTCTGGCGACGTTCGCCGACCGCATCGAGGCCTCGCTCACGAAGGACACCACCGCCCCGAGCGCCACGTGGACCGGTGTGCCCGCGAGGTCGTGGGCCGGCTGGTACGTCACGGTCACGCGCAGCGCGGCCTCGGACGCGTTCTGGCCGGCGGCGAGCCTCACCCAGACCGTCCTGTGGGGCGACGGCAGCGCCACCGTGGTGAACGGGTCGGTGTCGAGGGTCTCGCACCGCTACTTCCAGCCGGGCGCGCACCGGATCACGGTGTGGACGACGGACCCGTCCGGCAACCGCGCACCGACGACGGCGGGCACGGTCACCGTCCTCGCCGACACCGTGGCGCCGGCCGCCAGCGTGCTGGTGCCCTCGTCGCCCCAGCGGCGCGCCTCGTGGGCGCGCGTCGCCGTCGCCGCGGGCGACCGCGGGAGCGGCGTGCTGACCGTGCGGGTGCGCATCGCGCAGCAGCGCAACGGCTCGTGGGTCTCGTGGAACGGCCGCCGCTGGATCGCCGGGACGAGCGGGTGGGTGACCGCGACCCGCGTCACCGGCACGACCCGCTGGACCGTCGCGTCGCCGACCCTCGCGCTCGGCAGGCTCGTGGTGACGGCCCGCGCCTGGGACCGGTCGGGTCTGGCGTCCCTGCCCTCCTCCGCCGTCACGACCCTCACCCGGTGAGGACCCCGTCATGACCGGCGCCCGGGCGCGAGCAGCGGTGGTGGCGGTGATCCTCGGGATCACGGCCTCCTGCTCGTTGCTGCTCGCGCCCGGGGCCGAGGCGACGACCTACCGGTACTGGACCTTCTGGTGGGGCGACAACACACCCGTGTCGCACACCGGGTGGAAGTTCGCCTCGGCCGGGCCGTCGTCGACCGGGGTCCGCGAGAAGGCGGTCATCGGCTGGCGGTTCGCGACCACCTCGGCCGCGGGCACGACCAAGCCTCGCTTCTCCTCCTCCTACGACAGCATCTGCCCCGGCGGCTCGACGATGGGGACGGGCTCCGTCGACGTCGCGATCGTCCTGGACTTCGGGGCGAGCTCGGACTGGCCGAACGGCGAGAAGCCGCCGGTCTCCGGGAGCGTGGTCGTGCGGTGCGTCGCCGTCAGCGGCGGGACGGCTGCGCAGGCGATGAGCGCGGCAGGCATCGACGTCCGCACCTCGTCGGGGCTGGTCTGCGGCATCGACGGCTTCCCGGAGACCGAGTGCGCACCGGTCGTGGACAGCCCGACCACGTCGCCGACGCCGAGGCCGTCGAGCACGCGTACGGCGTCCCCCTCATCGAGCCCGCGCGCGAGCGCGTCCTCGTCGGCCGAGCAGCGGACGACCGGGGCGCCGTCCGCGGGGACCTCGTCGATCGCGAGCACCGGCGCGTCGCCGTCGGCGACGTCATCGTCAGCCGCGTCGGGCACGCCCACCCCGACCGCGTCCGACGTCGTCGTGGCTGCGGGCAGCTCGGCCACCGACGATCCGGAGCAGACGCTCCCGGCAACCACCGCTGCGCCGGCGGCACCCGCGGCATCCGGCAGCCCGGTGGCGTCCGCGCTCGGCGTCGCTGCTGTCGTCGGTCTCGCCGGCGTCGCGTTCTGGCTGTCGAGGCGGCGCACGTGAGACGCGAGCACGTCGTCGGCGACGCAGCGCTGCCGCGCTGGACCCACCCCGGTGCCTGGTGGGTCTGGGCGCTCTGCCTCGCGACCGCGGCGAGCCGCACGACCAACCCGTTGCTGCTCGGGCTCATCGTCGCGGTCGCCGGGCTCGTCGTGGCCCGGCGGCGGTCCGAGGCTCCGTGGGCCCGCTCGTTCAGCGTGTTCCTGCGGCTCGGCGCCGTCATCATCGTGCTGCACATCCTGTTCACGGTGCTCGTGGGCTCCGGCTTCGGGACCCGCGTGCTGTTCACGCTGCCGAGCGTGCCGCTGCCGTCGTGGTTCGCGGGCGTGACCCTCGGGGGTCCCGTCACGCTCGAGGAGGTGCTGGCGGCGGCGTACCAGGGACTGCTGCTCGCCACCATGCTCGCCTGCATCGGCGCCGCCAACTCGCTGGCGAGCCCCGCCCGGCTGCTCGCCAGCGTTCCGGCCGCGCTGTACGAGGTGGGCGTGGCGGTGGTCGTCGCGATGACGTTCGCGCCGCAGCTCGTCGGCGACGTCGCACGCGTCCGCACGGCGCGCCGCCTGCGCGGTCGACCCGACCGCGGCGTGCGGGCGCTGGCGGGGTCGGTGATGCCGGTCCTCGAGGGCTCGCTCGAGCGCGCCGTCGACCTCGCGGCTGCCATGGACTCGCGCGGGTACGGCCGGACGGGGCCGCTGTCGGCCCGGGCCCGCACGACGTCGCGCGCGCTGCTGCTCCTGGGCCTGGTCGGAGTCGTGCTCGGGCTCTACGGGCTGCTCGACGGCGGTACGCCGGGCGCCGCCGGCCCGGTCGTGCTGGTGCTGGGTCTCGCGGCCGGCGCGACCGGCATGGTGCTCGCGTCGCGGCGCAGCATCCGCACCCGCTACCGCCCCGACCCGTGGGCGCTGCCGGAGTGGCTGGTCGTGCTCGCCGGCGCGGTGCCCGCCGTCGTGCTCGTCGCCGTCTCGATCACGGATCCGCCCGCGCTCGTGGGTCCGGTCGCGCCGCCCGCGTGGCCCGCCCTCCCCCTCGGCCCGGCACTGGCCGTGCTCGTCGGTGCCGCGGCCGGCTTCGCTGCTCCGCCGCCCCCGGGGACCTCGGCCGTCCGTACCCTGCGTCCAGGCGGCACGCACGCCGACGACCGGGAGGAGGTGGCCGCATGATCCGCTTCGAGGACGTCTCGGTCACCTACGACCGTGCGGCCGCGCCGGTGCTCTCGCACGTCGATCTGCACGTGCCCGAGGGCGAGCTCGTGCTGGTCGTCGGGCGCACGGGCACCGGGAAGTCCACCCTGCTCCGCTGCGTCAACGGGCTGGTCCCCCACTTCACCGGCGGCACGCTGTCGGGGCGGGTCACCGTCGCCGGGCGCGACACCCGGCTGCACCCGCCGCGCGAGCTCGCCGACGTCGTCGGCGTGGTTCCGCAGGACCCGCTGTCGGGCTTCGTCACCGACATGGTCGAGGACGAGCTGGCCTATGGCATGGAGTCGATCGGCCTGGCGCCCGACGTCATGCGCAGACGCGTCGAGGAGACCCTCGACCTGCTCGGTCTCGCCGAGCTGCGCAACCGGCCCCTGCGGTCGCTGTCCGGCGGCCAAAGGCAGCGCGTCGCGATCGGCGCGGTGCTCACGATGCACCCGCGGGTGCTGGTCCTCGACGAGCCGACGTCGGCGCTGGATCCCGGTGCGGCAGAAGAGGTCCTGGCCGCGCTTCAACGTCTCGTGCACGACCTCGGCGTCACCGTCCTGCTCGCCGAGCACCGCCTCGAGCGGGTGGTGCAGTACGCCGACCGCGTCGTCGTCGTACCGGGGGCGGGCGAGCCGCTCGTGGTCGGGACACCTGCGGAGGTGATGGCCACGGCACCGGTCGCACCGCCGGTCGTCGAGCTCGGCCGCCTCGCGGGCTGGACGCCGCTCCCGCTGTCGGTGCGCGACGCGCGCCGCGCCGCCGGCCCGCTGCGGGACCGTCTCGAGCCGCAGGTCGCCGAGGCCGCCGAGCGCACCCGGTCGGCGATGCACGTCGTGAGCGACCAGGTCGCGCTGTCGGTGTCCGACGCCGTCGTGCGGTACGGCGCCACCCCTGCGCTGCGCGGCATCACGATCGCCGCCGACCGCGGCGAGATCGTCGCGGTGATGGGGCGCAACGGCGCCGGCAAGTCGACGCTCCTCGGCACGCTCGTCGGACTGCACGTGCCGACCTCCGGCTCGGTCGCCGTCGGCGGCGTCGCGCCGTCGACGCTGCGCGGCCGCGACCTCGTCAGCCGCGTCGGGCTCGTACCGCAGGAGCCGACCGACCTCCTCGTCGCGGACCGCGTCGGCGACGAGTGCACGGCCGGCGACCGCGACGGCGGAGCCGTCCCGGGCACGACGCGCTCGCTGCTCGACCGGCTCGCGACGGGCGTCGACGACGACGCTCACCCGCGGGACCTCTCGGAGGGCCAGCGGCTCGCGCTGGCGCTCGCCGTCGTCCTCGCGAGCAAGCCGCCCGTGCTGCTGCTGGACGAGCCGACCCGCGGCCTGGACTACGCCGCGAAGAAGCGGCTGGTCACGACGCTGCGCTCGCTCGCGGCCGACGGGCACTGCGTCGTGCTCGCCACGCACGACGTCGAGCTCGCGGCCGAGGTCGCGACCCGCGTGGTCGTGGTGGCCGAGGGGGAGGTCGTGGCCGACGGCCCGGCGACCGATGTCGTCATCGGGTCGCCGATGTTCGCCCCCCAGGTGAGCAAGGTGATGGCGCCGCAGCCGTGGCTCACCGTCGCCGAGGTCGCGGCCGCGCTCGTGGTGGCGTCGTGACGGCGCTCGACGTGCGTCCCGCCGCCCCGCCCGCGGTGCACGTGGTGCGCATGGGTCGGCGTACGACGATCGCGGTCCTGCTGGCGAGCGCCGTCGGCGTCCTGGCGTTCTTCTGGCCGTTCCTCGCCGCGACCGACTCGGAGGTCGTCGCGCACGCCTCGGACGCGCCGTGGCTGTTCGCCCTCGTCGTACCGCTGGTGCTCGTGGTCCTGCTCGCCGACGTCGCCGACGGCGGCCTCGACGCGAAGGGCGTGGCATTGCTCGGTGTCCTCTCGGCCGCGGCCGCGGCGCTGCGGCCGTTCGGTAGCGGGCAGGCGGGGTTCGAGCCGATGTGGATCGTGCTCGTGCTCGGCGGTCGCGCGCTGGGACCGGGTTTCGGCTTCTGCCTCGGCGCGATCGGCATGTTCGCCTCGGGCCTGGTCACCGGCGGGGTCGGGCCGTGGCTGCCCTTCCAGATGCTCGGCGCGGCGTGGATCGGTCTCGGTGCCGGGCTGCTGCCGAGAGCGCGCGGCCGCGCCGAGATCGCGCTGCTGTCGGCGTACTCGTTCGTCGCGTGCATCGCGTACGGCTTCCTGCTCAACCTCTGGTTCTGGCCGTTCCTGTCCACCGACGGCACGCTCGCACCGGGGCTGTCCTACGTGCCCGGGGCGCCTGCCGGCGAGAACCTCGCCGCGTGGCTGCGCTTCGACGTCGCGACGTCGCTCGGCTTCGACCTCCCGCGCGCCGTGCTCACCGTGGCCCTCGTCATCGTGGCCGGCCGGGTGATGCTCGTGGCGCTGCGCCGCGCGACCCGGCGCGCCGCCTTCGACGTACCGGTCGAGTTCGAGCCGGCGCCCTGATGCGCGTCGTCCTGCTCGGAACCGGATCGGCCGACGGCTGGCCCAATGCGTGGTGCGTCTGCGCGTCGTGCGCCGCCCTGCGCCGCCGGGGCGAGGTGCGGCGAACGACGTCGGCGCTCGTCGACTCCGCGCTGCTGCTCGACTGCGGCCCCGACTCCCTGAACCAGGCGAGCGCTGCCGGCGTCGCGCTCGACCGCGTGCGCGCGGTGCTCGTGACCCACGCGCACCCCGACCACCTCGCTCCCGTCGCGCTGCTCGCCCGGTCGTGGACGCACACCGCCGACCCGCTGCTCGTCGCCGGCCCGCGCGCCGTCGTCGATGCCTGCCGGCACTGGGTCGGGCCCGACGACCCGGTGTCGCTGGTCGCGCTCGCCGCCGGCGACACGATCGAGGTCGGGGGCTACGTCGTCCGTGCGCTCGAGGCCGCGCACGACGACGGCGTCGATCCGATGACCGCCGACAGCCTGCTGTACGACGTGACCGCGCCCGACGGTGCGCGGCTGCTCTACGCCACCGACACGGCCGCGCTCCCCGCCGCCACGGTCGAGGCGGTCGCGGGTGCGGCGTACGACGTCGTCCTGCTCGAGGAGACGTTCGGCGACA
>DASSQW010000218.1:0-4416 GCA_035702165.1 Candidatus Nanopelagicales bacterium
GCGGCCAGACCTCGTTGCCGGACGTCGTGCTTCGTCCTGCCGGCGGAAACGTCTTCGAGGCCACGGTCGAGCAGCTGGCCACGGCGATCCGGCTGGGTGTCTTCACCAACGGCGAGCAGCTGCCGCCGGAGCGCGAGCTCGCCGAACGGCTCGGCGTCAGCCGCAACACGCTGCGCGATGCCATCGCCGCCCTGCGCGAGTCGGGTCTCGTCACGACGAAGCAGGGGCGCGGCGGCGGGACCTGGGTCACCTACGCGGCCGAGCACCCGGCGACGGTTGTCAGCGGGTCGTTCGTCCGCAGCGGCGCGGCCCTGCTCGATGCGCTGACGTTCCGGCGGGTGGTCGAGCCCGGTGCAGCGTGGCTGGCGGCCACCCAGCCCCTTGCGGGTGACCAGCGGGCCTGGCTGACCGAGAGCCTGCGCGAGGTCGAGGAGGCCGTCGACGCGGCCGCGCACCGCGTGGCCGACTCGCGCCTGCACCTCGCGATCGCAACCCTCTCGGGCTCGCCGATGCTCGTCGACGCCGTGACCCGGGCCCAGGCCGCCCTGCACGACATGCTCATGGCGATCCCCGTGCTGCGGCGCAACATCGAGCACTCCGACGCACAGCACCAGCAGGTCGTCGAGGCCATCCTCGGCGGCGACCCTGAGCGAGCCCGGGCGGTCATGGAGGAGCACTGCGACGCCACCTCCGCCCTGCTCCGGGGCCTCATCGGATAGGAAGAGGACCATGGCGAAACCACCGGCACTGACGGTCGACCAGCTGCGCACCGAGATCGAGGCGGGCGACATCGACACCGTCGTCGTCGCCTTCACCGACATGCAGGGCCGACTGCAGGGCAAGCGCCTGCACGGTCACTACTTCCTCGACCACGTGCTCGAGGACGGCACCGAGGGCTGCAACTACCTGCTCGCCGTCGACGTCGACATGAACACCGTCGAGGGCTACGCGATCAGCTCCTGGGAGCGCGGCTACGGCGACATGTTCTTCGACCTCGACCTCTCGACGCTGAGGCGAACCCCCGGCGCCCCGCACTCCGCGACGGTCCAGTGCGACCTCACGTGGCTCGACGGCAGCGGTCCCGTCGTCCAGTCGCCGCGCTCCGTGCTGCAGGCCCAGATCGACCGCGCGGCCGCGCTCGGTCTCACGGCTCACTGCGGCACCGAGCTCGAGTTCATCGTCTTCGAGGACTCCTTCGACGCCGCGTGGGACCGCGGCTACGTCGGCCTCACCCCCGCGAACCGCTACAACGTCGACTACTCGATCCTCGGGGGCGACCGCGTGGAGCCGCTGCTCCGCGAGATCCGCAACGAGATGTATGCCGCCGGCGCCGTCGTCGAGAGCGCCAAGGGGGAGTGCAACCTCGGGCAGCACGAGATCGGCTTCCTCTTCGACACGGCCCTGCGCACGTGCGACAACCACGTCGTCTACCGCAACGCGGCGAAGGAGATCGCCGCCAAGCACGGCAAGTCGCTGACCTTCATGGCGAAGTTCGACCAGCGCGAGGGCAGCTCGTGCCACATCCACCTCTCGCTGCGCGGTCGCGCCGGCGAGACCGTCTTCGCCGACGACGACCGGGAGCACGGCCACAGCGAGCTGTTCGACCACTTCCTGGCCGGCATCCTCGCGACCCAGCGAGAGCTGACCTACTTCTACGCGCCGAACATCAACTCCTACAAGCGATTTGCGGCCGCGAGCTTCGCGCCGACCGCCGTCGCCTGGGGCCGAGACAACCGCACGTGCGCACTGCGCGTCGTCGGTCACGGGGCCGGGCTGCGCGTCGAGAACCGGGTCGGGGGCGGCGACCTCAACCCCTACCTCGCCGTCGCCGCGATGCTCGCCGGCGGCCTGCACGGCATCGAGAACGAGCTGCCCCTCGAGCCGGCGCTCGAGGGCAACGCCTACACCTCCGACAAGCCGCGGGTGCCCTCGACGCTGCAGGAGGCACGTGACCTGCTCGCGGACTCGAGCGTGGCGCGCGCGGTCTTCGGCGACGAGGTCGTCGACCACTACGTCAACGCCGCCGACGTCGAGATCACCGCCTTCAACGCCGCCGTCACCGACTGGGAGCGCAAGAGAGGATTCGAGCGACTGTGACCCACCCCGAAGCCATGAGCACGACGCACGACGTCATCAACCCCTCGACGGAGGAGGTCGTCGCGACGGTCCCGCTGGCGTCGGTCGAGCAGGCCGACGAGGTCATCGCCCGCGCCAAGGCAGCCGCGCCGGCGTGGGCCGCAGTGGCGCCCGCCGACCGTGGCCTGCTCCTGCGCCGCTTCTCCGACCTCGTCGGGGAGCACCAGGAGGAGCTCGCCCAGCTCGAGGTGGCCAACTCCGGTCACACGATCGGCAACGCCCGGTGGGAGGCCGGCAACGTGCGCGACGTCCTCGCGTACTACGCCGCTGCGCCGGAGCGGAACTTCGGGCGCCAGATCCCGGTCGCAGGCGGCATCGACGTGACCTTCCGCGAGCCCATCGGCGTCGTCGGCATCATCGTGCCGTGGAACTTCCCGATGCCGATCGCCGGCTGGGGTCTCGCACCGGCGCTCGCGGCGGGCAACACGGTCGTGCTCAAGCCGGCCGAGCTGACGCCGCTCACGGCGCTGCGGCTCGGGGAGCTCGCCCTCGAGGCAGGCCTGCCCGAGGGCGTGCTCAACGTCGTGGCCGGCAAGGGCTCGGTCGTCGGCGAGCGCTTCGTCACCCACCCCGACGTCGGCAAGATCTGCTTCACCGGGTCGACGCCGGTGGGACAGGGGATCATGCGCGGGGCTGCCGACCGGGTCAAGCGCGTCACGCTCGAGCTCGGAGGCAAGAGCGCCAACATCGTCTTCGCCGACTCGGACCTCGAGCTCGCGGCGGCCCGCGCGCCGTACGGCGTCTTCGACAACGCCGGGCAGGACTGCTGCGCCCGCAGCCGCATCCTCGTCGAGCGCAGCGTCTTCGACCGCTTCATGGAGCACTTCGAGACGGCGGTGAGGGGCGTCGTCGTCACCGACCCGCGCGACGAGTCTGCCGAGATGGGCCCCCTCATCAGCTCCGGTCAGCGCGAGCGCGTCCGCTCCTTCGTCGAGGAGTCCACCGAGCAGGTCGAGGTCGCCTTCCGTGGCGACGGGCCGAGCGGCGCCGGCTACTGGTATCCCCCGACCGTCGTGCTCCCCGGCGCCACGACCGACCGGGTGTGGCAGGAGGAGGTCTTCGGCCCGGTGGTGGCTGTCATGCCCTTCGACGACGAGGCCGACGCGATCGCCAAGGCCAACGACACGGCATACGGGCTGTCGGGGTCGATCTGGACGCGCGACCTCGGGCGGGGCCTGCGCGTCGCGCGGGGCGTCCAGGCGGGCAACCTCTCGGTGAACTCGCACAGCAGCGTGCGCTACTCGACGCCCTTCGGGGGCTTCAAGCAGAGCGGCATCGGCCGCGAGCTCGGACCGGACGCGCTCGAGGCGTTCACCGAGGTCAAGAACGTCTTCATCTCCACGGACTGAAGGGAATTCCCATGGCAGGCAGGCTGGACGGCAAGGTCGCGGTCATCACCGGCGGGTGCTCCGGCATCGGGCTGGCGACGGTGCGACGGTTCGCCGAGGAGGGTGCGAAGGTCGTCATCGGCGACCTCGACGAGGCCAACGGCACCCGCATCGCCGACGAGGTCGGGGGCACCTTCGTGCGCGTCGACGTCGTGAGCAAGGAGGAGGTCGACGCCCTCTTCCGCACGGCCAAGGAGACCTACGGCTCCGTCGACATCGCCTTCAACAACGCCGGCATCAGCCCGCCGGAGGACGACTCGATCCTCGACACCGACCTCGACGCCTGGCGCAGGGTGCAGGAGGTCAACCTCACGTCGGTCTACCTGTGCTGCAAGGCCGCCCTGCCCTACATGCTCGAGCAGGGCAAGGGCTCGATCATCAACACCGCCTCGTTCGTGGCCGTCATGGGGGCCGCGACCTCGCAGATCTCCTACAGCGCGAGCAAGGGTGGCGTGCTGTCGATGTCGCGCGAGCTCGGCGTGCAGTTCGCCCGGCAGGGGGTGCGGGTCAACGCCCTGTGCCCCGGCCCGGTCAACACGCCGCTGCTCCAGGAGCTCTTTGCCAAGGACGAGGAGCGTGCAGCGCGGCGCCTCGTCCACGTGCCGATGGGTCGCTTCGGCGAGCCTGAGGAGATGGCCAACGCCGTGCTCTTCCTCGCCTCCGACGAGTCGAGCTTCATCACCGCGTCGACCTTCCTCGTCGACGGCGGCATCTCGGGCGCCTACGTCACGCCGCTCTGAGGCTGGGTAGGAGAACGGTATGGGACGTCCGGTCATCGGCATCACCGCCTACGTCGAGCGCGCCTCGTGGGGGCGCTGGGTCGACGTGCCGGGCGCGCTCGTGCCGCATCGCTACGTCCGGCAGGTGGAAGCGGCTGGTGCGATCGCCGTCG
>DASSQW010000219.1:0-4681 GCA_035702165.1 Candidatus Nanopelagicales bacterium
TAGGCGACGTACGCCGGTGACTCGTACCGGCCGATTTCAGCCCTGAGCACCCCGCCCGTATCCTCGTCCGCGGAGGATTCGCCTAGTGGCCTAGGGCGCACGCTTGGAAAGCGTGTTGGGGGCAACTCCTCAGGGGTTCGAATCCCCTATCCTCCGCGGACCGAGGGCGGGAGCAGCGGCTCCCGCCCTCGTCGCGTCAGGACTGCTCAGAGCGCTGCGACCGCGCCCTTGACCGAGTCCGCGGGCGCCTCGGGCGCGTGCCCGATGAGCCGCTCGAGGTCGCCGCTGGTCACGTGCAGGTCGCCCGCCTTGATCCGGCTGTCGACGTCGGCGTACACCGCGGCCACGGGCTCGGGGAAGCCGGCGGCGGTCACGAGGATCCCGCGCAGGGTGTCCTCGTCGACGTCGGTGTAGGCGACGTCCTGGCCGGAGGCCTCACCCACCAGGGCGGCCAGCTCGGCGAGGGTGAGCGACTCGCCCCCGAGCTCGTAGACCGCGTTCACGTGGCCGTCGGTCGAGGCCACGACCGCGGCGGCCTCGGCGTAGTCGCGCCGGGTGGCCAGCGAGACGCGACCCTCGCCCGCGGCACCGACGACGCCGTGCTCGAGCCAGGTCGGGATCTGCGGCAGGTAGTTCTCGACGTACCAGGCGTTGCGCACGAACGTGTAGGGCAGGCCGGACGCCACGATCGCGGCCTCGGTCGCCCTGTGCTCCTGGGCCAGGATCATCGGAGTCTCGGACGCCTTCGGGATCGAGGTGTAGACGATCCGGCCGACACCGGCACGGACCGCGGCGTCGACCGCGTTCTGGTGCTGGGCGCTCCGCTGGCCGATCTCGCTGCCCGAGACCAGGACGAGCACGTCGGCGCCGGCGAACGCGGCGTCGAGGCTCGCGGGGTCGGTGTAGTCGGACGCGACGACGGTGACTCCCGCGGCCGCGAGGTCGGCGGCCTTCTCGACCGAGCGTCCGGTGGCGGTGATCTCGTCGGCGGGCACGCCGCGCTCGAGCAGCGACGCGACGATGTGGTGGCCGAGCTGGCCGGTGGCTCCGGTGACGACGACGGACACGGTTCTCCTCCTGGGTAGGCAGGCGGCCGGTCGGCCGCTCCTTCGTGGGGGACAACCGGCGTACTCTGGACCTGCTTCCCCCTGGAGAGCAGCCACTTGAAAGTGCCGTACTTACCTGGAGGTGACCATGCAGGTCAGCGACTCAGGCGCCCTCGTCGTCGATCCGTACGCCGCGAACTGCCCCAGCCGTCAGGTGCTCGACCGGATCGGCGACCGCTGGACCGTGCTCGTCGTGGGGTCGCTCGGCGCAGGCCCGATGCGCTTCAGCGAGCTGGGCCGGCGCATCGAGGGCGTGAGCCAGAAGATGCTCACCCAGACCCTGCGCGGGCTCGAGCGCGACGGCCTCGTGGCCCGCACCGTGCACCCCGAGGTGCCCCCGCGCGTGGAGTACGAGCTCACCCACGTGGGCCGCACGCTCATCGAACCGCTCGACGCCCTCGACGCCTGGGCCCGCGAGCACCTGCCCGTGATCGAGGAGTCGCGCGCCCGGTACGACGAGTCCCGCTGACCCACCGTCGACGCGTGATCAGCGGACCTTCTCGCGTCCGCGCATCACGCATCGACGGCGGGTGCGGACCGGCGGCGGTCGTGGAGACGGCGTCCGACCCGGCGACTAGGGTGCTCGCGTGTCCCTCGCCCTCTACCGCACCTACCGACCGGGCAGGCTCGCGGACGTCATCGGGCAGGAGCACGTCACCGGGCCGCTCGGGCGCGCGATCGACAGCGGCCGCGCGCACCACGCCTACCTGTTCACCGGCCCGCGCGGCTGCGGCAAGACCTCCACGGCGCGCATCCTCGCGCGATCGCTGAACTGCGAGGAGGGCCCGACCTCCGAGCCCTGCGGCGTCTGCCCGAGCTGCATCTCGCTCGCGCCCAACGGTCCGGGGTCGATCGACGTCATCGAGATGGACGCCGCGAGCCACCGCGGCATCGACGACGCCCGCGAGCTGCGCGAGAAGGCGATGTACGCGCCCGCGGCGAGCCGCTACAAGGTCTACATCATCGACGAGGCGCACCAGCTGACCGTCGACGCCGCCAACGCGCTGCTCAAGCTCATCGAGGAGCCGCCGGCGCACCTGAAGTTCGTCTTCGCCACGACCGAGCCCGACAAGATCCTCCCGACCATCCGCTCGCGCACGCACCACTACCCCTACCGCCTGGTCCCGGTACGCCGGCTGCAGGAGCACCTCGCGTGGGTCTGCGAGCAGGAGGGCATCCCGGCCGAGCCGGAGGCCCTGGCTCTCGTGGCCCGCGCGGGCGCCGGATCGGTGCGCGACGCCCTGTCGATCCTCGGCCAGCTCATCGCCGGCACGGGGCCCGAGGGCCTCACGTACGACGACACCGTGAGCCAGCTCGGCGTCACCGACACCGCGATGCTCGACGAGGTGGTCGAGGCGCTCGCCAGCGACGACGGCGCCGCGATGTTCTCGGTCATCGATCGCGTCGTCGAGGCGGGCCTCGACCCCCGCCGGTTCGCCACCGACCTGCTCGAGCGGCTGCGCGACCTCGTGGTCCTGCACGAGGTCCCCGACGCTGCGCAGGCAGGGCTGCTCGACGCCCCCGACTCGCAGATCTTCCTCATGCGCGGCCAGGCGGAGAAGCTCGGGCTCGCCCAGCTGTCGCGCGCCGCAGACCTCGTGAGCACCGGGCTCTCCGAGCTCAAGGGCGCCACGGCACCGCGGCTGCAGCTCGAGCTGCTCTGCGCGCGCCTGCTCCTCCCCGCAGCCGACGACACCGACAGCGGTCTCGCCGCACGTCTGGACCGCATCGAGCGCAAGGTGGCCTTCCTCGGCGACGCCCCGGCGGGGGCCCCGGTGCCGCCGGCACCCGCCCCCGCCCCGCGTCCTGCGGCGCAGCCCGAGCCCTCGAGGCCCGCGCCCCACCACGACCCCGCGCCGCGTACGGTCGTGCCCGGCGGCCCGCCCGCCCCGCCGCGCCTCTCGTCGGTCGCGCCCACGACCGCGCCGCCGCAGGCTCCGGCCGAGGAGGCCGCGACGCCCGAGGCGGCCGCGCCGCCTGCTCCCGAGCCCGTGTCCGCGCCCGCTCCTGAGCCCGTCGCGGCTCCGGCCGCAGCCGCACCAGCGAGTGGCGGGGCCGGGCTCGGTCAGATCACGGTGATGTGGCCCTCGGTGCTCGAGGCGCTGAAGTCGTCGAGCCGCGTGGCGCACACGCTCGCGGAGGGTGCCGTACCCCTGGAGCTCGACGCCCGCACTCTCGGCCTGGCCCACCCCGACCGCGTGCGGATGGGCATCCTGCGCGGCAACAAGGGCCACATGGAGCTGCTGCGCCTCGCGGTGCTCGACGTCGCGAGGCTCGACGTCGAGATCGACCTGGTCCTCGACCCCTCCGTGTCCGACGCGCCCGCGGCACCCGCCCCGGAACCGGCCGCCGCGTCGGTGACGGAGCCCGAGCGGCCCAGCGAGTCCGGCCCGTCCGCGCGCGAGCGGGCAGCAGCCGTCGTCGCCGAGGAGGCGGTGCCCGGCGACGACGACGTCAGCGTCGACGACGCCGACGCCGAGGGCGACCTCTCCGGCCTCGCGCTCGTGCAGCGCGAGCTCGGCGGAACCGTGATGACGGAGTACGACAACGGCTAGTCGCTCCTCGAGGAGCGCACCTCCCCGGCGTACCGTCGGGTGACCAGCGCCGGCGCGACCGGCGGACGACAACGGCAGGACTGATCGCGTGTACGAAGGTGTGGTCCAGGACCTCATCGACGAGCTCGGCCGCCTCCCCGGCGTCGGGCCCAAGAGCGCGCAGCGCATCGCGTTCCACCTGCTGGCGGCCGACCCGGTCGATGTGCGCCGTCTCGCGCACCTGCTCGTCGAGGTGAAGGACAAGGTCCGGTTCTGCTCGATCTGCGGCAACGTCGCCGAGGACACCGAGTGCCGGATCTGCCGCGATCCCCGGCGCGATCCCGCCGTCATCTGCGTGGTCGAGGAGAGCAAGGACGTGCAGGCGGTCGAGCGCACTCGCGAGTTCCGCGGCCGCTATCACGTGCTCGGCGGCGCGATCAGCCCGATCGAGGGCATCGGCCCCGACGACCTCCGCGTCAAGGAGCTCATGACCCGTCTCGCCGACGGCACCGTCACCGAGCTCATCATCGCGACCGACCCCAACCTCGAGGGCGAGGCCACCGCCACCTACCTCGCGCGGCTCGTGAAGCCGATGGGCCTCACCGTCACCCGCCTCGCCAGCGGTCTGCCCGTGGGTGGCGACCTCGAGTACGCCGACGAGGTCACCCTGGGCCGCGCGTTCGAGGGCCGCCGTCGCCTCGACGTCTGACCCGCGTCGTCCCACGTCCGCACCTGCCGCGAAGCGACCGACGTCAGCAGCGGCTGCTCCCGCACGAGCACGCGCCCCTGGCGCTCGGACGTCGGCATCTGACATCCGAGGCCGGCTCATCGGTGGACATCAGCGCCACCCGGTCTGAGACGCTACGGCCATGACGACGAACGACCTCAGCGACGATGTCTCGGTCGAGCCCGAGGCGGCCGACCTCGCCGAGCTCGCGGACCACGTGGCCGGCGCCGCGGCGAAGTTCGTGAGCACCGTCGAGATCGTCGCCGGGGCCCAGAACCCCGACGAGGTCGTGTCGATCCTGCTGCTCGAGCTCA
>DASSQW010000220.1:0-3527 GCA_035702165.1 Candidatus Nanopelagicales bacterium
GCATCAACACCCGCGTCGTCAGCGGCGGCACCATCCGCCCGGGCGACGCCGTCGAGGTCGAGCGCCCGGCCTAGTCCAGGGCGGCGACGAGCCGGCGCTGCTCGGCCACGTCGAAGTCCGGGGGCGGGAACGTCGGGTTCATGTCGCGCAGCGCGTCCACGAGCACGTTGGCGAGCACCCAGTCGCGGTACCACTTGCGATCGCCGGGGACGACGTACCAGGGTGCGGTGTCCGTGGAGCAGCGGCCGAGCGCGTCCTGGTACGCAGCCTGGTAGTCGTCCCAGAAGGACCGCTCGTGCAGGTCGCCGGCGTTGTACTTCCAGTACTTGGTCGGGTCCTCGAGCCGCTCGGCGAGGCGCTGCTTCTGCTCGTCCTTGGAGATGTGCAGCATCACCTTGACCAGGTGGGTGCCCGCGTCGACGACGCGGCGCTCGAACTCGTTGATGCGGTCGTAGCGCGTCGACCACTCGCTCTCGGGAACGAGGTCGTGCACGCGGACGACCAGCACGTCCTCGTACTGCGACCGGTTGAACACGCCGACATGCCCGACCGGCGGGAGGGCCTTGTCGATGCGCCACAGGAAGTCGTGGGCCAGCTCCTCGTCGGTCGGCTTCTTGAACGACGTGATGCGCACGCCCGCGGGGTTCATCGACCCCACGACGCGGCGGACCGACCCGTCCTTGCCTGACGTGTCCATGCCCTGCAGCAGCAGGAGCAGCGCGCGCTGCCCGCCACCCACCCCTTCTGCGTAGAGCCGCTCCTGCATGACGGCGAGCTCGTCGAGCAGCTCCCTCGTCGCGGCCTCCGTCGCGGCACGGTCGCCGGGGGCGATGCGAGGCTCGTCGGTCGACCGGTCCGAGAGCCGGTCGCCGGGGTGGAACTCGTAGGCCTCCGCCACCTGCGCCGGCGTACGGGCCGATCCCTTGCCCACGTGCCACCTCCGTACGGAAGGATGCCGCCCATGGAGTTCAGCGGCTTCTTCTCGGCCATCCTCGTCGGTCTCATCATCGGGGCTCTGGCCCGCATCGTGGTGCCGAACAGCCAACCCGTCGGGTGCCTGCTCACCGTGCTCATCGGCATCGTGGCCGCGGCGATCGGTGCGGCCATCGGCTACGCGCAGCACTGGAGCTTCTGGCTCGTCCTGGGCCTGCAGGTGCTCATCGGCGCGATCATCGTCGCGATCTTCTCCGCAGCCGTGCGCCGCTGACGCCCGACGACGGGAGTCCGCGCCCGTGCCGTGGGAGCATCGAGGCGTGCGCATGCTCCTTCCGGCCGCCCGCGAGGACCTCACCGACGACGACCTCGACCGGGTCTACGCCTGGCCCGACTGGCCGGTGGCCACCGCCTGGCTGCGCGCGAACATGGTGACGACCGCCGACGGCGCGGCCCGCTCGACCGACGGGCTGTCGTCCGGTATCTCGAGCGACGCGGACCGGCGGGTGTTCGGTCGGCTGCGCGGACTCGCCGACGTCGTCCTGGCCGGCGCGGGCACGGTGCGCGCAGAGGGCTACCGCCCGGCGCGCGTGAAGGCGGTCTTCGCCGATCGTCGCGCTGCGGCGCACCAGACCCCGGTCCCGGCGATTGCTGTCGTCAGCCGCTCCCTCCAGCTCGACCTCACCATGCCGCTGTTCACCGAGGCGGCGGTGCGAACGCTCGTGATCACCTGCGGCGCAAGCGATCCCGCGCGGCGAGATGTCGTCTCCGAGCTCGCCGACGTCATCGTGGCCGGCGGCGACGACGTCGACCTGCACCGGGCCGTGGCGGCGCTCAACGAGCGCGGGCTGCACCGCGTGCACGCCGAGGGCGGCCCGCACCTTCTCGGGCAGCTCGCGGCCGCCGGGCTGCTCGACGAGCTGCTGCTCACCGTCTCCCCCGTCCTCGCCGGTGGCTCCTACGCGGGCGAGGCACCGATACCCCGCGTGCTGGCCGGACCGCCGCTGCCGGAGTCCCCCCGCGCCCTGCAGCTGCATCATGTTCTCGAGGAGGAGGGCACGCTCTTCCTCGACTACCGCGTCGGCTGACGCAGGATCCGCGGGCGCTCGACGTCGGTGTTGTCGACGACGACGGTCGCACGGTCCCGCGGGGTGCACCGGGCCAGGTAGAGGCGTTGCCCCTCGACGTAGCGGCGCATCGACGGATGCTCGGGGTCGGGCTCGCTGCCGTCGCGGACAGCCATCCGCCGGCAGGTCTCGACGAACGCGACGTCGAGCAGGACCGAGACGTCCCAGACGCCGGCCAGCTCGTCGCGGTGCAAGAACATCCCGTCGAGCACCAGGACGCTCCCGGGGGCTGCGACGCGCCACGGCGGGTCGAGCGCGGTGTCGGTCGCGAGGTCGAGGCTGCCCTCGCGGAACCGGCCGTCGCCCGAGGGTCCGAGCGGGTCGAGCACATCGGTGCGCAGGCGCACCAGGTCGTAGGAGTCCGCGAGATAGCCCTCGGGCGAAGCGCGACCGAGGCGGTAGCGGATCACGCGCGGGTTGAGGAAGTCGTCCTCGCGGATGCGCACGACGCTGCGCCCGCGCTCCTCGAGCACCGTCGCGAGCGCATCGGCGAACGTCGTCTTGCCCGAGCCGTTGACCCCGTCGACGCCGACCCGCACGAACCCCTCGCGCGACGGGACGAGGTCGGCGACGGCGGCCAGGACGTCGGAGCGCACGGCGTCCATCCTGCTGGGTGCAGCGTGCGGATGACGGCAGGATGGGGGGATGCAGCTCCCGGTCATGCCCCCCGTCTCCCCCATGCTGGCCAAGCCGGTCGCCGGTATCCCCGCCCCCGACTCGGTCGCGGGCGGGCTGGTCTACGAGCCGAAGTGGGACGGCTTCCGCTGCATCGTCTTCCGCGACGGCGACGACGTCGTGCTCGGCAGCCGCAACGAGCGGCCGCTGACGCGCTACTTCCCCGAGGTCGTCGCAGCCGTCCTCGAGCAGCTGCCGCCGCGCTGCGTCGTCGACGGCGAGATCGTCGTACGGACAGGCGACCGGCTCGACTTCGGAGCGCTGCAGCAGCGCATACACCCGGCAGACAGCCGCGTGCAGCGGCTCGCGGGCGAGACGCCCGCGTCGTTCGTCGCCTTCGACCTCCTCGCGCTGGGCGACGAGGACCTCATGAAGGTGCCGTTCGGCCGACGCCGCGAGCTGCTGGAGCACGCCCTCGACGGGGTCGGCGGGCCGGTCCATCTCACACGCATCAGCCGCGACGAGGCGGAGGCGGCTCGCTGGTTCGAGCAGTTCGAGGGCGCGGGCCTCGACGGCCTGGTGTGCAAGCTCCTGGACTCCGCCTACCAGCCCGACAAGCGCGTGATGCTCAAGGTGAAGCACGCGCGCACCGCCGACTGCGTGGTCGCCGGCTGGCGGCCGCACAAGCAGAAGGGCTCGGACGGTCAGGACGTCGTCGGCTCGCTGATGCTCGGCCTGTACGACGACGAGGGGAACCTGCAGAGCGTCGGCGTCTCGGCCAGCTTCCCCATGGCCCGCCGCGCGACGCTGGTCGAGGAGCTCGCGCCGTACGCGCTCGACGACGACGGCGAC
>DASSQW010000221.1:0-9097 GCA_035702165.1 Candidatus Nanopelagicales bacterium
CGTTCCCGATCCCCACGATCGAGTACGGCGCTCTGCTGCCGATCCTCGTCGTGTTCGGCGCGGCCGTGGTCTCCGTGCTCGTCGAGGCGCTGGCGCCGCAGCGGGCGCGCCGCCCGGCCCAGCTCGTCATCGTGTTCGCGGCCCTCGTCGGGTCGTTCGCCGCCGTCGTGGCGTCGCGCGGGTCGCACGAGGTGGTGGCGATGGGCTCGGTGGCCGTCGACGGCCCCGCGCTGTTCATGCAGGGCACCATCCTCGTCCTGGCGTTCATCGCCGCTCTGGTGATGGCCGAGCGCAAGGTCGATCCGGCCGGCGACAGCTTCGCCCCGCGGGCCTCGGCGCTGCCGGGCTCCGAGGACGAGCAGGCGTTCACCCGCCTGGGCTGGCTGCAGACCGAGGTCTGGCCGCTCTTCCTGTTCAGCGTGCTGGGCATGCTGCTGTTCCCGGCGTCCAACGACCTGCTGACGATGTTCGTGGCCCTCGAGGTCCTCTCGCTGCCGCTCTACATCCTCGCGGGCCTGGCCCGACGCCGGCGGCTGCTGTCGCAGGAGGCAGCGCTCAAGTACTTCGTGCTCGGCGCGTTCTCCTCCGCGTTCTTCCTCTACGGCACCGCGCTGCTCTACGGCTTCGCCGGCACCGTCTCGATCTCCGGCATCGCCGACGCCCTGCGCGCCACGGACGGCGGAGGCCTCGCGATCGCCGGGCTCGCGCTGCTCAGCGTCGGGCTGCTCTTCAAGATCGGCGCGGCGCCCTTCCACCAGTGGACGCCCGACGTCTACCAGGGTTCGCCGACCTCGGTCACCGCCTTCATGGCCGCGTGCACCAAGGTCGCCGCGTTCGGTGCGCTGCTGCGCGTGCTGTACGTGGCCTTCGGCGGGATCCGCTGGGACTGGCGGCCGATGATGTACGTCATCGCCGGCCTCACCATGATCGTGGGCACGCTGTTCGCGCTGACGCAGACCGATATCAAGCGGATGCTCGCCTACTCGTCGATCGCGCAGGCCGGCTTCATGCTGGTCGGCGTCGTGGCCACCAGCAAGGCCGGTCTCGACGGCACCCTGGTCTACCTGCTCGCCTACGGCATCGCCACGATCGGCGCCTTCGCGGTCGTCACTCTGGTCCGCGACTCCACCGGCGAGGCGACCCACCTGTCGCAGTGGGCCGGCCTCGGGAAGCGGTCGCCGCTGGTGGCCAGCGCGTTCGCGCTGTTCCTGCTGGCGTTCGCGGGCATCCCGCTCACCAGCGGCTTCACCGGGAAGTTCGCCGTCTTCACGGCGGGCATCGCCGGCGGTGCGACCCCGATCGTCGTGCTGGGTGTGGTGGCCAGCGCCGTCGCGGCGTTCTTCTACGTCCGCGTCGTCGTGCTCATGTTCTTCAACGAGCCCGCGGCCGAGGGCGGACCCAGCGTCGTCGTGCCGAGCAGCTTCACCACGCTGGCGATCGCGATCACCGTCGCGCTCACGCTGTTCATCGGGATCCTGCCCCAGACCGTGCTGAACCTGGTCCAGCAGGCCGGGCTCTTCGTACGCTGAGCACCCCACCGGACCGAGGAGGAACGACGACGTGAGCGAGAGCCTGCCGTTCGGGCTGTCGCACGTCGACCCCGACCTCGCCGAGCGCCTGCGCACCGGCCTGTCCGACGTCGAGACGACGCTCTACTCTGCCGTCGCGAGCGACTACCCGTTCGTCACCGAGGCGTCGAGCCACCTCGTCGCCGCCGGAGGCAAGCGGTTCCGGCCCCTGCTGGCCCTCGTCGCCGCGCAGTACGGCGACCCAGCCGCGCCGGGCGTCGTCCCGGGGGCCGTCATCGTCGAGCTGACGCACCTCGCGACGCTCTACCACGACGACGTCATGGACGAGGCCCCGCTGCGCCGGGGCGCCCCGTCGGCCAACGCGCGGTGGGACAACACGATCGCCATCCTCACGGGCGACTTCCTCTTCGCGCGTGCCGCCGACATCGCCGCCGACCTCGGTCCGGAGATCGTCCGGCTGCTCGCCAAGACCTTCGAGCGGCTGTGCACCGGTCAGATCCTCGAGACCGTCGGGCCGTCGGAGGGCCAGGACCCGGTCGAGCACCACCTCGACGTGCTGGCGGGCAAGACCGGATCCCTCATCGCGGCCGCCGGGCGGATCGGCGCGATCACCTCGGGCGCGGGCGCCGAGGTGGCCGACCGAGTCTCGGCGTACGGCGAGAAGTTCGGCGTCGCCTTCCAGATCTCCGACGACCTGCTCGACATCGCGAGCGAGTCCGAGGCCTCGGGCAAGACCCCGGGCACCGATCTGCGCGAGGGCGTCCGCACGCTGCCCGTCCTGCTCGCGCTGCGCGGCACCGACCCCGAGGGCGCGCGGCTGCGCGAGCTGCTCTCCGGCCCGCTGGTCGACGACGACCTGCACGCCGAGGCTCTCGGCCTGCTGCGGTCGTCGCCCGCCATGGTCGAGGCGCGTGCCGAGCTCGTGCGCTGGGCCGAGGACGCGCGCTCCGAGCTCGCCTCGCTGCCGGGCGGCGCGATGACCGACGCGCTGTCCCAGATGTGCGACGTCGTGGTCGACCGCAGCACCTGATCGCGGTTCAGACGGGCGCCTCGACCTCGTCCACACCTGGTTCGTCGGGGAGCCCGGCACGGGTGCGCCGCGCGTGCCGTACGCCGTCGTAGGTGAAGACGATCAGCGCCGCCCAGACGATGACGAACCCGATCCACTGGAACGTCGACATCTGCTCGCCGGCGACGGTGATGCCGATGACGAACTGGATCGTCGGCGTGAGGTACTGCAGCACCCCGATGGTCGAGAGCGGGATCCGGTTCGCGGCGCCGCCGAACATGACGAGCGGGACGGCGGTGACGACACCGGTGAGCATGAGCAGCACGGTGTTGCCCGGCGAGCTGTGACCGAACGCGAGCGTGCCCTGCAGCTGCAGCCAGACGAGGAACAGCACGGCGAACGGCGTCGCGTAGGCCGTCTCGATGGTGAGGCTCGCGATGGGGTCCATGCCGACCGTCTTCTTGACCACGCCGTATCCGGCCCACGACACGGCGAGCACGAAAGCGATCCAGGGGACGCCGCCGAAGCCGAGGGTGAGCACGGTGACTGCGACGGCGGCGATGCCGACCGCGGTCCACTGCAGCCGGCGCAGGTGCTCCTTGAACACCAGCGTGCCGAGCAGCACGACCATGAGCGGGTTGATGAAGTAGCCGAGCGACGCCTCCACCACGCGACCGGAGTTCACCGCCCAGATGTAGACGCCCCAGTTCGCAGAGATGAGCACCGTCGCCACGACGAGCAGCGCGAGGTTGCGCCGCTGGGACAGGGCCGGGCGCAGCCGCGACCACGACCGCGTGGCCGTGAGGATGAGCGCGAGGAACACGAACGACCACACGAACCGGTCGGCGAGGATCTCGAGCGCGGACGCGGGCTCCAGCAGCGGCCAGAACAGCGGGAAGAGGCCCCACAGCCCGTAGGCGCCGATGCCGAGCAGCAGCCCGACGCGGTACGCCGAGCGCGGCGCGGCAGGGGTTCCGGACATGGCAGCGGTCACGCTACGCCGCATCGGCCGGACGCGGCGTCGAGGTTCAGGAGGCGGACACGCGTCGGCCGTGGTGCCGTCGCTCCGGTGCGAGCGCGGGCACCACGGCCGAGGTGCGTCAGGCGATCTCCCAGGTGTCGCTGCCGGCGAGCAGACCGGCGAGGTCCGCCGGGCTGTTCTGCTGCGCCACCGCGAGCTGGTCGCGGAACTGCTGGTCGTAGGTCGGCCGCGGAGCGTCGCGGAACACGCCGATCGGCGTGTGCTCCAGGGTGACCGGGTCCGAGAGCCGCGAGAGCGCGAACGCGAGCGACGGGTCGGTGTCGGTGGCGTCGTGCACGAGCACGGCGTCCATCCCGGCCTCGGTGACGTCGACGAGGGCGAGGTGGCCGTCGGCTGCTCGCACGACGCCCTTCGAGCGGTCGGCCAGCAGGATCTTCTCGCCGTGCACGAGGCGGATGATCCTCTCGTCGCGGTGGTCGGAATCCTTGAGCGGGTCCCACGCCCCGTCGTTGAAGATGTTGCAGTTCTGGTAGATCTCCACCAGCGCCGTGCCGTCGTGCGCGGCCGCGGCCCGCAGCGTCTCCACGAGGTGCTTGCGGTCGGAGTCGATCGTGCGCGCGACGAACGACGCCTCGGCCCCGATGGCCAGCGACACCGGGTTGAACGGCTGGTCGAGCGAGCCCATCGGGGTCGACTTCGTGACCTTGCCCATCTCCGACGTCGGCGAGTACTGCCCCTTGGTGAGGCCGTAGATCCTGTTGTTGAACAGCAGGATCTTGAGGTTCACGTTGCGGCGCAGCGCGTGGATGAGGTGGTTGCCGCCGATCGAGAGCGCGTCGCCGTCACCGGTGACGACCCACACCGAGAGGTCGGGGCGGGTGATCGCGAGGCCCGAGGCGATCGCCGGCGCACGGCCGTGGATCGAGTGCATACCGAAGGTGTTCATGTAGTACGGGAAGCGGCTCGAGCAGCCGATGCCGGAGATGAACACGATGTTCTCGTGCGCCACCCCGAGCTCGGGCATGAAGCTCTGGACGCCGGCGAGGATGGCGTAGTCGCCGCACCCGGGGCACCAGCGCACCTCCTGGTCGGTCTTGAAGTCCTTGGCCGTCTCTTTGACGTCGGACTTCGGCACGAGCCGCAGCGACGGGAGGCCCAGGTCGGTGCCCGACCCGGGGAGCGTGGACTCAGACACTGGCGATCACGTCCTTGATGACGGCGGTGAGGTCCTCGGCCTTGAACGGCAGTCCGCGCACCTGGTTGACCGGGATGGCGTCGACCAGGAACTTCCCGCGGATCAGCAGCGCGAGCTGTCCGAGGTTCATCTCCGGGATGACGACCTTGTCGTAGCGGCGCAGCACCTCCCCGGTGTTGGCCGGGAAGGGGTTGAGGTGGCGCAGGTGGGCCTGGGCGACCTTCGCGCCGGAGCGTCGGGCGATCTCGCAGCCGGCGTTGATCGGCCCGTACGTCGAGCCCCAGCCGAGCACGAGCACGCGCGCCTCGCCGCTCGGGTCGTCGACCTCGAGGTCGGGGACCCTGATGCCGTCGACCTTGGCCTGGCGCAGCCGGACCATGCGGTCGTGGTTGTCGGCGTCGTAGGAGATGTTGCCGTGGCCGTCGGCCTTCTCGATGCCGCCGATGCGGTGCTCGAGGCCCTTCGTGCCGGGCACGGCCCACGGACGCGCGAGCGTCTCCGGGTCGCGCAGGTAGGGCCAGAACGCCGTCGAGCCGTCGTCGGCAGTGTGGTTGTGCTCGGTCGCGAACGGCACGCGCAGGTCGGGCAGCGACTCGACGTCGGGGATGCGCCACGGCTCGGAGCCGTTCGCGACGTAGCCGTCGGAGAGCAGGAACACCGGCGTGCGGTACGTCGTCGCGATGCGGACCGCCTCGAGCGCGGCGTAGAAGCAGTCGCCCGGCGAGCGCGGCGCCACGATCGGCACCGGCGCCTCGCCGTTGCGACCGAACATCGCCTGCAGCAGGTCGGCCTGCTCGGTCTTGGTCGGCAGGCCGGTCGACGGACCGCCGCGCTGCACGTCGACGATCACCAGCGGCAGCTCGAGCGAGACCGCGAGCCCGATCGCCTCGGACTTCAGCGCCACACCGGGCCCCGACGTCGTCGTCACAGCGAGCATGCCGCCGTACGCCGCCCCGATCGCCGATCCCACTCCCGCGATCTCGTCCTCGGCCTGGAAGGTCATCACGCCGAAACGCTTGTGCTTGCTGAGCTCGTGGAGGATGTCCGACGCAGGGGTGATCGGATAGGACCCGAGGAACAGCGGCAGCTCCGCGCGCTGGGACGCGGCGATGAGGCCGTAGGACAGGGCGAGGTTGCCCGACATGTTCCGGTAGCGTCCCGCCGCCATCGGAGCGGGCTGCACCTCGTACTGAACCGAGAAGTCCTCGGTGGTCTCGCCGTAGGACCAGCCGGCTTCGAACGCGGTGATGTTCGCGGCGAGGATGTCGGGCTTCTTCGCGAACTTGGCACGCAGGAAGTTCAGCGTGCCCTCGGTCGGCCGGTGGTAGAGCCACGACAGCAGTCCGAGCGCGAACATGTTCTTCGCGCGCTCGGCCTCCTTCTTGGTGATCGACGAGCCCTTCAGCGCTTCGACCGTCATCGACGTCAGCGGGATGGGATGCACGGCGTAGGAGTCGAGCGTGCTGTCCTCGAGCGGGTTGGTGTCGTAGCCGACCTTCGCGAGGTTGCGGGGCGTGAACTCGTCGGTGTTCACGATGATGTCCGCGCCGCGCGGCAGGTCCTTGAGATTGGCCTTGAGCGCTGCCGGGTTCATCGCCACCAGCACGTTGGGGGTGTCGCCCGCCGTCGTGATGTCGTGGTCGGCGAAGTGCAGCTGGAACGCCGAGACGCCGGGGATGGTGCCGGCTGGGGCCCGGATCTCGGCCGGGAAGTCCGGCAGGGTCGAGAGGTCGTTGCCGAAGCTCGCCGTCCTGGAGGTGAACTGGTCGCCGGCCAGCTGCATGCCGTCGCCGGAGTCTCCCGCGAACCGGATGATCACCCGGTGGAGCTGGACCACCTGCTTGCTCAACGAATCGCCGCCTTCTCGGGGCCCGCCTTCACGGGCGCAGGGGTACGCACGGCCCCCCGCGGAGGACCGCGGCCTCCATCCTCCCCCCAGCGGCGGCTTGTCGCGCGCAAGGGGTCCACGGGCTGGGACGGCGCGTCGTCGGGCGCGCCCTCACTAGTCTCGTGGCATGACCGCAGCACCCGGGCCCGGCGGCACGTCGCTGGGGCTGCCGACGCTCGGTCCGCCGTCGCGGCCGGCACCGCTGCGGCTGGAGCTGGCCTGGGGCGGCCGCGACCTGGTGGTGCACCTGCTCGAGGCCGGACTGGCCTGCTGCACGCTCGAGGTGATGGCGGCGGCGCTCGGATCGACTGGCGCGCGGGAGCGCGGCTCCCTGCCGGTCGAGCCCGGCGCCGCGGTCGAGGTCCTCGTCGTCTCCGGCACGGTCACCGCCGCCCTCGCCCCGTTGCTGCGCGACCTGCGCGACCGGCTCGGCGACGTCCGCGTCGTCTCCTTCGGCGCCTGCGCAGCGACGGGAGGCCCCTACTGGGACTCCTACGCGGTGCTGCCCGGCGCCGGGGGGCTGGTCGACGTCGACGTCGTCGTGCCGGGGTGCCCGCCGCCGCCGGAGACGCTGCTCGAAGCCCTGGCACTTCTCGGGGCGCAGTCGTGAGCGCCATCGTCGACGCCGTCCGGTCGGCACTCGGCGAGGCCGTCCTCGGTGCTGACGCCGGGTTCGGGAGCACCACGCTCGACGTCGCCCCGGCGCGCTGGGCCGATGCCGCCCGGGCCGCGCGCGACGCGGGTGCGACGTACTTCGACATGCTCGCGGCGTACGACCTCGAGGCCGACGGGTTCGCCGTCGTCGCGCACCTGAGCCGCCCCGACGCCGCCGACCACCTGCTGCTGCGCACGCGCGTGGACCGCGACGCCCCGCAGGTGCCGACGCTGGTCGAGGTCTACGCCGGTGCCGCGTGGCACGAGCGCGAGGCGCACGAGATGCTCGGCGTCTCCTTCGCCGGGCACGAGCCCCTCGCGCCGCTGCTCCTCGACCCGTCGGCACCCGCGACCCCGCTGCGCAAGGACGTCCTGCTCGTCGCGCGCCCGAGCACGCCGTGGCCGGGCGACAAGGACCCCGCCGACTCCACGGGACGTCCTCGCCGGCGCACTCCTCCGCCGGGCGTGCCCGCGGACCGGCCGCGGGAGGGCGCGTGACCGGCCGCCCGGCTCGCGCCCGCGGCGTGATCGGCCTGGTCGAGGAGCGCTGCACCGTCTGCATGCTCTGCGTCCGCGAGTGCCCGGACTGGTGCATCGACATCGACTCCCACGTCGAGACGCTGCCGCCCGACGAGGAGCACCGCAGGCCGCGGTCGGTCAACGTCCTGGACGGCTTCGCGATCGACTACGCGCTCTGCATGTACTGCGGCATCTGCGTCGAGGTGTGCCCCTTCGACGCGCTGCACTGGGCACCGACCGCGACGTACGCCGAGTCCTCGGCCGCCGCCCTGGTGCACGGCCGCGACCGGCTCGGCGCATGGGAGGCCGACGTCGTCGACCAGCCGCCGCTCGACGCGCGTGCGGTGGTGGTCGACCCCGGCCCGAGAGCCCGCTGACCCCACCAGGATCTGCCCACCTCGTGGCCCTTTCCCGTGGCCTGTCACCCCCGGAAAGGGCCACGAGGTGGGCAGAAGCCGGCGGTCAGGCGGCGACCCAGGCCTTGGCCGCGAGCCGGATCACGGCCTGCACCGTTCTAGCGGTAGTTCACGAACTGGACGGCGAAGTCCAGGTCGGCGCCCTTCACCAGGGCCTGGACGGCCTGCAGGTCGTCGCGGCTCTTGGACGTGACGCGCAGCTCGTCGCCCATCACCTGCGCCTTGACCGACTTGGGCCCCTCGTCGCGGATGAGCTTGCCGAGCTTCTTGGCCTGCTCCTGGCTGATGCCCGCCGTGAGGGTGCAGCCGATCTTGTACTGCTTGCCCGACAGCGCCGGGTCGCCGGACTCCAGGCTCTTGAGCGAGATCTGGCGCTTCACGAGCTTGTCGCGGAAGACGTCCAGCGCCGCAGTGGCGCGCTCCTCGGTGTCGGCCGTGATCTCGACGGCGAGCTCGCCCTTCCACTCGATCTTGGCGCCGGTGTTCTTGAAGTCGAACCGCTGCGACAGCTCCTTGGCCGCCTGGTTCAGCGCGTTGTCGACCTCCTGGCGGTCGATCTTGTTGACGATGTCGAAGCTGCTGTCGGCCATGGCGTCGGTGTCTCTCCTGCTCGCGGGTCGAGGACTGCCACCGAGCCTAGTCCGGCCCGGTACGCCGTCGTCGGGGTCGGCCCACCGGCGGGTTTCACCGACGGCCCACGGTCTATGTATCCTGTGCGGGCTGTCCTCGGACGGCGCGGGCGGGTTGCCCGAGCGGCCAATGGGAGCGGACTGTAAATCCGTCGGCTTACGCCTTCGAAGGTTCGAATCCTTCACCTGCCACGCACGAAGGGCGCGACCTCACGGTCGCGCCCTTCACCTTTCTGCCGGCCGGGTGGCGGCCGAGCCGGTGCGTGGCTCAGCCCA
>DASSQW010000222.1:0-4365 GCA_035702165.1 Candidatus Nanopelagicales bacterium
TACAACAACGGCGGTTACGTCGTCCTCGCACTGCTCGCAGAGCGTGCGGCGGGCGCGTCGTTCTACGACCTCGTGCACGGTCGCGTCTGCCAGCCGGCCGGTCTGACCTCGACCGCGTTCCTCCGCTCGGACGCGCTGCCGCCGCGCGCAGCCATCGGCTACCTCGACGACGAGGGCCTGCGCACCAACGTGTTCCACCTCCCCGTGCGCGGCAGCGGGGACGGCGGGCTCTACACCTGCGTCTCCGACGTCAGCCTGCTGTGGTCCGCGCTGCTGGACGGGCGGGTGCTGCGACCGGACCTGGTGGAGCGGATGGTCGAGCCGGGTCGGGGGCCGGAGGACGGCGCGCTCGACCACGGGCTCGGGATGTGGCTGCACAGGGACGCGCCGGTCCTGGAGATGCACGGCTACGACGCAGGCGTCTCCTTCCGGAGCCTGCACCACCGCGGGACGTCGACGACGTGCACGGTCATCGCGAACACGGGTGGCGGCACGTGGGTGGTGCACGAGCTGATGGACGAGCTCGTGCGCGGCTGACGGGTCAGACGACCTGGATCTCGATGGTGGATCCGTACGGCGCCTTCGTGCCCGCGTCGATCGACTGCGCCACCACGCGACCGAACGGCGTGAACCCGATCGGGTAGGTCACGACGACGTTGAACCCGAGCTTGCGCAGCGCGTTACGGGCGTCGGCCTCCGGCGTGCGGTAGACGTCGGGGACCGCGACGAGAGGGGGGCCCTTGCTGACCACCAGCGCCACAGCGGTGGCCTTGGGGACGGACACCCCGGGCTTCGGCGTCGAGGAGATCACCGAGCCCTTGGCGACGGTCTTGCTGTAGTCCTCGGTGCTCGTCACCTTCAGGCCGAGTTTGGTGAGCGCGGCGGTGGCGACGGCGAGCGTCTTGCCCGTGAGGTCGGGGATCTTCACCGGCGCGGGGCCCTTGCTCAGCACGAGGTCGACGGGCTGGTCGCGCTTGAGCAGCGACCCGGGCTTGGGGTCGGTCGTGACGACCAGGCCGACGCCGATCTTCTCGTCGTAGGCCTGCGTCGTGCCCCCGACGGCGAGGTTGGCATCGGTGAGCGCCTGCGTCGCCTGGTCGACCGACGCCCCGGCCACCTGCGGCACGGCGTAGCGCTCCGGGCCCTTCGACACCACCGCGGAGATCGTCGAGCCCTCGCGCGCGTCGGCCCCCGGGGAGGGGTCGGTCGAGATGATCAGGCCCTTCTTGACCGTCTCGCTGAACTCGGTCTGCGAGGAGTCGAGGGTGAAACCGAGCGGCGTGAGCTTGGCAGTGGCATCCCGGACCGACATGTTCACGACCGTGGGCACCGGGACCTGCTTGAGGCCGTAGGACCAGCCCAGCCAGCCGACCAGCGCGCCGAGGGTGAGCACCGCGACGAGCGCGATCCAGCCGCGGCGGCGCTTGCGCGGGGCTCTCGGCGCAGGCGGCGGGACGGGGGAGCCGTTCCGCGACGCCGTCACCGGGCCGGTCGCCGCGTCGGCGACGAGCGGGACGACGAGAGTGGCGGCCTGGTCGGTCGCGACGCCGAACGGGCGGGGCGAGGGCAGTGCGCCGCGGGCGGCCCGCACATCGGCGAGGAAGTGCTCGGCGTCGGCGTAGCGGTCGTCGGCATCGCGCGCGGTCGCGTGCGCCACGAGCGCATCGATCCCGGGCGGGATGTCGGAGCGGATGGACGATGGAACGGGCACCGCGGCGTTCACGTGCTGGTAGGCCACGGCGAGCGGAGTCTCGCCGGCGAAGGGTACCGAGCCGGTGACCATCTCGTAGAGCAGGATGCCGGCGGCGTAGACGTCGCTGCGGGCGTCGGCGATGCCCCGCTCGACCTGCTCGGGGGAGAGGTAGGCGACGGTGCCGATGAGCAGGCCCTGGGTCGCGGCGGTGGAGGTCGCCGCGGAGATGGCGCGGGCCAGACCGAAGTCGGCGACCTTCACCCGTCCGTCGTCGGTGAGCAGGACGTTCTCGGGCTTGACGTCGCGGTGCACGAAGCCGGCGCGGTGGGCGGCCTCGAGCGCCTGAAGCACCGGGTCGAGGATCGTGAGCGCCTGCTCGGGCGAGAGCCGGCCCCGCTCGCGCAGCACGTCGCGCACGGTGCGGCCGGGCACGTACTCCATGGCGAGGTAGACGACGCCGTCGTCCTCGCCCTGGTCGTAGACGGCGACGACGTGCGGGTCGGAGAGACGGGCGGCGCTCTTGGCCTCGCGCACGAAGCGGGAGACGAACGCGGCGTCCTCGGCCAGGCCGGCGTGCATGATCTTGAGGGCCACGGTGCGGTCGAGCCGCAGGTCGGTGGCCTCGTAGACGGTGGCCATGCCGCCGCGGGCGAGCCGGTGCTCCACCCGGTAGCGCCCGTCGACCACGCGACCCACGAGCGGGTCGGCGACCTGGGTGCCGGCAGACGTCTCCACGATGGAGGAGTCTACGTTCGACACGCCGAGGGGCCCGGGAGCCACGCTCCACGCGGCCGGCGCGTCGAGCCGTGCCTCGCTCCGCAGGCGCCGGCCCCTGAGGGCAGGATGGGCGGGTGGCCCACGCACGCGCCGAGATCGCGCTCACGCCGGACGAGGTGCAGGACCTGCTGCGCGAGGCCCGCACGATGGTCCTGGTGAGCACCGGCCCGGACGGCGTGCCCGACCCGGTCCCGATGTGGTTCGTCGTGCGCGACGGCCTGATCCACATGCGCACCTACGCGAAGAGCCAGAAGGTGCGCAACCTCGAACGCGACCCCCGCTTCGCCGCACTCGTCGAGACCGGTGAGCGCTACGTCGAGCTCCGGGGCGCGCAGCTGTCGGGCACGGTCGAGCTGCTCGACGACGTCGACCTCGTGTGCGACGTCTTCGCCGGGCTGATGGTGAAGTACGAGGGCCTCGACCCCGCGCACGTCGACTCCGTGCGCACGGCGTACCGGGACCGGGCGCCCAAGCAGCGGGTGCTCCGCCTCGACGTCACGAAGGTCGTGTCCTGGGACCACGCCAAGCAGGCCGCGGCCACCGGGGCGACGCAGTGAGCCGGTTCGCCTACGTCGGCGTGCTCGTGTTCGTGCTCCTCGGGTCGGGCTGGCTCGAGGTGGCGCTGCGCACCCGTGTCTACGCGCGATGGCGGCGGCTGCTGCTGGCCCTCGCTCCGGTCGTCGCGCTGTTCTGCCTCTGGGACCTCTACGCGATCGCGTCGGGGCACTGGACCTTCGATCCCGAGCGCACGACCGGCGTCGTCCTCCCGGGCGGCCTGCCGCTCGACGAGGTGCTGTTCTTCGTCGTCGTCCCGATCGCGTCGGTGCTCACGCTCGAGGCCGTGCGCTCGGTGAAGCGCTGGGAGGTCGGGGACGAGGAGCCGGGCACGGTCGTCGATGGCGTGCGCCGCGAGGACGAGCGATGACCTACACCCAGCTCGCGGTCCTCGGCGTCGTCGCGGTCGTGGTGCTCGACCTCGCCGTCCTGCGCACCCGGCTGCTGCGTCGGCGCGCGTTCTGGACGGCGTACGCGATCGTCGTGCTCTTCCAGCTCGTGACCAACGCGATCCTCACCGGGTTCCGCATCGTGCGTTATGACGGCGACGCCATCGTCGGGTCCTCGACCCCCACTGACTCCCCGCCCCCGTTCCTCGGCGACGGCCGGATCGCCTACGCCCCGTTCGAGGATCTGCTGTTCGGCTTCACCCTGGTCGTGCTCACGCTCGTGCTGTGGGTCTGGCTCGGCAGGAGGGGAGTCCAGCGCACGCCGTACTCCGGCCCGCCGCGGATCTCCTGGCCCGGCACCCGCCGCTGAACGCCTCTGACAGTCCGAACGCGTCGCCGAGAGCGCGTTGCGACTAACGGTCGTCCGACAGCAGGTCGACGACGCGCACGGTCAGGGCCTCGACGTCGACGGGGCGGTGGGTGGGGACGCGCAGGACGGCGCCGAGCGCGAGCGGCGCGGCCGTCCGCAGGACGTCGGGCAGGTCGGGGAGCAGCGCGGCGTCGAAGTGCCCGGGGTGGCGCTCGCGCTCCGCGTAGCGGCGCGACGCCTCGTCCGGCGGGCAGTCGCACCAGACCTCGACGACGAGGTCGATCGCGGCGCGGTCCAGGCCGCTGCGCACGATGTCGCGGATCGACGGCGCGAGCCAGGACTCGACGACCGCGCCGCGCGGGCAGCCGGCCAGCACCGTCCAGAGCACCTCGCCGCTCGCGGCACCGATGGCGCGCGACGCGGCGCGGTCGGCGTAGCCGAGCTCGTCGAGCAGCGTCTCCTTCACCGCATCCTTGGCCAGCAGCGGTACGCCGAGCCGCTCGGCGAGGGGTCCCGCCAGCGTGGACTTCCCCGAGCCAGGAGGCCCGTTGACGATGACTGCCCAGCGCACGATCAGCGCC
>DASSQW010000223.1:0-5084 GCA_035702165.1 Candidatus Nanopelagicales bacterium
AAGATGGTGCTGCTGTCGCTGCCCGAGCGCCACGGCGCGCAGGCGCTGCTCGACGAGATCCACTACGTCGAGCTCTCCGACCACGAGGGCTTCCAGGACCGCTTCGTCGGCGAGCTCGCCTTCCCCACCCCCTGACATGACCAGCGATCGCCAGTACTGCTCCACTGCGCGGCGACGCCGTGCCGGATGGGCGAGTGCCGGACGCCGTCGCGACGGAGGGGATCGCTGATGCCGCGCGACGGTCGGATCGCGGTGGTGGCGTGCGGTGCGCTCGCGACCGACCTCGGCACGATCGTCGAACGGCGCGGGTGGCCGGTCGACGTGCACCCGCTGCCGCCGCTGCTGCACAACCACCCCGAGCGCATCGCGGGCGAGGTCGCGGCGCTCGCCGACGCGCTGGCCGAGCGCTACGAGACGGTGGCCGTGGGCTACTCCGACTGCGGCTCCTACGGCGCCGTCGACGAGGTCTGCCAGTCGCGCGGCCTGCGGCGCCTGGGCGGTGACCACTGCTACGACGTCTACGCCGGTCAGAAGCGGCTCGCGGCCGAGCTCGAGGCCGAGCCTGGGACGTACCTGCTCACCGACTTCCTCGCGATCTCCTTCGAGCGCACCGTGGTCCAGGAGCTCGGCCTCGACCGCCATCCCGAGCTGCGCGAGGACTACTTCGCCCACTACACGCGCGTGGTCTGGCTCGCCGGCCGGCGTACGCCGCAGACCGAAGCTGCCGCCCGGTCGGCGGCCGACCGCATCGGTCTCCCCCTCGACATCGTCGAGACGGGCCTCACCGGGCTCGAGTCCGAGCTCGAAGCCCTGGTCTTCCACTGAATGGCCCCTGCGTTGCTCAGAGCGCAACAGTCCGTGCACTCACGGACGGGCGCTGCCGATCGCTCCAGCCGCCGAGCCCGTCTCAGTCGTTGCGCTTGCGCGCGGTCATCACCCGTACGTAGCCGGTCACCGCGGCGGCGAGGCCGAGAAGGCTGAGCGGCAGGAAGTTCGTGAGCAGGCCGACGAGAGTCACCGCGCCGCCGACGTACTCCAATGCCGCCCAGCGCGACTCGGCGCGGATCGACTCGCGCGTGCGGTAGCGCCCGTCGCGCGGCTCGAACACCAGGTTGCCGCGGTTGCCCTGCACGAGGGTCGCCACGGCGAGCACGACCGCCGCGAACGCGAGCAGCGAGATGACGACGTCCACGACCCCAGTCTCCACCTCGCGCCCCCGCCGCCCGACGACGCACCCCGGAAGACCGTGAGCAGGAACGCTCGCGGAGAGCGCGTCTCCTGCCAGCCGCCGACGTCGAGCTCAGCCGCGAGACAGACCGAGGGTGGCGATCAGGTCCTCGTGCAGCTCGATCCAGACGCGGTGGCACGAGTCGATGCCGACACCGTCCACCCACGAGCTCTCGCCGCGCTGGGCCTTCGCGAGCGCAGCGGCGTAGCGGGCGTGGTAGCCGGCGCAGCGCGGGAGCGCGCCGGTGAGCCGCTCGGCGAGCGGTGCGAGCGCATGCCCCACCGAGGCGAGCGATCCGAGCACGCGGTCGTCCCAGGCGTGGTCGGTGTGATCGTTGGCCGCCAGCGGGTCGCCCGGCAACGGGCGCAGCTGCCAGCGGGTGCACGCGTCGAGCAGCCGGGCGTTGAGCGGCAGGAACCCGACGTGGACCGCCTCGACCCGGCTGCGTACGCCGAGACCGTCGAGCTCCTCGGCCAGCAGCGCCTCGTTGCGCGCGCGTCCGGCGTCGGTGAGCGACCAGCCGGTCGCGCTGCCCGACGCGGAGCGGCGTACCCAGCCGAAGGCCTCGGCGTCCTCGAGGAGCTCGGTGGTGGCAGCCGGCTCGAGGGCGAAGCGGTGCGCCACAGCGGCATCGGAGCCGAAGCCGAGCAGGCGTACGCCGTGCAGCACGAGCAGCGGCGTGGGCGCGGATCGGGGCACGATCACGTCGCCGACCTGGGGCGAGCACGCGCCGGCGCCCCGCTCCCTGCGTGCGCGGGCGGGGCGTCGGCAGCGTTCATGACGGGCAGGATCGCTGCTCTCCGAGCAACGAATGTGCCATTCAGCGAGATCAGCCGGCGCCGAGGTAGACGGCCCAGGGGCCGAACATGTAGCTGAAGGTCGACGGGGCGCCGGTGATGCCCTTGTGCATCACGAGGACGGCGTTGGGCGACGCGGTCGGGATCCACACCATCTGCTCTGTGATCGTCTTCTGCGCCTCGACGACGAACTGAGCGCGCTTGGCAGGGTCGCTCTCCGAACGCGCGGACTCCAGCGCCGTGATGGTCGCCGGGTCGTTCCAGTTGCTGAAGTTCTGCGAGCCGCCGGGCAGCGCCAGCGTGCGGTAGAGCGCCGCGGGGTCGGCGTAGTCGCCGTAGTTCGTGGTCGGGAAGGCGTCGACGGACTGCCACGCCTTGGGGTCGATGAAGAAGTTGATGAAGTTGTCGGGGCTCACGTCGTTGAACTCGACCTTGAGACCGAGCTTCTCGGCAGCAGCCTTGTAGGCGAGCGCCTCGGCGTTGATCGCGTTGGAGCCCGACGACGTGCCGATCTTGATCGTCTGACCGGCGACGTTGGCCTGCTTCATCAGGTCGGCGGCCTTGGCGGCGTCGGGCTCGAGGGCCGGCAGGGCGTCGTAGCCGGACTTGAACGTGTCCTGCGCATAGCCCCAGGTGCCCTGCGCCTCGAGCGCGTGCGGGATGAGCGCCGCGCCCTTCCAGAGGGTGTTGATGATGCCCTTGCGGTCCAGCGTGTAGGAGATCGCCTGGCGCACACGGGGATCCGCGAGCGGGCCCTTCGTGGCGCTGACCACCATGGCGTCGGTGGCGTACGGCGGGCCCTGGAAGACCTGCACGTCGGCGCTGCTGCGCAGCTGCCCGAGCGTGGCCAGCGGGTTCGCGAGGTAGGTGCCCGAGATCGTGCCGGTCTGCAGGCCTGCGGTGAGCGCGGCGTCGTCGGAGACGCCGATCAGCTTGATGCTGGTGACCTTCGGTACCGGCAGGCTGGTGTCCCAGTAGTTCGGCGTCGGCACCACGGTGATGCCCGCGCCGGTCTTCCACGACTCGACCTTGAACGGGCCGGAGCACATCGTGCCGCCCTGCACCGTCCCGAAGTTCTCGCCCGCCTTCTCGACGAAGGACTTCTTCACGATCATGCCGGGAGTCGCGGAGAGCTCGCCGGGCAGCCACTGGTCGGGCTGCTTGAGCTTGATCTCGACGGTCGAGGAGTCCTTCGCCGTCATCGACGCGACCCGGCTGAAGACGCTGGCGTAGAAGCCGACGCCCTTCGGGTCGGCCGCGCGGTTGAGGCTGAACAGGATGTCGTCGGTGGTGACCGGGGTGCCGTCCCAGAACTTCGCACCCGGCTGGATCGTGAAGTCGAGCGTCGTCGCGTCGACGGTGGTGAGCTTCGTGAGCCCGGGGCCGATCGTCATGTCGGGCGCCTGGCGCAGCATCGCGTCGCAGATGATCGAGTCGACCGAGTTCTCGGGGTAGTCGAACGCCTGGATCGGGTCCAGAGTCTGCGTCTCGCGGTAGAGCGCCCAGGTGAGCGCTCCCGCGTCCCCCGTGGCCTTCGGCGTCAGGATGGTGAAGTCCTCGGTCGGCACCGACGCCGAGCCCGAGGCCGACGGCGGCGGTGCGCCGGTGCAGGCGGCGAGCAGCAGGCCCGCAGCGGTGATGCCGAGCACGACGTGAGCACGAGCACGCATGAGTCCCCTCCCAGGGTGGTCGCGCACACCCTAGGGGGACGGCGCCCCGGGACCCGTGAGCCCCGGGGCACCGTGACGGATCTGTGAGGTGCCGCCGCGTGCGTCCAGGGCCGCGGCGTACCCGACCCGTCGGTCAGCGAGCGACGGAGCGCTCGACGACCGCGTCCGTGAGGCCGAGGCCGACCGCGTCCATCCGCCGGTGGTAGCGCATGCCGGCCGCGCCGCCGAGCAGTGCGCCGGCCAGGCTCACCAGCGCGGCGAGCACGATCGTGATGACGCCGGCGGCCGCGAGCTGGGTGCCGTCGAGCGGGATGCGCGGGAAGGTGTTCAGGCGGCCGAGCACGTCGTACGCCGTGCCCGCCAGGGTCGCCACCAGGGCCGCGACGACGACGATCGCGATCATCCAGATCCATACCCCGAGCCCCTGCCGGGGACCGTCGATGCGTGCCATCCGGCCGGCGACGTACCCGCCGGCGAGGTAGGCGACGAACATGACGATCAGGACGGCCACCGCGCCGGTGAGCCCGATGGTGCTGGCGGTGCCCGGGTCCGAGCTGGCGAGGTCGGTCGTGGCCGACGTCGCGGTCGGGTTGTTCAGCGCCAGCGCGGTGCCGGCTGCGGCGAGCAGCGCGGTGAGGACGGCGGCCACGCCCATGGCGGCCAGCCAGCCGAAGAACGCCGACCCCCACTTGATGCCACCCATGACCGCCTCCTCGCGCTCGCGCACCAGGGTGGTGTCGGGCACGACGACGGGCGCGTCGCGGGCGATGCGCGCCCGCTCCTCGACCGACGGGCGTCCGTGCGGGCCCGCCGCTGCGAGGGCCGCGTCGGTCTCGACCGTGCGGTGCCGGCCGGGCAGCCCGTCGTCGAGCGTGCGGTCGTCGACCGCGCGGTACGTCGGCACGTCCGTGCCGGGCTCTGCCCCAGCACCGGTCGCGTAGTCCGCGGGCGGCTCGATGGCGGCGTCGTCGCGCACCACGCGCGGACGGTCGTCGGCCACGTCCTGCTGCGCCTCGGCGCGGTCGGCGGCGTACCGCGGATCGCTCGGGTCGTAGGTGGGATCGGCGTACGCCGGGTCGACGTAGCGGTCCTCCGGACGGTCGGTCATAGCGCCCTCCTCCAACGGGAGCGAGGCGTCTCCCCCCGTCGCAGGCCGGCAAACCGCGGCGTGAGAACTGGCGTGATCTTGGTCGTACGCATGCTTCCCGGCCCGATCCGAGCCCGGACACGTGCGCACGACCAAGATCACGCTCAGAGGGGGCGGTCGGAGGGGTTCCCAGGCTGGGGTGACGAGTGATATATCTGTGCGCATGTCAGCCGTCGTCGTCGAGCCCGGGGCCGAGCCCGGCCTGCTCTCCGACCAGGCCTACCGCCGGATCCGCGACCTCA
>DASSQW010000224.1:0-5512 GCA_035702165.1 Candidatus Nanopelagicales bacterium
ACGAGGGTGCTGAGCGCGACGCCCGACCGCTCGACCGCGCCGAAGAAGAACGGCTGGTACGCCGCGGCGCCCGCGGCCATCACCCAGATCGCCGGACGGCGCCACAGCCCCGGCAGGTTGCGCCAGCGGCCGCCGACGAGCGGCATGATCGCGAAGAGGGCCAGCGCTCCGACCGACAGGCGCATGAACCCGACCGACGCCGACGTCGCGCCGTCGGGCCCGAAGTGCGCGGCCGTCCCCGCCGTACCGAAGAGCGCTCCGCCCGCGAGCACGAGCGCCACGTGCTGCACCCGCGTCCCGGAACCCTCGACCACGCGGTGGATCATGCCGGATCAGGCGCTGCCCCCTGCGGGCGGCACACCAGCCCCCTCCCCCGACGTCACTGCCGCAATGCAGCCGAAGATCGCCGGTTTCGCTGCGTTGCGGCAGTGACGTGCAGGAGGGGGGAGGCGGGGTCAGAGTCCCATGTCCTTGGCGATGATCATCTTCATGACCTCGGAGGTGCCGCCGTAGATGCGGTTCACGCGGTTGTCGGCGTAGAGCCGCGCGATGGGGTACTCGTTGATGAAGCCGTAGCCGCCGTGCAGCTGCAGGCACCGGTCGATCACGCGGTGCGCGACCTCGGTGCAGAACAGCTTCGCCGACGCCGCCTCCGCCGCGGTCAGCTCACCGGCGTCGAGCGCCTCGAGCGCGCGGTCCGACACCGCCTGCGCGGCGTCGACCTCGGCCTGGCACGCGGCGAGCTCGAACTTGGTGTTCTGGAAGTGCGCGACCGGCTGGCCGAAGACCTGGCGGTTCTGGGTGTACTGCTTGGTGAACTCCACCGCCGCAGCCGCCTGCGCGTAGGCGCCGATCGCGATCGAGAGGCGCTCCTGCGGCAGGTTCTGCCCGAGGTAGGAGAAGCCCTTGTCCTTCTCCCCCAGCAGGTTCTCGGCGGGCACGTGCACGTCGACGAACGAGAGCTCGGCGGTGTCGGAGGTCTTGAGCCCGAGCTTGTCGAGCTTGCGGCCGACCGAGTAGCCCGGGGACGTGGTGTCGACGACGAGGAGCGAGATGCCGTGGCGGCGGTCGGTCTCCGACTGCGGCGACGTGCGCGCGCAGACGATCACCCGGTCGGCGTGCACGCCGCCGGTGATGAAGGTCTTGGCGCCGTTGAGGACGTAGTGCGAGCCGTCGTCGGAGAGCACTGCCGTGGTGCGCATGCCGGCGAGGTCCGAGCCGGTGCCCGGCTCGGTCATCGCGATCGCCCACATCTGCTCGCCGGTGACGAACGGCGGCAGCCAGCGCTGCTTCTGCTCCTCGGTGCCCAGCGACAGGATGTAAGGCAGGCAGAGCGCCGTGTGGACGCCGGACCCGCCGAAGCTCACGGCCGCGCGGGTGACCTCCTCGGTCATGACGGCGGTGTACTTGAAGGAGGAGATGCCGGCGCCGCCGTACTCCTCGGGCACCTCGATGCCGAAGATCCCGAGCTCGCCGAGCTTGGCGTAGAGCTCGCGCGGGACGAGGCCGGCGGCGTACCACTCGTCGTAGTGCGGCACGACCTCCTTCTCGATGAAGTCGCGCAGGGTGAGGCGGAACGCCTCGTGGTCCTCGTTGAACGTCGTGCGGCGCACGTGCCCTCCCACGGTCTGGCTACTCACGGGTAACAATGCCAGCACCCGGGCTCGCCCGCCATCACGGGGCCATCGAGAGGCGCGCTGCGACATCGGTCACGAGCCCCGCTCCCGCCCTGCAACCCGCCTGCCGCCGGGTGGAGGGTGGAGGACGGAGACCGTGCGAGGTCCGTCCCGCACGGAGACGCCCGAGGCAGCCATGACCGACACCGCGCACGCGATCGACCACCGTCCGACCTCCGCTCCGCCGCTCGAGGTGCGCGGCGCGGCCTGCGTCCCGCTGTCGTGGGCGCTCGCCGGCGTGACCACCGTGGCGGCCGCGCTGACCGTCCTCGACCCCGGCCTGCTCCGAGGCGCCGCCGTGATGAACGGCTCCGCGCGCGGCACGGCTCTGGTGATGCTGCTGGGCGGCGTACCCGTCCTCGTGGCCGGCGTGCTGCTCGCCCGGCGCGGATCCGTGCGCGCGCTGGCGCTGTGGATCGGCGGTCTCGCGTACCTCGCCTACAACGCCGTGATGCTGCTGTTCGGTACGCCGTTCAACGCACTGTTCCTCGCCTACGACGCGATCCTCGGCCTGTCGATCTGGGCGGCCATCGCGCTGCTGCACCGCCTCGACGTCGATGCGTACGCCGACCTCGTGGCGCCGGGTGCCAGGCGACGCGCGGTCGCCGTGTTCGTGTGGGTCGTGGTCGCGCTGAACACGCTGGCCTGGCTAGGTGCCATCGTGCCCGGGCTCACCGCCGGGTGGCCGCCCGCGTTCCTCGTCGGCACGGGCCTCACGACGTTCCCGACGTATGTGCAGGACCTCGCGTTCTGGCTGCCGCTGTTCGCCGTCACCGCGGCCTGGTTGTGGGCCGGGCGGCCGTGGGGGCTGCTGCTCGCTCCCGCGCTCCTCCTCTACTTCGCGCTCGAGGGCGTCGGCGTCGCCGTGGACCAGGTGTGGGGCCACGTCGCCGACCCGTCGTCGACCGTGGTGGCGCCTCAGCTCGCGCCGGCCTTCCTGGTGGTCGCCGTCGTCTGCCTGCTGCTCGCCGGACATCTGCTCGCGCACGTGCGGCCTCGCGCATGACTCAGTCCACCGAGGCGCGCGGGCGGCGCGACGACGGCGACCCGCGGTCGACGTCGACGGTCGACCTTCTGTGGATCCCGCTGGGCGCGGGCGCATCGCTCCCGACCGTGCGGGTGAGCGGCGCGATCTACGAGACGATCACCGCCGCACGCGAGCACCGGCCGCGGCTCGCGCTCTACCACGCGGCGCTGGAGGTGGAGACCGACGCCCGGTCCTACGTCCTGGAGATGACGCCCGCCTGGGGGCCGGCGCACCAACCGGGCGCAGCCGTGGCGGGGGGCCCGGTCGGAACGCGTGCGCTCGGCCGCTCGCGACTGTTCCGGTACGAGGTCCACTGCTCGCCCGGCGCGACGATCCCGGACCGCGAGCACGCCGTCGAGACGATCCGCGTGGCCGAGGGGGACGACGACGTCGCTCGCCGCGTCATCGGGCTCGCGCCGTACGTGCCCGATGCGACATGGGGGCGCGACGAGCTGCACGCCGGCGAGATGTGGAACTCGAACTCGATCGTCGCCTGGCTGCTGGCCCGGGCCGGCGCCGACGTCGCCCGCCTCGCGCCGCCTGCGGGTGGTCGCGCGCCGGGCTGGGCCGCTGGCCTCGCGATCGCGACCGATCCGCCTCCGCTGCGTTGACCGACCCGGTCAGGCCTGCGCGCTGCGCCAGCCGCCGTGGTAGTCGGTGCGCGCGGTGACGGCGTACGGCGCGGGACTGACGACCACGCGCACCTCGGTCTGCTCGTGCGGCTGCACGGTCGACTTGGCGCTGCCGCCTCCCGGCTCGCCCCACACGAGCCGCAGCTCGGTGCCGATCGCCACGTCCTGGTCGACGGTGGCGAGCGACAGGCCCCGGCGCTCGTTCGCGCTGTAGCCGGTGAACATCGAGAAGCCGACGACCTTCCCGGCGGCGTCGAGCACGGCGTCGTAGCTCGACGAGCCGTAGTTCGCGATCGGCAGGTCGAAGTACATGTAGTCCGGGCCGTCCTCGGAGAGCGGCGAGGTGATGATCCGACCGAGGTCCTCGGCGTTCCACGCGAGCGTCACCTTCTTGCGCTGCGTCGTGGGGTCGATCGCCGCGAGGGCGTCACGGCCGATGTAGTCGTGGTCGAACTTGACGAAGCCGCCATACCCGAGGTCCCACGGGGTGAGGTAGTAGTCCTCGATGTCGTCGCTCACGAAGCTGCCGGCGAGCGCGTTGGTGGCCTCGTAGCCCGCCGCCGGGAGCCACTGGCGGTACGCCGCGAGCTCCTCGCCGGTGTAGATGGCGGGCAGCGGCGACGGGATCCAGCCGCTCTCGAGGGTGTTCGACGAGTACGCGCGGGATCCGACGATCTCGAGCCCGAACTCCGCGCCCGCCTCGAGGATGGCGGCGCGCGCCGGCTCGTAGGACTCGTACGGCCCCCAGAGCTCCAGGCCGGGCGCGCCGGCCATGCCGTGGCGCAGCGTGCGCGCCCGCACGCCCGCGACGTCCATGTGCGCCATGTGGAAGAAGGCCAGCTGCTCCACCGGGCCGCCGTTGACCTTCTCGATCACGTCCCATGCGGCCGGTCCCTGGATCTGGAAGCGCCACACGCTGCGGCGGACCGCGTGGCCGTAGGGGCGCGACGGCGATCGTTCGTCCTTCACGACGTCGACGTCGTATCCGCCGGTCTCCGCCTGGAACTGCAGCCAGTTCGCCGACGGCGCACGGCCGACGAAGGTGAACGAGTCCTCGGCCTCGCGGAACAGGATGCCGTCGCCGATGACGTAGCCGGCCGGCGTCACGGGCACGTACTGCTTCGCCGTGCTGACCGGGAAGCTCTCCATCCGGTTGAACGCGGTGTCGCTCACGACCTTGAACGCGTCCGGGCCCGACACGTAGAGGTTGACCATGTGGTGGGTCTGGTCGAAGAGCACCGCGGTCTCGCGCCACGCACGCACCTCGCGGCGCCAGTTCGTGAACTCCGAGGGCACCACGGGGTAGATGTAGGCGCCGATCTGCGAGCTGCGCAGATGCTCGACCGTGCTGCTCGCGGAGTCGAGGACGTCCTGCAGGTTCGACGGGCTCATGGCGACCTCGTTCGCTCGCGGTTCCGCGCACGGATCCGTGCGACGCGCGACCGTAGAGCCCCCGGCGTACGACGTCCTACGCCCTATTCCGGTGAGCGGAAGGCCGGTCCGGGTCGCGCCGCGCGCCCGAGAGCGGTTGCGGCCGTGGGGCTCCCAGGGCGCGCGAGATGCCGGAGGCACCCGCCAGCACGGCCGGCACCAGCGACGCCGGCGCGACCGTGCCGTGGCGCACCACGACCGACAGCGCGGCCACGACCTCGCCGTCCGACCCGCGCACCGGCGACGCGACCGACACCGCGTCCTCCGTGACCTGCCGATCGCTGATGGCGACGCCGGTACGCCGGATCTCCGCGAGGGTGCGGCGCAGCACGACGCGGTCGGTGATGGTGTGCGAGGTCCACGCGCGCAGCGGCTCGGCGAGGACCTCCTCCTGCACGTCGCGCGGCGCGTGGGCGAGGAGCACGAGACCGACGCCGGTCGCGTGCAGCGCGAAGTGGTCGCCGACCCGCGTGAGCACCTTCACCGAGCCGCGCCCCGAGAGCCGCTCGAGGAACACCGTCTCGTGCCCGTCGCGGACCGCGAGCTGCACGTTCTCTCGCGTCGCGACGTACAGGTCCTCCATGAACGGCAGCGCCACCTCGCGCAGACCGAGCCCGCGAGGTGCGACCGACGCGACCTGCCAGAGCTTGAGCCCGATCTGCAGCGCGCCGTCGGACCGGCGCTCGAGCGCGCCCCACGCCACGAGATCCGTGACGATCCGGTGCGCCGTCGTCAGCGGTACGCCG
>DASSQW010000225.1:0-5006 GCA_035702165.1 Candidatus Nanopelagicales bacterium
TGCTGTCGGACCGCGACATCCGCGCCGAGCTGGCCGAGGGCCGGGTCGTGCTCGAGCCGTTCGACGAGGCGATGGTGCAGCCGTCGAGCGTCGACGTGCGGATGGACAAGTACTTCCGCGTCTTCGAGAACCACCGCTACCCCCACATCGACCCGGCCGAGGAGCAGCCCGAGCTGACCCGCGAGGTCCAGCCGCAGGCGGGCGAGCCGTTCATCCTGCACCCGGGCGAGTTCGTCCTGGCCTCGACGTACGAGGTCATCACGCTGCCCGACGACATCGCCGGACGCCTCGAGGGCAAGTCGTCGCTGGGCCGCCTCGGCCTGCTCACGCACTCGACCGCCGGCTTCATCGATCCCGGCTTCAGCGGGCACGTCACCCTCGAGCTCTCCAACGTCGCGACGCTGCCGATCAAGCTCTGGCCCGGCATGAAGATCGGCCAGCTCTGCCTGTTCCGTCTCTCGTCGCCGGCCGAGCACCCCTACGGCTCGTCGCAGTACGGCTCGCGCTACCAGGGCCAGCGCGGCCCTACGCCGAGCAAGAGCCACCTCAACTTCCACCGCACCGAGATCTGACCCGCCCACTGGGCCCGACGTCCCTCGCGATCCCCGAAATGCGGTGGCGATCCGCGCGGCTGACGGGAGGATGCGGGCATGGCCTCGCACCTGCACACGATCACGTTCGACGCCCTCGACCCCTACGCCCAGGCGCTGTGGTGGTCGGAGGTGCTCGCCGTCCCGATGTCCGAGGACGACAACCCCGGCGACCCCGAGGCGCTCCTGAGCACGCACCGCGGCGACGTCCTGTTCGTGCAGGTGCCCGACGCCAAGACGGTGAAGAACCGTGCGCACCTCGACCTGCAGCCCAGCGACCGCACGCGCGACGAGGAGCTGGCCCGGGTGCTCGAGCTCGGTGCGGTCGTGGTCGATGACCAGCGGCGCCCCGACGGCACGGGCTGGGTCGTGCTGAGCGACCCCGAGGGCAACGAGTTCTGCATCCTGCGCAGCGCCGCCGAGCGCGCCGGCACCTCCTGAGACGAGCACGTCACTGCCGGAACGCAGCGAAATCCCAGGGATATCAGTGCATTCCGGCAGTGACGTGGAGCGGGGCGGGCATCACGTGGGTGGACGCGGCGGACCGAGCGGGCGGGGAGCCGTGGCGGGGACGGCGGTGGTCGTCATGCTGCTGCACCTCCTTCCGCGGAGCGGGCGAGGACGGGGTGGGGCGGAGCCGCGGCAGGCTCCGCGTCGTCAGGAGCAGTCCACAGGACACGTCCGACAGCGCCGATGACGACGAGGGAGAGCACGGCGCAGGCCACGATGAGAGCGCGCACGTCGATCACCGACAGCAGCGCCCCGCCGGCCGTGGTGGCGACGATCATCCCTGCGCCGACCAGCGCGGAGAGGGCCGCGAAGACCCGGCCGAGCACGGCCTCGGGAGTACGCCGGACCACGATCGACTGCACGAGCACGTTGAGCAGACCGTTGCCGACTCCGACCGCGAACGTCGCGGCGCCGGCCACGGCGAGGGTCGGGGCGAGGCCCAACACGACGAGCGCCGTCGACATCCAGGCCAGGACGCCGACCAGCAGCCGGGACGCTGCCGGCACCCCGAGCGGGCGCCGGGCGGCGACGGCGCCCACCCTGAGTCCCAGGGCGAACAGCGCGCCGATCGCGCCGTAGACGGTGGCGCTGGCCCCGAGGCGCTGGGTGAGCAGGAAGACCTCGGCGACGTTGACGGCGCCGATGGCGAGCAGCGTCGTCGCCAGCAGCACGAACATCGCGCGCAGCAGCGGCGAGGCGGCGACGAGCCGTACGCCGGCCCACGCGGCGCCCTTCTCGTGCTTCTCGGGCTCCGGTCGCCGCTGGGTGCGCAGCGCAAGCGCGACGACGGTGAGCGCGACGAACGAGACGGCGTCGACGGCGAGCGCCGCGGTGATGCCCAGGCCCCCGACGAGGAGCCCGCCGACCGCCGGGCCGAGCAGCATCGCGCCGGCCGAGACCGTCTGCAGCACCGACAGCGCCCGCTGCAGGTCGTCGCCCGGTGCGAGCGACGGCACGAGGGCCTGCCACGCCGGGTTCGCGACCGCCTGGCCGAGGTTGAGGGCGAGGACTCCGAGCACCACCCACGGCAGGGAGCCCGAGGAGACCGCCGCGATCAGGCCGACCACCACGAGCGCCTGCAGCACGGACACCGAGGCGACGATCCGTCGGGTGGGGACGCGGTCGGCGAGAAGCCCGGCCAGCGGTGCCGCGACCAGCTGCGGCAGCGCAGCGGCGACCACGAGCGCGGTCACGGCGAGCGGACCCTCGCCCCGCACGCTGGCCCACAGCACGAGCGCGAGGACGGCGACCTCGTCGCCGAGGAGGGAGAGGCCCCGGCCGGTCGCGACGAGCGAGAGGTCCCGGCGCTGGGCAGATGTGAAGGACATATTTCGAAAGTACTCTTTCAGATCTCTCCCCGTCAACCCCCTGCCCGTCGACGGGTGACGAGCGCGGCTTCTACGCCGCGCTGAGCACCCGTCGCACGGGAAGCGGGAGTCGAGGGGTGGCCAGCGCGGTCTCTACGTCGCGCTGAGCACCCGTCGACCGCGCGGCGCCGCGCCAGGGCACCCCTCGACCGCGCACCGGGGACCCGTGGGACGCGCGGGCCGCGACCGCCGCCCGTGGACGGCATCGACGAGACGCGGCGCTCGGGGCGGGATCGGTGCGGGGCGGGCGCTAGCGTTCGGGTGTGTCCCGACGTACCGCGCCGACCGAGCCCGACGAGGTCGTGCTCTCCGACGCCGCCTCGGTGCGAGCGCTCGCGCACCCGGCGCGGCTCACCGTCATCGACGCGCTGTACGACGGCCAGGTGCTGACCGCCACCGAGTGCGCGGAGCTCGCGGGGGTGACCCCGAGCGCGATGAGCTACCACCTGCGCGCACTGGAGAAGGTGGGCCTGGTCCTGCGCGCCGAGCCGCGGGGCGACGGCCGTGAGCGGCCGTGGAAGCGGGCCGGTGCCAACCTCAAGGTCGACATGCCGCGCAGCGGCCCGGACGTGAACGCGTCCGGTCTCGCGGCAGCGGAGCTCCTCGTCGTGAACGCGCTCGACCTCGACCGCGAGCGGCTGCTCGCCTCCGTGCGCGCCGACGCGCGCCTGCCCAAGGGCGAGGGCATCGGGTCGCACTACGCCCGCGACACCGTCGTCCTGACCAAGGCCGAGCTCGCCGAGGTCGCCTCAGCGATCCAGGACGTGCTCGCTCCCTACCGCCGCAGCAACCGCCCGGCAGCGCCCGCGGACGCCGTCTCGTTCTCGGCCTCGCTGATCATCGCGCCGGACACGCCCCGCCGCTGACCCGGCGCACGCCGTCAGGACGCGCGAAACAGCCGGAACGTGCGTCAGCTGGAGGATCCCGCGCACCTTCAGGCTGTGCCTCCTGTCCGTACCCACGGCTTGCGGGGCCGTCGCGGTGGCAGGAGGTGCCGCGGAACGTAGCCTGGGCGGGTGCCGGCCCCTGACGTCTCCGCGCCCGTCGGGGCGTTGCGCGACCCGGGCACGAGGCGCGGGATCGCGTTCCGTCCCGACGTCGAGGGGCTGCGCGCCGTCGCGATCATCGCCGTCGTCGGCTCCCACGCGGGACTGCCGCTCCTGAGCGGCGGCTTCGTCGGCGTCGACGTCTTCTTCGTGATCTCCGGCTTCCTCATCACCGGGCTCCTGGTCGCCGAGATCGGCTCGACCGGCCGCGTCTCGCTCGGGCGCTTCTGGGCCCGGCGCGCCCGTCGGCTGCTGCCCGCCGCCACGCTCGTGCTCGCGGTGGTCGCGATCGCGTCGTACTGGATGATCCCGGCGCTCGACCACGGCAGCGTCGGCCTCGACATCACGGCGTCGGCGCTCTACGTGGCGAACATGCGCTACGCCGTGCAGGCGACCGACTACCTCGCGGCCGACTCCGCGCCGAGCCCGGTGCTGCACTTCTGGTCGCTCGGCGTCGAGGAGCAGTTCTACGTCGTGTGGCCGCTGCTGATCCTCGGCCTGCTCGCCCTCGAGGTACGCCGACGAACCGCGGCAGGCCGCACGCTGCCGCGCAGCCATCTGGCGGTCGCGCTCGCCGGTCTCGGCATCCTCTCGTTCCTGCTGTCGCTGCGGCTCACCGACCGCGTGCAGCCGTGGGCCTTCTTCGGGATGCCCACGCGCGCATGGGAGTTCGCGATCGGCGGCCTGCTCGCCATCGGCGCCGCGCAGCTGCTGCGCCTGCCGTCCGCGATGCGCGGCGCCATCGGCTGGCTCGGTGCGATCGTGCTCCTCGGCTCGGTCGTGCTGCTGAACGACGACGTCGCCTATCCGGGCACCGCCGCGCTGTGGCCGGTGCTCGGAACCGCGGCGGTGATCGCCGCCGGCGCGTCCTCGAGCGAGGTCGGCGTACCGGGGCTGCTCTCGACCTGGCCGATGCGCGCCGTGGGTCGGCTCTCGTACTCCTGGTACCTGTGGCACTGGCCGTTCCTCGTGCTCGCGGCGTCGGTGCTCGGCGATCTGGCGACGCCGACGAAGGTGGCGCTGGTGCTCGCGGCGCTCATCCCGTCAGCAGTCGCCTACCGCTTCGTCGAGCGGCCGCTGCACCATCTCCCGTCGCTCGTCGCCAGCACCCGGCGCTCGCTGCTGCTCGGCGGCGCGCTGTCGGCGGCCGCCGCGCTCGCCGGGCTCGCACTGGCCGGCCTCCCCGGCGGCGGCTCGATGGCGACCGCGGTCACGCTCGGTGCGGCGGCCGACGAGCAGACCGGCCGCGGCGTGGCGAGCGCTCCGCCGTCGACACCGCCGGCCTCACCCTCCGCGAAGCCGTCGACCTCGGCGAGCACCTCCGCGATCGGGTGGCCGAAGGGCGCGATCACCCCGAACCCGGCGAGGGCCCGCGGCGACATCCCGTCGATCTACGGCGACGGCTGCCACCTGCAGGCAGCCGCGACCGCTCCGCCGAACGCGTGCGCCTTCGGCGACACGTCGGCCGCTACGACCGTGGTGCTCCTCGGGGA
>DASSQW010000226.1:0-2476 GCA_035702165.1 Candidatus Nanopelagicales bacterium
GTGCACCAGGGTGCCGCCGGCCTCACAGGCGTCCCGCACCCACTCGAGCACCCGCTCCGTCGATCGCGCGTCGATGAGCGCCGAGACCCGCGTCGCCTCCTCCCGCGGGTCGCCCACGACAACCTGCGCCATCCGCGCCGACAGGGCGTCGAGGAAGCGGGTCCTCACGGACTCCACGACGACGACGCGCTGCACGCTGATGCACGCCTGCCCAGAGGCGTAGTAGCCGCCGCGGACCACTGCGTCGGCCGCCGCGTCGACATCCGCGTCCGCGGCCACGACGAGAGCCGCGTTCGACCCGAGCTCGAGCAGGACCTTCGTCGGCGCGGCGTCCTTCGCGATGCGGTGCCCGACCGCGGCAGAACCCGTGAACGACACGGCTGCCACCCGAGGGTCCGTCGTCAGGGTCACGCCGACATCCACACCGCCTGTGACGAGCTGGATGCCGGCCCGCGGGCCGCCCGCTGCCGCGAGCGCCTCACGGAGCACGTGCACGAGCCACAGTGTCGCGAGCGGCGTCTGGGGCGCCGGCTTGACGACGACCGGACACCCAGCCGCCAGAGCGGGGGCGAGCTTGTGCACGGCGAGCAGCAGCGGGTAGTTGAAGCCGGCGATCCCGACCACGACGCCGACCGGCTTGCGCACCCAGAAGCCGAGAAGCCCCTCACCACTGGGCAGCAGGTCCAGCGGCACGGTCTCGCCGTGCAGCCGCGCCACCTCCTCGGCTGCGGTGACGAGCGTGAGGAGCGTCCGGTCGACCTCCACCCGGCAGTCGACGAGCGGCTTGCCGGTCTCGAGGACGAGGAGCCGCTCGACCTCGGCGCGCCGCTCGGCGAAGAGCCGGTGGGTCTCCACCAGAGCAGCCCGTCGGGCGTGCGACGGAAGGGAGGCCATCTGCTCACGGACGTCGACGGCATACGAAATCGCCTGCGTGGCAATCGCGCTCGATCCGACTGGCGCCGGCGCGACGACCTCGCCCGTGAAGGGGAACGTCACGGTCGCCGTCTCGTCGACGTCGACCCAGCCGTCGCCGACGGGCAGCCCGGCGGGGTGTTCGGGGGTGTACTTCATGGTCACGATGCGTCTCCAAGGAGGTCTGCGGTGCCGGCGCCCGCGAGGGCGCGGCGCATGCTCGGCGCGGCGCGCAGCAGGCGCTTGGTGTAGGGGTGCTGGGGGTCGTCGAAGATCTGCTGCGTCGGGCCGGTCTCCACGATCTCTCCCTCGCTCATGACGGCCACGCGCTCGCACACGTGTCGGACCACCGACAGGTCGTGCGAGACGAACACCAGCGTCAGACCGAGCTCACCGACGAGGTCGGTGATGAGGTTCAGCACCTGCGCGCGCACCGACACGTCCAAGGCGCTGACCGGCTCGTCGGCGAGCAGGATCGAGGGCGACGGCGCGAGGGCGCGGGCGATCGAGATGCGCTGGCGCTGGCCCCCGGAGAACTGGTGCGGGAACCGGTCGGCCGCCGCGGGGCTCAGCCCGACCGCCTCGAGGAGCTCGGCCACGCGCGCCCGCCGGTTCGGCAGGCCCTGCGCCACGAGCGGCTCGGCGATGATGTCCCGCACCCGCATCCGCGGGTCGAGTGAACCCATCGGGTCCTGGAAGACGAGCTGGAGGCTCGCGCGCAGGAAGCCGAGCCTGCGCTCGGCCACCCCCGACACGGTCTGCCCCTCGACCTGCACCTCGCCGCTCGTCGGCTGGTCGAGGCCGGCGAGCAGGCGCATGAGCGTCGACTTGCCGCAGCCGGACTCGCCGACGATGCCGAAGCGCTCCCCGCGGGCCACGTCGAACGACACGCCCTTGAGCGCCTCGACGACCGGCCCGGGCTGGCGCAGCGACGTGCGCGGACGGCGGTAGGAGCGGCGCAGCTCCTGCACATGGATGGCTGGCGTCGTCACGGCACACGCTCCTCGTCGGCGGGATGGTGGCAGGCGAAGCCGTGTGCCGGGTCGTTCCCGGTCCACCGCGGGTCGGTCGCGCAGACCTCGGTCGCGTGGTCACAGCGGCTTCGGAAGACGCACCCGTCGGGGAAGGCTCCGGCGGGCGGCACGGTGCCCCGGATCGTCGGCAGCTGCCCGCCGGGGACGGCCGAGTCGAGGTCGGACGCGGCGAGCAGTCCCTGCGTGTAGCGGTGGCGCGGGCGCCGGAAGACCTCGCGGACCGGACCTGCCTCGACGATGCGGCCGCCGTACATGACGAGGACGCGCTCGCACACCGTCGCGACGACGGACAGGTCGTGGGTGATGAAGAGCATGGCGGAGTCGCGTGCCGTCACGCCCCGCACGATGAGGTCCAGCACCCGCGCCTGCACCGTGACGTCGAGGGCGGTCGTCGGCTCGTCGCACACCAGAAGCGCCGGGTCGTTGGCGAGGGCGATGGCGAGGACGACGCGCTGGCGCTGGCCACCGGACAGCTGGTGGGGGTAGGCCCTCGCGGCGTCGCGCGGGTCGGGCAGGCCCACCTGGTCGAG
>DASSQW010000227.1:0-4602 GCA_035702165.1 Candidatus Nanopelagicales bacterium
TCGACCGCCAGCACGCGTTCCTCATCAACCGCAACAAGATCGGCTCGATGGCGCTGCCGGGCGAGTCGCTGTTCGTGCTCGAGATGGCCCCGGCGTCGTCCGCGATCCTCGCGACGAACGAGGCGGAGAAGGCCGCGGCCATCAAGGTCGTCGACTACCGCATGATCGGCGCCACCGGGCGGGTCTACCTCGCCGGCAAGGAGGGCGACGTGCGGCAGGCCGCAGAGGCCGCCGAAGCGGCGTTGCGGAGCGTCGGATGAACGCCCCGTCCCCCGAGCAGGACCTGCTGCGCCAGATGGTGCGCCAGGTGCTCCAGGAGATCGTGCCGGCCACCACGGCGGGTGCGGGTGCGACCGACGCCGTCGAGCCGGTGTCGGTCACCTGCGACGCCGAGCTCACGGCGTTCGCGCGCAAGGTCGCCGGCGCGACCCCGGAGGTGCGCGACGCGATCCTCGCGGGTCGCACCACGTTCCGGCTGACCCCTGCCGCCGGGGCGCCGGCACCCGCAAGCACCGCTGTGGTTCACGTGGAGAAGGGCGCCGTCACCGAGCGCCACGTGCGGGAGGCCAAGGTCGCCGGCGCTCGCCTCGTCCTGGGACGACGAGCCGTGCTGACCCCGCTCGCGCGCGACCGCGCGCGGACGGCCGGCGTCGAGATCATGAGGGAGGACTGATGCTGCGCGCACGCGTGATCGGGAACGTGTGGTCCAGCCGCCGGCTGGAGGAGGTGCCCAACGGCGCGTTCCTCGAGGTCGAGGCGGAGGGCGGGAGCCACCTCGTGGCCTTCGACGTGCTCGGCACCGGGGTCGGCGAGACCGTCCTCGTCGCCACGGGCTCGGTCGCGTCGGGCTGGTTCCCGAACCACAGCACCCCACCCATCGACGCCCTGATCATCGGCATCGTCGACGAGGGGTCCACCACCAACGGCTGACGCCCGTCGGCCACCGCAGAGACGTCCACGGTCCCCCGTGGCGCACGAACAGGAGTTGCACATGTCGAACAACGCGATCGGTCTCATCGAGACCAAGGGCTACGTCGCCGCCCTCGCCGCCGCCGACGCGATGGTGAAGGCCGCGAACGTGACCATCGTGAGCAAGGACGAGTCGGGCGACGGCCTCGTCGCTGTCACCATCCTCGGGGACGTCGGCGCCGTGAAGGCCGCCACCGAGGCCGGCGCCGAGACCGCCGCCAGCGTCGGCGAGCTCGTCTCGGTCCACGTCATCCCGCGTCCGCACGCCGAGCTGTCGCGTCACTTCACGGTCAGCGGCGAGCAGGCGTGAGCTCGGTCCCCGTCGCGGGACCTGAGCTTCGCGTCTACCTGCTGATCGAGGACCTGCAGCAGCAGTTCGCGGCGTACCTCGGTACGCCGACGCGGGCGCGCGGGTACCCGCCCTACGCGGGCCAGCACGCGCTCATCGTCGAGGTCGCACCCGGCCTCGCCATCGAGCGCGTGACCCACCTCGCCCTCACGTCGGTGCCCGACGTCGAGCCCGGGATCCTGTTCGTCGAGCGCCAGTTCGGCGTCCTCGAGGTCCACGGCTCGTCGCTCGCCGACGTGACGGCCGCGGGTGCGGCGATCCTCGACGGGCTCGGTGCCGAGGCGTCGCACCAGCTCGCGCCGCGCGTGCTCTACCACGACGTGATCGAGGACGTGACGGACCAGCACGCGGTCATCATCAACCGCAACCGGCAGGCCTCGATGCTGCTGCCTGGGCAGTCGCTGCTCGTCTACGAGATGACGCCGGCCCTGTTCGCCGCCGTCGCCGCCAACGAGGCGGAGCGCGCGGCGCCCGAGAACACGCTGGTCGACGTCCAGATGATCGGGGCCGCCGGTCGCGTCTACATCGGTGGTACGACGGCCGGCGTGCAGAAGGCGCGCGAGGCGATCACCGAGGCGCTGACGTCCATCGTCGGTCGCGAGCACTAGGACGAACCGGTCGCGGCCGCCCCCGCGCGTCCGCGACGATGCACGGGCGCGAGACCCGCGCAGGACAGGAGAGCCGTGAGCACCGAGCTCGACACCGACCGCCTCGAGGTGTTCGCCCGCGCCGCCGCGGCCGAGCACGGTCTGCCCGACGGCGAGCTCACGCTCCTCAACGTCTCCGAGAACGCGACGTACCGCCTCGACGGCGACGGTCGCCGGATCGTGCTGCGCGTCCACCGCACCGGATACCACTCGCGGGACGCGGTCCACAGCGAGCTCACCTGGATCCAGGCGCTGCGCGACGAGGGCATCGTGCGGACTGCCCCCGTGGTGCCGGCCCCGGACGGCCGCGAGGTCGTCGAGGTTCGCCACCCCGACGGCGAGCAGCGCATGGTCGTCGGCTTCGAGTGGATGGACGGCGTGTCCCCGCCCGAGGACCGGCTCGTCGACGACTTCCGCGAGCTCGGTTCGATCACGGCACGCCTGCACGCCCACGCCCGGCGGTGGCAGCGGCCGGAGGGCTTCACCCGATTCACCTGGGACTACGACACCTCGCTCGGCGACCGCGGCCACTGGGGTCGCTGGCAGGACGGCCTCGGCGTCGGGCCTTCCGAGCTCGACGTGCTCGGCCGCTGCGCCGACGCGGTACGCCGACGGCTCGAGGCGTTCGGCCGCGGTCCGGACCGGTTCGGCCTCGTGCACGCCGACATGCGGCTCGCGAACCTGCTGGTCGACGGCCCCGACGTCGGTGTCATCGACTTCGACGACTGCGGATTCTCGTGGTACCTCTACGATCTGGGCTCGTCGCTGTCGTTCATCGAGCATCTGCCGATCGTCCCCGAGCTCGTCGACTCGTGGGTCACCGGCTATCAGACGGTGGCCCCGCTCTCGCCCGAGGAGATCGACGAGCTCCCTACCTTCATCATGCTGCGCCGCATGCTGCTCGTGGCGTGGATCGGCTCGCACTCGGCGGTTCCCGAGGCTCAGGCCCTGGGATCGGATTTCACCCTCGGCTCGTGCGACCTCGCCGAGGCCTACCTCACCCAGATCGGTTGACCTCCGGAGGAGACCCATGTTCAGCTCGATCGCCGGCCGCTCCGTCCTCGTGACCGGAGGCACCAAGGGCATCGGCAAGGGCATCGCGCGCGTGTTCGCGATGTCCGGCGCGAACGTCGTCGTGAGCGGGCGTGACGAGACGTCGGCGTCCGCGGCGGCCGCCGAGCTCACCGCGCTCGGCGGCGGCGCGGTCAGCTACGTGCTCGGCGACGTGCAGCGCCTCGACGACTGCACGGCCATGGTGGCCGCGGCGCTCGAGCGCAACGGCGGCCTCGACGTGCTGTGCGCCAATGCGGGGATCTTCCCCGACGTCAAGCTGTCGTCGATGTCCGAGGCCGACATCGACCTGGTCATGGGCACCAACCTCAAGGGCACGATCTTCACCGTGCAGGCGGCTACCGAGGCGCTGGCGGCGTCCGGCCACGGTCGCGTCATCCTCACGTCGTCGATCACCGGCCCGATCACCGGCTACCCCGGCTGGGCGCACTACGGCGCGAGCAAGGCCGCGCAGCTCGGCTTCATGCGGACCGCCGCCATGGAGCTCGCACCGAAGCGCATCACGGTCAACGCGGTGCTCCCCGGCAACGTGGCCACCGAGGGCCTCGCCGACCTCGGCCCCGAGTACAAGGCGGCCATGGAGGCGACCATCCCGCTCGGCGTGCTCGGCGAGGTGGAGGACATCGGGTACGCCGCGCTGTACTTCGCCACCGACGAGGCTGCCTACGTCACGGGGCAGGCGCTGGTGATCGACGGCGGTCAGGTGCTGCCCGAGTCGCTCGCGGCGCTCGAGGCGGCCAAGGACTGATCGGCGGCGCGGCCGCACGTACTGTGGTCGCCGAAGGGGGTGCGATGAGCGACGAGGACGGCCCGCTCGGGCGAGCGGCCGACGACACGCGGCGTCGTCTCGAGACGATGATGCGCGACGGATCGCTGCGCCCAGGCCAGCGGCTCGGAGCGGAGCGCGACCTCGCCGTGCAGCTCGGCGTCAGCCGCTCCACGCTGCGGCAGGCGCTCGGCGCGCTGGAGGCCGATGGCCTCGTCCGTCGCGTCCCCGGTCGCGGTGGCGGCACGTTCGTGTCCCAGGGGAAGATCGACCGCGATCTGTCCCGCATCGTCGGCGTTCCGGCCCTGCTGCGCGATCAGGGGTTCACGGCTGGATCCCGCATCGTCGGCATCTCGGTCGTCCGCCCGAGCGCCGAGGCCGAGCAGGCGCTGCGCCTCGAGCACGGCAGCCTCGTCGTCGACGTCGTCCGCATCCGGCTCGCCGACGGCGTACCCATCTCGTTGGAGCACGCGCAGCTGCCGGCGGACCGCGTGCCGGGCCTGCCCGAGCGCGAGCTCTCGGGCTCCCTCTACGAGCTCCTCGAGCGCGAGTACGGTCTGCATCCGCACGAGGCCGTCGAGCGGATCGAGGTGGCGCCGGCCTCGAGCGAGGTCGCGTCGATCCTCGGCATCCGCACCGGCGACGCCCTGCTATCGGTGACGCGCACGACCGTCGACTCCGACGACGTGCCGTTCGAGTTCTCGCACGACCTGTTCGTCGCCGAGCGCACACGGATCGTCGTGCGCTCGCCGGGCGCCCGCGACTCCGCGGGCCGCAGCCGGCTCGGGGGCCGGGTGCTC
>DASSQW010000228.1:0-18388 GCA_035702165.1 Candidatus Nanopelagicales bacterium
CCGACCCGCGGATGCGCGCACCGCGCTGTCGGCGAGCACCTCGCGCAGCGCCGCGCCGACTCCCGCGGAGGTGCCGTCGTGCGCGCGGCCGAAGCCCTCGCGCGCGACCAGCCCGTCGAAGGTCGGAGCCGACGGCCCCACCACGGGGATGCCCAGCGACACCGCGTCGAGCAGGTCCACCGGCACGGCGTCGCCGGACGCCGTGAGCACGGTCGCGTCGGCGCCGGCGAGGACCGCGGGGCCGGCTCCCGTGTCCGTGTGCAGCCGACCGCGCACTCCTCGACGCTGCGCGTCCGCGAGCAGGGCGGTCAGCGCAGGCCCGCTGCGGCTCGCGTAGATCAGCGCGTGCAGCCCCGGTGTCGACTCGAGGGCGTCGACGACGGCCTCGACCGCGGTCGTGCGGCCGGGGACCCACCGGACCGCCACGAGCTGCTCGTCGTCACCGAGCGCGATGCGGGTTCGGGTGAGCGCCGGAAGCGGCGCGGACGCTGGCCCGGCGAGGACCGTCGAGCGGTCGTCGGCGAGGAAGGGCAGCGGGGCCACCGTCGCGTCGGCCGACGCCAGCTGCTCCGCGGTGGGTAGCGGCGGCACGAGATCGGCGACGAGCGCGATCCCGTCGCCGCGCACCCGCGCGAACCGCGTCGTGCGCGACGCGGGTGCGAGAGAGGCGCCGTAGGCGTGGACGACCGCTGGCGCGAGCGGGTCGAGCACCGACGCCACGGCGAGCTCGAGGTCGACCGCGGTCGGCGCTGAGACCCAGCGGCCGGTGGGCGGCTCCGCCGCTGCGGTGCGGGTCGGCACCGAACCCTGGTCGAGCAACGACCGGCGCGACGACGTCCACCGCGCTCGGGCGCGCAGGTCGCCGTCGGCGGCGCGCACCGACAGCGTGAGCGCACGGTCGCGCGAGACCACCCACGACTCGAGGCGCGCGGAGTCGAGCGCCGAGGCCTTCGCCAGATCCCGGTACGCCGTACCCACGGGCACCGCCAGCACGGGGATGCCGTCGATCTCGGACCGGCCGGCGGAACCAGCGGTGACGATCGCGACCACCACGGAGGCCCAGCCCGCCTCGCGCGCGACGGCGGCTGCGAGCAGCGGTCGCGAGCCGGAGGCGGGCATCGAGTCCACGAGCTGCACCACGAGCGGCGCGGGTCCGAGCGCGGACCGCAGGTCGGCGACGAGGGTGGGGACGTCGCTGGTCGGATCGGGTGCCATGGTGCCCCGAGCGTAACGGGCCGAGGATCGCGGGCGGCCGGGGTCCGCGGCGTCCCGCGCCGCCCACGGGCTACCGTGACGCCTCGGCAGCATCGGCCGACGGGAGGGGCGGAGACGTGTCGCAGCGCGCCGCGCGGACCCTGGCCGGCCTCGGTGCCGTCGCGCTGGTCGTGCTCGCCGTCGCGCTCGTCGCCGGGCACCGCCCGTTCGCGGGCTTCGTCGGTCACAACGGCGACCACTACTACTACGCGTCCATGTCGCTGCAGTTCGCCGGTTGGCCCTACGAGGACTCGTTGCGCGAGGCCGCGCGGTACTTCTCCTACCCGCTTCCCTATCGGCTGCTCGACCGCGGCTACCTCAACCCGCAGTTCTCGCCGCTCATCTACCCGCGCACCGCGCTGCCCCTGATGTCGGTGCCGTTCGTCCGCGCCGCGGGAGGTCTCGACGGGCTCTGGGTGCCCGGCGTCCTCTGCGGTCTCGGCTCGCTGGTCACGGTCGCGGTGATGGCGTGGCGCCGCTTCGGCCGGCTCGCCGCGGCCTCGACGATCGCGCTGTTCCTCTTCTCCGTGCAGGCCACCGAGTTCTCGTTCGGCATCTACACCGAGGCGCAGACGATCCTCGTCATCGCGCTGCTGCTGCTCGTCCTGCCGCTCGACCACGTGAAGCGGTCGTGGCCGTCGGTGCTCACCGCGTGCCTGCTCGTCGGGTCGCTGCTGTTCATCCGCCAGGTGGTCGTCGTCCCCCTCGCGATGGTCGCGCTCGGCTGGCTGCACGCCCTCGTCACCCGGCACGGCTGGCGCAACGCGTGGCTGCCCTACTCCTGGATCCTCGCCGCCGCTGCTGCCGTGCAGTGGGTGTCCAACGTGTGGGCGCCGTACGACCCGTTCCTCTTCCTCAAGGCGATCTTCAAGGTCGACAGCAGGAGCGCCGTCCTGCGCGACATCCCCGCGCGGTTCTGGAACTCGATCGTCGTCGACAGCCACACCGTCTGGACCAAGGACCGCGCCCTGGTCCTCATGGTGCTGCTCGCGCTCGTCGGCGCGTGGAAGCTGCGTCGTACGGCGTGGCCCGCGGTCACGGTCGGCGCGCTGCTCGCCGGGCTGCTCACCACCGCGCTCAACGGAACGCCCACCGGCTTCCGCTACCTCTCGCCCGCGCTGCCGTCGCTCGTCGTGCTCGGCGGGGTCGGTGCCGCGGTGCTCGTCTCGTCGCTCCTCGCCGCGCTGCGGCTCCCCGTGCGCCGAACCCGCGTCGGCACGTCGCCCTCGACACGGCGCCGAGCCCTCGTCGGGCTGGGCGCGACGGCAGCGGCCTGCGCGGTGCTCGTCGCCGGGACGATCGCGGAGTACCAGGCCGCGCCGCTCGACAGCGGGACCAGCGCGCACGTGAGCCGCGCGACCGCGAAGCCGGGCACCTGGCCCATCGTCGACGACGGCGGCACGCTCATCTGCGCCGGCGACGACGCCCAGATCTGGTTCCGGTCCGACGACGGCACGCTGTACGCCTTCAGCGGCACGGCGATGGCGCGGTCCTTCCTCACGCCGCGCCTGATGTCGCGCAGCGCGCAGCCGGTCGCGTTCTCCTGGACGGCGTCGGCAGACCTGCTCGCCCAAGGCATCGCCCTGTGCCGCGGACCGGCGTCGGCACCGTGAGGCGCGTGGCCGTTCCTGTGACGGCGGTCACGGAGGCGGTCGTCACGTGGCGCGGCTGGCCGGCGTCGGCCGGGAGCGGGCTCGTCGGCCGGTAGACTGGAGGCTCCCGTGCTCCCTAGCGCTAGGCAGCTCCCTTGAACATCACGGTCGTCGCCCTCGGCAAGATCGGCCTCCCGCTCGCCGTGCAGTTCGCGTCCCTCGGCCACCGCGTGTTCGGGGCCGACGTGAACCCCGAGACCGTCGCGCTGGTCAACGCCGGCACCGAGCCGTTCCCGGGCGAGACCCACCTCGCCGAGAAGCTCGCCGACGTCGTGTCGCGCGGCCTGCTCACCGCCACCACCGACACAGCCGCCGCGGTCGCCGACAGCGAGGCCGTCGTGGTCGTCGTCCCGCTGTTCGTCGACGCCGACGGGGTCCCGGACTTCGGCTGGATGGACGCCGCGACGCGCGAGATCGCTCAGGGCCTCAAGCCCGGCACGCTCGTCTCCTACGAGACCACGCTGCCGGTGGGCACCACGCGCAGCCGCTTCCGCGGCATGCTCGAGGAGGGCTCCGGCCTGGCCGCGGGCAGCGACTTCTTCCTCGTGTTCTCGCCCGAGCGCGTCTTCACCGGTCGCGTCTTCGCCGACCTCCGCCGCTACCCCAAGCTGGTCGGCGGCATCGACGAGGAGAGCGCCAAGCGCGGCGTCGCGTTCTACGAGGCGGTGCTCGAGTTCGACGAGCGCCCCGACCTCGACCGCCCCAACGGCGTGTGGGACCTCGGCAGCTCCGAGGCCTCCGAGCTCGCGAAGCTGGCGGAGACGACGTACCGCGACGTCAACATCGGCCTCGCGAACCAGTTCGCGCGCTTCGCCGCCGACAACGGCATCGACGTCTACCAGGTGATCGCGGCCAGCAACTCCCAGCCGTTCAGCCACATCCACATGCCCGGCATCGCGGTGGGCGGCCACTGCATCCCGATCTACCCGCGCATGTACCTCTGGAACGACCCGTCGGCCACGGTCGTGCGCGCCGCGCGCGAGGCCAACGCCGACATGCCGTCGTACGCCGTCGGCGTCCTCGAGGGCGCGTACGGCGACCTCACGGGTGCGCGCGTCGTGGTGCTCGGCGCGGCCTACCGCGGCGGCGTGAAGGAGACGGCGTTCTCCGGCGTCTTCCCGACCGTCGACGCGCTGCGCGCCCGCGGTGCGGAGGTGCTCGTGCACGACCCGATGTACACCGACGACGAGCTCGCGAAGTACGGCTGGGCGGCGTACCACCTTGGCGAGCCGGTCGACGCTGCCATCGTGCAGGCCGACCACGCCGACTACCGCGCGATCGCGGCGGCCGACCTGCCCGGCGTCCGGGTGCTCGTCGACGGCCGCCGCGTCACCGACCCGGGCCTGTTCCCCGGCGTGACCCGTCGCGTGATCGGCACCGCCTGACCATGTCGGCGGGGGACGGCGAGGCGCCGGAGTCCGCGCGGCGGCCGCACGTCGTGATGATCGTCGGCAACGACATCACCAACGACAACCGCGTGCTGAAGTCGGCGGCGACGCTGTCGCGGGCAGGTGCCCGCGTCACCCTCGTCGGCAGCTCGCCGACCGGCGTGCGCACCCTCGCCTCGCTCGGCGACGTCGACATCGTGCGCGTGCCGGTGCGCTTCTCGCTGCGCGACAACCGCCATGAGCGCCGGGCCGCCCGCCGCGGCCGTCACCTCCCGCTCGGCTACGCCTCCAAGCAGAACGAGGCGGCTGCCCGACAGCGGCTGCAGGTGCTCGGCCTCGACCCCGACCACCCGCGCGCGCTGCGCACCAAGCTCGGAGCGCAGTCCGTGCGCGTGCGCTCGGCGCTGCGCCGGCGTACCGACGGCGCGACCAAGCTGGCGTGGAAGGCCTGGGACAAGGGCTGGAGCGGCACCGGATTCGGAGCTCGATGGCAGAAGGTCGTGCCCGAGGCCGACGACTTCGAGCTCGCGTTCGGTCCGGTGATCGACGCCCTCGAGCCCGACGCCATCCATGCGCACGACATGCACATGATCGGCGTCGCGGCCCGCGCCGCAGCGCGGGCCCGCGCCGGCGGCCGCGAGTGCCGCTGGGTCTACGACGCGCACGAGTGGGTCTCAGGCCTCTCGCAGTACGGCTCGCGCACCCGACGCGTCATCGCGGCGTGGGCCGACCTCGAGCGCGACTACATCGGCCGCGCCGACCACGTCATCACCGTGTCGCCGCCGCTGGCCCGGGCGCTGCAGGACCGCTACCGGCTGCGCCGCCTGCCCGCCGTCGTCCTCAACATCCCGCCCGACGCCGCGTCCGAGGCCGCGGTGCGCGGCCTGCGCGAGACGGTCGGCCTCGCCGACGGCGTACCGCTCGCCGTCTACTCCGGCGGCGTCCAGGCGGCGCGCGGCGTGCAGACCGCGGTCGCGGCGCTGCCGCTCCTTCCCGAGCTGCACCTCGCGGTCGTGGCCGTACCGAGCACCCGCACCCAGGCCGTGCAGAAGCTGGCCGAGCAGGCTGCTGCCCTCGGCGTCTCCGACCGGTTGCACCTGCTGGAACCCGTTCCGCCGCATGAGGTCTCGTCGTTCCTCGCCTCGGCCGACGTGGGCCTGATCCCGCTGCTGCACTTCGGCAGCCACGAGATGGCGCTGACGAACAAGCTCTTCGAGTACCTCCACGCCGGCATCCCCGTCGTGGTCAGCGACTGCGAGGCGCAGCGCGAGTTCGTGGCCGAGCACGGCACCGGTGTCGTGCACCGCGCCGACGACCCGGCCGACCTCGCGCGCGCGGTCCGCGAGGCGCTCGGCCGAGGTCCTGAGCTGCGCGCCGCCAGCGCCGACCCCGCGCTGCTGGCGCAGTACTCGTGGGAGGGGCAGGAGCCCGAGCTCGTCGGCGTCTACGCCGAGCTGCTCGGCTGGGACGCCCACCTGCCGGCCGACATCCCGTTCGAGGTGGCGGCCGAGACCGTCCGTCGGCGCACCGGGCCGCCGGTGCTCGGCATCGGTCCCGCGAACTCCGCAGGGCAGGGCTGGGCGTGGGCCAAGGCCGTCGAGCGCAACGTGCCCGGCGTGCGCACGCAGGTCGTCGCGGTCGTGAAGGACCACTACGACTACGGCCGCGACGTGGCGGTCGAGCCGGTGGTCTTCTCGCGCGACGTCGCCTGGCAGAACGGCATGCAGACCGCCGCGCTCAAGGACTGGACGCATGCGCTTCTCGAGGCCGGCCGCCCGGTCTTCGGCACGCTCAACGGCCGCGACTTCACCGGCGACGCCGCCGTCCTGCGCTCCGCGGGCGTCGCGGTCGGGGTGGTCTTCCACGGCTCGGAGATCCGCGACCCGCGCAAGCACGCCGCGATGCACCGCTGGTCGCCGTTCCGCGACCCGTCCGACCCGCTCACCGCGCGCCTGCAGTCGCAGTACGACGAGCTCGCGCCCAAGGTCGCCGCGTTCGACGGGCCGCTGTTCGTCTCCACACCTGACCTGCTCGACTTCGTGCCCGGCGCGCACCTGCTCCCGCTCGTCGTCGACACGAGCATCTGGACGCCCCAGGCGCCGCCGCTCGAGCGCGACGTGCCCGTCGTCGTGCACGCGCCGTCGAACCTGGCGCTCAAGGGCACTGCGGAGGTCGAGGCGGTGCTGCTTCCGATGCACCAGCAGGGCCTCGTCGAGTACCGCCGGATCGAGGGGGTGCCGCCGTCGCAGGTCGGCGACCTGCTCGCCGACGCCGACGTCGTCATCGACCAGATGCTGCTGGCGGGATACGGCGTTCTCGCGTGCGAGGGCGCTGCGCTCGGCCGCGTCGTGGTCGGCCACCTCGGCGACCGGGTCCGCGAGCGGGTCGGTGTCGACGTCCCGATCATCGAGGCGAACCCCGACGACCTGCGCGACGTGCTCCAGCGCGTGCTCGACGAGCGTGGCTGGGCCCGCGAGGAGGCCGCCCGCGGCCCTGCCTTCGTGGCCGAGGTGCACGACGGACGACGTGCCGCGCAGGTGCTGCGCGAGCACCTGCTGACCGGGCTGTAGCTCCCGGGGGCGTCGCGGCCGTGACGTCGGGGGACTGCGCCAGGTCTGTGAGCCAGCTGCGGCACCGACCAGCGAGGGAGGTGCGGGCGTCCCGGGCCCGCACCTCCCTCTGGATCGCTAGTGCGCGAGCAGCGCCGGCTGCTTGTCCGATGCGGCGGGAGCGGCCGAACGCCAGAGGGCGATCGACGTGGCGAGGACCCAGATCATGGTGAGGACGAGCCCGGCGAAGCCGATGCCCAGGACCGTCGTCGAGGCAGTGACCAGACCTGCGACGCCGGCGAGGAAGGCGAGTGCGGCGAGAAGCCCGGCGCTCACCCCGACCCACCGGGGCACCGTGGTTGCTCGCAGGCCGAAGGCGGCGTTGGCCAGCAACAGGCTGAGCACCAGCGGAGGGGTGAGGTAGAAGACGGGCCACACCACGGTCCAGACCGCGGAGACGGCGGACGGGTCGAGGCGCGCGGCGGACTGCGCGAGCGCCGCCTGGAGAGCGCCGCCGAGCACAGCGAGGGCGGCCGTCACTGCTCCCGCCGCCCGGACCACCGCGGCGGGCCACGCGGCGGACAGCCGGTCGGCGAGCGACACCGCGAAGAGGAGGAACAGCAGCGCGCTGACGGCGCTGACGGTGCTCCCGACCGCGACCGCCTGCTGGTGGTCGACGAAGTAGCTCGCGACCTCCGCTGTGCTCGCGGACGGCGACGGTGGCTTCCCGAGCGTGGCCGCGGCGATGACGGTGAGCGCGGCCCAGCCCATGCCGGCGGCGTAGCCGCGCTGGTCGTCACGCATCGACGACCTCGGCGTCATAGGCGAGGATCAGGGTGTCCTCGGGCGGACGACCCCAGACGCCGGCGAAGGCCGGGAACAGGCGCTCAGCGGCGAAGCGGTCCGCGTCGGCGCGCGACTGCCACACGTCGACGATCATGAGCGAGCCTTCCTCGGTCCCGGCGTAGTGGGAGATGCGTCCCGAGATCGGTGAGTCACCGACGGCGCTCACGACCTGGCGGTAGTCGTCGAGGTCCTTGCCGGGCGTCTTGGTGATGTGCACGTAGGGCATGTCGTCCTCCTGGTGGCTGGAACGGATGCCCGGGAGGTTACGAGCGGGGAGGGCGCCGCCGAATCCGCAGAACTACTCATCCGCGTACTCAGATCGCGGCCACCATGCGGCGATCTGCGTACGACGCACCATGCCGAGCTTGGTCAGCACGTGCTGGACGTGGTTCGCCGCGGTGCGCTCCGAGAGCACGAGCGTCGCCGCGATCTCCCGATTCGACTGTCCCTGGGCCACGAGGCGCGCCACCTCGATCTCACGTGCGGTGAGCTCGTCGCCGGATGTCCGGCCCCGTCCGGCGACAGTCTGTGTCGCCTCGATGCGGGTGACGAACCGGGTCATGCCCATCTGCCGCGCACGAACGAGCGCGCTCTCGAGCAAGGGAGCCGCCTCGTCTGCGCGGCCACTGCGCTGCAGGACGACGGCGAGCTCGACGTCGCACTCGACGCCGAAGCCGGGTACGCCGATCGCGTCGCAGATCGCGACGGCCTCGCGCAGGTCGCGTTCAGCATCGTCGAGGTCGCCCACCGCCGCGGCGCACCGACCGAGCGCCAGCTCGACGGGTCCGAAGTAGTTGCCCACTCCGGCGCCCCCCACGAGGTGCCGCCCGCGCCACGGTGCCAGCCGATCGCGGACGAACTGCACGGCATCGAGGTCTCCCGTCTCGACGCTGATGATCGCCGTCGCGGCCAAGGCGCTGATCTCGAAGAACGGCGGGATGTCCCAGGTCCGTGGCGGGCCGGCGGCTCGAAACCTGCGCAGCGCCTCGTCGACCCGTCCGTTCTCGGCGAGGTTCAGCGCAGGTCCGAGGTAGCCGAACAGCGCGGAACGCATCTCGCCCGGGTCGGTCGCAGGTCCCGCCGGGGGATCGGTCTCGATGGCCTCGTGCCCTCGGTGGTGCCCGATGCCGGCGAGGAGAGCCATGAAGCCGCCGAACCACGCCGGATGCCCGGTGGAACGCAGCAGATCACCGGCCTCGCCCCCGAGCGACCGTGCCTCGTCGAGCCGCCCCCGCGCCTGGGCCAGCACCGCCCGCGCGACCAGCAGGTGCCACTGCGCCAGCGGGCCGCCCACCCGCTCCGTGGCTGTCTCGAGCCGGGTGATCTCCGCGGTCACGGCCAGCAGGTCGCCGACCTCCCACCTCGAGTCGATGGTCCACAGCCGTCCCCACATCTCGACGTCGGGGCGGTCGAGACGTTCCCCGAGCTGCGTCATCCGCGCTGCGAGCTCCACTCGTTCGGCGTGCCCTCCGGGACCGCTCACGGCGAGCTGGCGCGCGCGGTAGGCCGCGATCCTCGCTTCGTCGTCGTCGGATGCTTCGGCCCAGCGCAGCGCCTCCGCGCTCGTCGCGGTCGCGCCATCCCAGTCGCCGTCGTACATGAGGCTGTCGGACAGGCGTGACAGCAGCCGTGCCCGCAGCGCCGGGTCCGCGCCGGCCAGCATCTGGAGCGCCTCCTCGCACCGGTCGCGGAGGGGCCGATCCCAGGCGCGGATGCCGATCGCGTCGAGGGCGAGCGCGACCGATGCCACGAGGTGCGCGTCGCCCGTGCGTCGTGCGACCACGTAGGCGTCACGGCATCCGGTGTCGGCCTGCGCCATCCGCCCTGCTCGAAGGTCGGCGATCGCCCGGTCGCGCAGCAGCTCCGCGCGCCTGCGGTCGTCGAGCGAGGAACCACCTGAGTCGAGGGCGAGCGAGTAGAAGCGCGAGGCGTCCTCGAACGCGAGCGCAGCCATCGCGATATCGGCCGCCCGCCGCCCCCATGCGATGGCGGGCTCGACCTCGCCGGTGACGACCACCTGGGACCACAAGCGCGCGAGGTCGGCGGCGTGGTCGTCAAGACTGCTCTCATACAGTTGCTCGATCTCGATCGCTGCTCGCCGATGCAGCGCGACGAGACGCTGCAACGACATCGACGAGAGCAGCGCGGTGCGCACGAGCGGGTGCGCGAAGCGCACCGCGCTGCCGTCGCGCTCGAGCAGCGACTCGTCGAGCGCCTCCTGCGCCGCGGACAGACACTGCATGGGATTGCGGCCCAGACATCGTGCGGCGACCGCGATATCGGTGTCGTCGCCGAGGACGGCGGCGACATGGAGCAGCTCTTGCGCCCTGGGTGACAACCGTGCCACCCGGCCTCCGATCACCCCTGACACCCCGGCTGGCACCGAGAGGGTTCCGCCTGAGCTCCAGGCGCGCCCGAGCTCGGTGAGGTAGAAGGCGTTGCCTCTGGCGAGGGCCAGTGCCCGCTCCTCGACCTCTGGCGGCAGGTTCTGTCCGGCGGCTCGCGTCAGGCAATGAGCGGCTGCGCGGGCGGTCAGCGGTGCCAGGTCGAGACGCAGCGGCTGAGCCGCGGCGAGCAGGTCGTCGCCGGACGTGCGCCAGCCCTCATGGGCGTCGTGCGTCCGCATCGACAGGGCGACGAGCACGTCCGTGTCCAGCAGGCGGGAGACGACCAGGGCGAGCGTGCGAAGAGAGGACTCATCGACCCACTGAACGTCGTCGATCGCGACGAGCGCTGGAGCCTGTGCGCCGATGGCCTCGAACACGCGCTCGACGAAGGCGAACCGATCCGCGACGTCTGCCTCGACATCGCCCAGCAGCTGAGTCCACATCCAGAACGGCGGCGCCGCTCCCGTAGCGATGCCGCGGGCGCGGAGCACGCGTCGTCCGGCTGCGGCCGCGCGATCCGCGAGCTCGGCCAACAGCGCCGTCTTGCCCAGACCGGCCGCCCCGGCGATGAGCAGGGCCTGCGACTCCGCACCCTCCTTCGCCAACCATGCGTCGACGGTGCGCAGCTCGGCGTCCCGTCCCCACAGCCAGGTCCCCATGGCGGCAGGGTAGGACCATCCCGGGGAGTCGAGCAGGGGAACGCGTCGACCCTCAACAAGCCTTGGGCGTCAAGGACTGCGCCCGTTCTCGGAGCCCGCACGTCGGCTCTGCTTCGTTAGTCAGAACGCGTCGTGGAGAGCGCGTTCCTGCTCACGATGCCGCCGGACGTTCTCAGGCGGGCGGGTCGAGGGTGACCGACGACGCCGCGATCCACCAGCCCGACCAGCGGCCCGACGTGATGCGCAGGCGGTCCACCCCGTTCACCGTGGCGCGCGCACCGAAGGTCCTCGTCGTCGACGACGTCGCCGTGGTGATCGTGCCGCTGTGCAGGGTCGCGCCCGAGCTTGCCATCAGTACGACGCTCACCGGCGTCGTCGTACCCGGCATCACCAGGGTGCGCGTCAGCGGGTAGGTGATTCGCACGCGGGCGCCGTAGGCGTAGGCGAAGCCGGGTGCCTCGGGCACCCACGTGCCCGCGAGCGTGCCGCTCGTGATGTGCAGCCAGATGCCGCTGCCGGGCGCGAGGCGCTCGCGACGGTCCATCGAGACCAGCGCGGTCGAGCCGAGCCGCACCGTGACGGTGCCGATCAGCCGGCCGGCGGCGTCGAGCCGGCGCCCGACGTGCGTGCCCCGCACGAGGGCGAGACGGCCGCCGATCTCCGGTGTCGGGTAGTCGTACTCGAGAGTGTCGGCCCAGCGGGCGAACCGGGTGTCACCGGTGAGGCGCTGGAACCAGAGCATCTGCGACCAGTGGATGCGGTGGTAGCCGGCGCTGAAGATCGCGGGGTGGCGCAGGCAGTAGTGGCTCTTCCACCGCGGGTTCTCCAGCCGCGGCAGGCGCGCGAGGGAGGAGGTCAGCGCGCCGTCGAGCAGCGTGGTGGCGCGAGGGTCGTGCGTGAGCGCCACGTAGTCGGCGAGGCCGGCGGTCGCGAAGTTGTGGCCGTTGAAGGTGTGGTCCGGCGCAGGGCGCAGACCGGGAGCGGCGAACTCCTCGAGCCACACGTGCTTGTCGCTGTCCTGCTCGACGACCCACGCACCGCGGCTGCGCTGCGGCACGAGGAACGACGCGAAGGTGCGGTCGGCGGCGGAGCGCCACGCCGCGCTCCCGGTCGCCTGCGCGAGCCGGCTGAACAGGCTCAGCGCCTCGCCCTGCGCCATGGCGGAGTACCACGGCAGCGGCATCGTGTCGGCGGCCGACCGGTGCAGGCTGAAGGGGTAGCGGTGCGGATAGAACCACGCGCCGTCGGACACGACCGACGTGTCGACGACACGGGTCGACACCAGCCGGCTCGCGTTGGCCAGCGCGATCGCGAGGTAGCGGCTGTCCTTGGTGACGCGGTAGCCGTTGAGCATCTCCAGGCCGCGCGCGGCCTGCCCGACCGGGTGGTTGTAGGTCTTCCCGCCGATGACGACGAGGCGCACCCCTGTCGACGTGTGCGCCCTCGGGTCGCTGAGGCTCGCGGCCTTCGACGACTCGTAGGGCCTCGATCCGGGCGGTACGTCGAGGAAGGTCCACCCGGTGGTCGGGATCCCGGCGTAGGGGAGCGGCGCCGACGCGAGCGGAGCTGCGGCTGGGGCGACGACGACCGTCGCGTCGACCGGTGCTGCCGACGCGGCGCTGGCGGGCAGGAGCGTCGCCGCCACGATCACCGCTCCGAGGCCGGCCATCCCACGTGCGGTCCGTGCCCCCGTGCCGCGCATGCCGGCGTCCCCCTTCGTCAGACGCGCACGTCCAGGTGCGCCCCGGTGGCCTCCACCACCTCGTCGACCGTAACCCCCGGAGCCGTCTCGACCAGCCTCAGACCCGCCGAGGTGACGTCGATGACGGCGAGATCGGTGATGATCCGGTCGACGACGCCCTTGCCGGTGAGCGGGAGCGAGCACTCCTCGACGATCTTGTGCGAGCCGTCCTTGGCGACGTGCTCCATCATCACGATCACCCGCTTGGCGCCGTGGACGAGGTCCATCGCGCCGCCCATGCCCTTGACCATCTTCCCGGGGATCATCCAGTTCGCGATGTCGCCGGTGGCCGAGACCTGCATCGCACCGAGGATCGCGGCGTCGATGTGGCCGCCGCGGATCATGCCGAAGCTGGTCGCGGAGTCGAAGAAGCTCGCCCCCGGCAGCACCGTGACGGTCTCCTTGCCGGCGTTGATCAGGTCCGGGTCGACCGACGTCTCGGTGGGGTAGGGCCCGGTGCCCAGGATGCCGTTCTCGGACTGCAGGACGACGGTGACGTCGGCGGGCAGGTAGTTGGGCACGAGGGTCGGCAGGCCGATGCCGAGGTTCACGTACTCGCCGTCGCGCAGCTCGAGAGCCACGCGGGCCGCGAGCTCGTCACGGGTGAGCGCCATCTCAGGACTCCTTCGGGGCGGACACGGTGCGGCGCTCGATGCGCTTCTCCGCCGCCTGCTCGGGCGAGAGCGGTACGACGCGCTGCACGAAGACGCCGGGGGTGTGGACCTGGTCGGGCCTGATCTCGCCCGGCTCCACGAGGCGCTCGACCTCCGCGATCGTGATCCGGCCGGCCATCGCGACGAGGGGGTTGAAGTTGCGGGTGCTCTTGTCGAACACGAGATTGCCGTGCCGGTCGCCGACCGATGCGCGCACCAGCGCGACGTCGGTGACGATGCCGCGCTCGAGCACGTACTCGCGGCCGTCGAACTCGCGAGTCTCCTTCGCCGGCGACGGGAGAGCGATCGAGCCGTCCGGTCCGTAGCGCCACGGCATGCCGCCGTCGGCCACCTGCGTGCCCACGCCCGCGGGCGTGTAGAACGCCGGGATCCCCGCGCCGCCCGCGCGCAGCCGCTCGGCGAGCGTGCCCTGCGGGATCAGCTCGACCTCGAGCTCGCCGTGCAGGAACTGCCGCTCGAACTCCTTGTTCTCGCCGACGTAGGACGACGTCATCCGCGCGATGCGGTGCGCGAAGAGCAGGACGCCGAGGCCCCACTCGTCGACGCCGCAGTTGTTCGACACGACGGAGAGATCCTTCACCCCGTGGTCGAGCAGCGCTCCGATGAGCACCGACGGGATGCCGCACAGGCCGAACCCGCCCACGGCGATCGACGCGCCGTCGACCACGTCGGCCACTGCCTCGTGCGGCGACGCGACCACCTTGTCCAGAGCCATGCCAGCCCCTCCTGTCGAACGGACGACGTCGTCCGCCCGAGCGAGCCTAGCGAGCGCGCAGCGACGCAGGGAGGTCGAGGGGAGGAGAGGTACGCCGTCGCTGACGCGGCAGTCAGGAGCGGTCCGGCGCGGAGCGCCTCAGGCGACGCAGGTGACGGTGTCGGCCGACTTGACCGAGCTCGGCGTCTTCGTGGCGACGCTCACCGCTCGAACGCCCTTCCAGTCGGTGCCGATCGTGAGCACGAGCGTCCTCGTGGTGGCGGTCGTGTCGGTGCTCGAGGTCTGGGCGGCGTAGGCCAGCGTGCGCGCCGCCTCGGCCTTGCCCGGCGTGGACGACACGGTCGTGGTGGCCACGGTGCCGCCCTTCGCCGTCCCGATGCCGGCGATCACGAAGCCGAGCTTCTCGAGCTCGGTGGCGACCGACTTCGCCTTGCCGCTGACACCCGTGCCGTTGAGCACCTGGACGCGGATGTCGGACGGCTTCACGGTGAGCGGCTTCTGGCCCGACGGCACGGTGCTGGCCGGCGGGTAGGGGGTGTCGTTCTTGAAGGCGTCCCAGATCTTGTCGGCGGCACTGGTCCACACGACGTTCTCGCCGTCGCCGCGGCTGACCCACGGAACGGTCATGAACTTCACGGCCTTGGGCGAGAGACCCTGCATCGAGAGCGCGAGGTCCTTCAGCGCGTCGACGCTGCCGAGCGCCTTGTCGACCGTGAGCGACTTGGTGACCGAGTTGAGCACCTCGAACAGCTTCACCGGGTTGGTGAGCAGACCCGCGCTCGTCGCGGTGCGCACGACCGAGGACAGGAACACCTGCTGGCGGTCGATGCGCGAGATGTCGCTGCCGTCGCCGAGCGTCTTGCGCGCACGCGCGAAGGCGAGCGCCTGCTGGCCGTTGAGGACCGTCGTGCCCGCCTTGAGCTTGAGGTGGCTCTTGGGGTCGTCGATCGGCTGGCTGGTGCAGATCGGGACGCCGCCCAGGGCGTCGACGACGGCCTCGAAGCCGGTGAAGTCGACGACGATGAAGTGGTCGATGCGCACGCCCGTGAGCGACTCGACGGCCTTGATCGTGCAGGCCGGACCACCCGTGGCGAACGCTGCGTTGAACTTGCCGGTGACGTCGCCGCCGCCCTTGCACGCCGGGCGGGTGACCCACGAGTCGCGCGGGAGGCTGACGCCCAGTGCGCGGGTGCGGTCGCCGGACACGTGCAGCAGGATCACCGTGTCGCTGTGCCCCTCGCCGGACGCGGTCGTGCTCGCGCTTCCGAAACCGCTGCCCTGGCCGGTGCGCGTGTCCGTGCCCATCACCAGGATGTTGAGGGGCTCGTACGCCGTCTGCTGGGTCGGCGTCGCCTTCGTGGGGCGGTTGGTCCCGAGGTCGTTGCTGACGTCGATGGTCGCGATGTTGCTCGACAGGTGCGTGAGCCCCATCCAGCCGACGGCGCTGACGACCGTGGCGAGCACCGTGAGCACGCTGAGCACCGCCACCGCCGCGCGCAGCGGGCTCCGGCCCGGACGGGCGCCGCCCGTCGAGGGGCCTGGTGTGCTCACCCTCCCATCCTAGGTGCGCGGCAGGGGTGGTCCCGACCGTCGCAAGCGCTCCCACGGGTGTGCTCAGCGACCTCTCAGCGGCCGGTTCCGCGGGCGACATCGGGGTCGGGGGTCAAGTCCTGGCCGGGACCCCCCGATGCACAGAAGGGTGGGGGACGTGCGGCATGCGCACGACCGAGGTGAGGAGTGCTCGACGTGCAGGTGGTGCGACGGCTCGCGGCGTCCGCGGCAGCGGCAGCGAGCGCCCTGGCCGTGGTCGCCCTCGCGCCCGCGGCCCCGGTCTCGGCGGTCACGACCGTCCCGGTCCCCACGTCCTTCTCGTTCACCGGCTCCGGCTGGGGCCACGGCGTCGGGATGTCGCAGTACGGCGCCCGCGGCATGGCCCTCGAGGGCTCGACCGCGACCCAGATCGCGCAGCACTACTACACCGGCAGCACCGTCGCGCCGTACTCCGACTCCGTGAACCTCCGCGTGAACCTGCTGCACCAGCGCACCGTCGCCGTCTTCCGCAGCGAGGCCGTGCGCACCGGTGGCGGCGGCATCGAGGTCACCCTCACCGGCCGGACGCCGATCGTCGGCGACGCGAAGGACCTCTGGAGCGTCGTCGCCGCCAACGGAGCCGTCACGCTGCGCCGCGTGCGCGCGGGCGTCACCACGCTCATCGGCACCGGTCGGTACGTCGTCGTCCACTGGGGCGGAACCACGACCGCCGGCGGGGCGGGCACCGGCCCGACCGTCCTCAACCTCGCGACGAGCACCGCCGGTCTCACGACGGCCGGCCACCGCTACCGCTACGGCTGGCTCGACTTCGGCACGACGGCCGCCGCACCCACGACCTTCGAGGCCGTCGCCAACGTGCGGCTGCACGACGAGTACCTGATGGGCATCTCGGAGATGTCGTCGTCCTGGCCGGCCGCGGCGCTGCAGGCCCAGGTGCTCGCCTCGCGGTCCTACGCGCTGGCCCGCTACGGCACCGGCACCATCCGCTCGGCCTGCCGCTGCCACGTCGACTCGGGCAAGGGCCCCTACTACGACCAGACCTACGCCGGCTTCGTCAAGGAGACGAGCACCGGCGGCTCGCTGTGGCGCGCCGCGGTGATCGCGACCCTGTCGAGCTCGCGCTCCGGCCTCACCGTCGTGTCGGGCGGGAAGCCGGTGACCGCCTTCTACTTCTCGGCGTCCGGCGGTCGCACGCAGTCCTCGGCCGACGTGTGGGGCGGGACGCTGGCGTACGCGCAGTCGGTCGACGACCACTGGAGCATGGACCCCAGCGTGCCGTGGTCGAGGTGGATCCCGCGCGTGCGCACGCAGGCCCAGCTCGCCGCTGCCTTCGGTCTCCCGAACGTGGTGAGCCTCGACCTCACGTCGCGGACCGCCGGCGGCGGGATCAAGCGGGCCGTCGCGATCTCGTCCACCGGCGCGACGGCGGCGCTGTCGGGAGAGACCTTCCGGTCGCGGCTGTCCCTGCCCAGCACGTGGGTGTCGGGTGCCACCGACCCGACCACGGGCGCGGTGCTCGCGAAGGTCCCGGCGTAGGCCGGACCCTCGGGCGTCAGCCGTCGAGGTCGAGCGCCGCGTCGCAGCGCTCGCGGTCGGCCACGGTGTCGGCGTCCTCGTCCGTCGTCAGCAGGACCACCGAGCCCTCGGTCGCCAACGGCAGCGCGACAAGGGCACCGGCCGTGCGGTAGTCGGTCGCGTCGCGCAGCGTGCGCACCAGGATCCGCCCGCCGTCCTGCACCTCGAAGCCCGAGGCGAGGTCGCGCATCGCGTCGAGCGCCTCGGCGTGCGTCCACCCCCAGTCGTCGTCGACCAGCCAGGGCGTCGTCGCCGACGGCGGCGCGTACGCCGTGAAGCGGTCGGAGTGGGCGCGCACCTCGACCGCAGCGTCGAGGACGCCGCGCGCCAGGGGCTGCGCGGCGGGCATGCCGAGCGGGTGCAGCGACGTCGCGAGGGTGAGCGGGGCAGCGGTCGCCGCGTCGGGCGGCGGCCCGACGACGACGGCCTCGACGCGCGGGTCGGCGTCGTCGCCGCCGAGCCACGCGCACGCCCCCGACGCCGCGCACGCGGCGAGCCACACGGCGGTCTGCCAGTGCGGCGGGAGGCGGAGCACCACGCGCGCGCCGTCGGCCGCGCCGGCCTCGTCCTGCAGCAGGTTCGCGGCCTTCGCCACGTTGTTCTCGAAGGTCCGCACGGACAGCTCGCTGCGGGCGCCCTCCCCGCCGATCCAGGTGATGAGCGGCCGTGCCGCGTCGACGGCGAGGGCGGCGAGGAGCGCGTCCGGGATCGTCCGAGCGGTGGGCACGCACCGACCCTACGGGCGGTCCTGGCCCTGCATCCGTGTGGGACAGTGACCCGGTGCTGGAAGCAGTCCTCCTCGTCGGCGGCCAGGGCACCCGCCTGCGCCCGCTCACCGTCACCACGCCCAAGCCGATGCTGCCCGTCGCCGGCGTACCGTGCACCGAGCACCAGATCGCCCGGGCCCGCGAGGCCGGCGTGACGCGCGTCGTGCTGGGGACGTCGTACAAGCCCGAGGTCTTCCTCGAGCACTTCGGCGACGGCTCGCGCTTCGGCGTCGAGCTTGTCTACGCCACCGAGGACGTGCCGCTGGGCACCGGAGGCGCGATCCGGCATGTGGCGCCGTTCCTGCAGAGCGGTCCCGACGACCCGGTGCTCGTCTTCAACGGCGACATCCTGTCCGGCCACGACATCGCGGGGCAGGTCCAGCGCTGGCGCGACGACAGCGCCGACGTCTCGCTCTACCTCACGCGCGTCGAGGACCCGCGCGCGTACGGTCTCGTGCCCACCGACGAGAGCGGACGCGTCACGCAGTTCCTCGAGAAGCCGACGACGCCCGAGGAGATCGTCACCGACCAGATCAACGCCGGCTGCTACGTCTTCCGGCGCTCGGTCATCGACGCCATCCCCGCCGGCCGCCCCGTGTCGGTCGAGCGCGAGACGTTCCCCGGGCTGCT
>DASSQW010000229.1:0-2722 GCA_035702165.1 Candidatus Nanopelagicales bacterium
GTGATCTTGGTCGTGCGCATGTCTCCCGGAGCCTGGAAGCCGCGGAAACGAGCGCACGACCAAGATCACGGCGGGATGAGGGGGCGTGGGGAGGCGACGCGCTGGTTGGATCGGGGGGTGCGGCTGCCTCGTCCGATGCCCGTGACTGCGCCGGGTCCCGCAGGCGGGGAGATGCTGCGCTCGATCGGCGGGATCCGGCACGACCCGCTGGCCTTCCTCGTCCGGATGCGGGCCGAGCACGGCGACATCCTGCAGTTCCCGATCCCGGCGCCCGCGACGTACCTGGTCTCCGACCCCGACGCCGTACGCCGCGTCCTGGTGACGAACGCGCGCGCCTACGGCAAGCGGACGCCGCAGTACTCGTCTCTGTCGCTCGTGACCGGCGAGGGCCTGCTCACCGCCGACACGGCCGCCTGGCGCCCGCAGCGCACGCTCGTGCAGCCGGCGTTCCACCGCTCGTCGCTCGAGCTCGTGGCGACGCACGTCGCCGACGCCGTCGAACGACTGCTCGCGACCTGGCGCTATCTCGACGGCCACGTGGTCGACGTCGACGCCGCCATGATGCACCTGGCCCTCGAGGTGGTGGGGGAGTCGCTGTTCGGCTCGGACCTCTCCGGCGAGGCCGACCAGCTGGCCCGCGCGACGCTCGACGCCCTCGACGTCGTCGTGAAGAAGGCGCGCAGCCCGCTGCAGGTGCCGCTGTCGGTGCCGACGCCGACCAACGTCGTGCTGCGGCGCGCGGTGGCGCGCCTGGACGCGACGGTCGAGGCCATGCTGGCGGAGCGCGCCCGCCGGCCGCTGCCCGACGGCGCGCCGGCGCGCGACATGCTCGACCTGCTGCTCGCCTCGCACGCCGACGACGGCTCGCAGCTCTCGCGCGCGCAGGTGCGCGACCAGGTCGTCACGTTCATCGTCGCCGGGCACGAGACGGTCGCGAGCGCGTTGACGTGGGCCTGGTGCCTCCTGGCGCAGGACGGCGCAGCGCTCGCGCGCGTGCGCGACGAGGTGGAGGCAGTCACCGGCGGGACGACGCCGCGCAGCGAGCACCTGCCTCGGCTGCCGTTCACCTCCGCCGTGCTCGACGAGGTGCTGCGCCTCTACCCGCCCGCGTGGCTGGTCACGAGGCGCTCGCTCGAGCCCGACGTCCTGGCCGACGTCGAGGTGCCCGCTGACGCGCTCGTCATCATCAGTCCGTGGATCGTCCACCGCGACGAGCGGGTGTGGCCCGATCCCGAGCGCTTCGATCCGACCCGTGTCCTCGACGCCGCGGGTGAGCGCCGCCGCGAGCTGGTCGCGTCGCCGGCGTACGTGCCGTTCGGCGCCGGGCCGCGGCTGTGCATCGGGCGCGACATGGCGCTGCTGGAGGGGGTGCTGGTCCTCGCATCGCTCGCGTCGCGGGTCGACCTCGAGCTCGTCGGTACGCCGCCCCGCGCCGTACCCCTCGTGACCGTGCGACCGGCGCACGGCCTGCCGATGCGCCTGCGGGTGCGCTGACCCGCGCGGTTCAGTGCTCGGGCGTCCAGGCCTTCACGATGTCGCGCACGGAGATGACCCCTGCCACCTCGCCGCCGTCGAGCACGACGAGATGGCGGAAACCGCCGCGCTTCATGGCATCGGCGGCCTCGGTGAGCGTCCAGGTCGGAGCGGCGAAGACGACCTCGGAGGTCTGGTGGCTGCCGGCGGTCTCGGCGTCGAGGTCCTCGTCCGCGGCCACCGACCGCAGGATGTCGCGCTCGGTGATGATGCCGATCCCGGCTCCGTCGGTGTCGTGCACCACGGCAGAGCCGACCCGTCGCGACGAGAGCACCTTCGCCACCTCGCGCAGCGTGTGGCCCGGTCCGACCATCAGGACCTCGCGCGTCATCACCTCGCCGACCAGCAGGTTGTCGGTCATCGCTCATCCCCTCCCGTGCGTGCAGAGCATCGTGGCGCAGGAACGGGCGTCGTTGCCCAGCGAACTCCCATGATGGCCGCCCGGAGGCCCACGCGCCGGAGGTCGGTCACACTGGTCCCGTGCAACGTGGATGGTCCGACCGGCGCGGCCTGGTGGCCGTGCTCGTCTGGATCCCGTCCACCCTGTGGATCGACACGTTCGCGAGCCCGCTCGGCCAGCTCCTGCTGGGCGCCGTCACCTGGGCGCTCCTGCTCTTCTGGCTGTGGCGCTCGACGCGCCTGGTCCGCGCCCAGACCGCGGTCGTCGTCGCCATCGCGGCGGTGATCGAGCTGACGTTCTCCGGCTGGCTCGGCACCTACGTCTACCGGCTCGAGCACGTCCCGGCCTACGTCTTCCCGGGCCACGGGCTGGTCTATCTCGCCGCGCTCGCGTTCGGCGGGCTCCCCGTCGTACGCCGCAACGCGACCCTCGCCGTGCGCGCCACCGTCGTGGTCGCCACGCTGTGGGCGTTCTGGGGCCTGGTCCTCTCACCGCGACACGACGTCCTGGGCTTCTTCTGGTACCTCTGCCTGCTCGCGTTCCTGCGCTGGGGCCGCTCGACGCTGCTCTACGTCGGTGCGTTCGTCGTCGTCAGCTACCTCGAGATCCTCGGCACCCGCTGGGGCGTCTGGACCTGGCAGCCCTACGACACGATCGTCGGCCTCGTGCCGCAGGGGAACCCGCCCAGCATCGCGGCCGGCGGCTACGGCTGGTTCGACCTGTACGCCGTCCTGCTCGCGCCCGCGATCGTGCGCGCGTGGGACCGCCGCCGTGGCTCGCGCGACGCCG
>DASSQW010000230.1:0-10477 GCA_035702165.1 Candidatus Nanopelagicales bacterium
GGACGGTCGTCGGCCACGTCCTGCTGCGCCGCGGCGCGGTCGGCGGCGTACCGCGGATCGCTCGGGTCGTAGGTGGGTTCGGCGTACGCCGGGTCGACGTAGCGGTCCTCCGGACGGTCGGTCATAGCGCCCTCCTCCAACGGGAGCGAGGCGTCTCCCCCCCGTCGCAGGCCGGCAAACCGCCGCGTGGGAACTGGCGTGATCTTGGTCGTGCGCATGCTTCCCGGCCCGATCCGAGCCCGGAAACGTGCGCACAACCCAGATCACGCCCAGAGGGGGGCGGCGGAGGGGTTCCCAGGCTGGGGTGACGAGTGATATATCTGTGCGCGTGTCAGCGGTCGTCGTCGAGCCCGGGGCCGAGCCCGGCCTGCTCTCCGACCAGGCCTACCGCCGGATCCGCGACCTCATCGTCACCCTGGACCTGCCCCCGGGGGCGGTGGTGAGCGAGGCCGACCTCATGTCCCGCCTCGGCATGGGTCGGACGCCGATCCGCGAGGCGCTGCGCTTCCTGTCGCGCGAGCGGCTCGTCGAGGTCTACCCGCGACGCGGCATCTTCGTGGCGGGAGTCGATCCGCGCGAGCTCACCGCCCTGTCCGAGGCTCGAGCCGCGCTCGAGCCTGCGGCCGCCCGGCTCGCCGCCGTACGCCTCGCCGACGACGACCGCCCGGTGCTCGACCAGCTGCTGCACGAGCTCGACGGCCTGGGCGGCATCCCCGACGAGCGCACGCTCATCGAGCTCGACCAGCGGCTGCACCGGTTCATCTACCGCGCCTGCCGCAACAGCTTCCTCGAGGGCTCGCTCGAGGAGTACTACACCCACGCCCTGCGGATCTGGTTCCTCGCGCTCGACCGCCTCGAGCACCTCGGCGACGCCGTCGGCGAGCACCGGGCGATCCTGCAGGCGATACGCGACGGCGACGCCGACCTCGCGGCACAGAGCATGTCCGACCACATCGACGGCTTCGAGGCCTCGATCCGCCAGGCCCTCTAGGCCCTCACCACCACAGACGTCCGGCGACCGCCGGTGCGACCTCGAAAGGGAGAACGATGAGCCTTCCGTCCCAGGCGAAGTGCGTCGTCATCGGCGCCGGCATCGTCGGCAACAGCCTGGTCTACCACCTGGCGCGGCTCGGCTGGCGCGACATCGTCCAGGTCGACAAGGGCCCGCTGCCCAACCCCGGCGGCTCCACCGGCCATGCCTCGAACTTCATCTTCCCGGTCGACCACTCCAAGGAGATGGCGCACCTCACCGCGGAGAGCATGGCGCAGTACAAGGAGATGGGCGTCTTCACCGAGTGCGGCGGCATCGAGGTCGCCCGTACGCCGGAGCGCATGCAGGAGCTCACCCGCCGCATCACCTCGGCGAAGGCGTGGGGCATCGACTCCCGTCTCGTCACCCCCGAGGAGGTCAAGGAGCTCGTCCCCTACATCGACGAGAGCGTGATCCTCGGCGGCTTCTACACGCCCAGCGTCGGCGTCGTCGACTCGCTGCGCGCCGGCACGATCATGCGCGAGCGGGCGCAGGAGATGAACGCGCTGACCGTCTCCCCCAGCACCGAGGTGCTCGGCATCGACGTCGAGGACGGCGTCGTGAAGCGCGTGCGCACGGACAAGGGCGACATCGAGACCGAGTACGTCGTGATCGCGTGCGGCTGCTGGAGCCCGCGCATCGCCGCGATGGCCGGCGCGCGCATCCCGCTCACCCCGGCCGTCCACCAGATGAAGGACATCGGCCCTGTCCCGTTCTTCAAGGACAGCAAGGGCGACATCGAGTGGCCGATCGTGCGCGACATGGACACGTTCATGTACGAGCGCCAGCACGGCACGGGCCTGGAGATCGGGTCCTACGCCCACCGCGCGATCCTGTACTTCCCCGAGGAGCTCCCCTCGATCGCCGAGGCGGCGCTGTCCCCCACGGAGTTCCCGTTCACGCAGGACGACTTCGACCTGCAGGACGAGCACGCCCTCGAGCTCATGCCCGACATCGTCGGCGACGAGACCATCGGCGAGAAGTACGCCATCAACGGCATCCTCTCCCTCACGCCCGACGGCATGCCGGTCCTCGGCGAGACCCCCGAGGTGAAGAACCTCTGGTCGTGCGCCGCGGTCTGGATCAAGGAGGGCCCCGGCACCGGCAAGTCGGTCGCCGAGTGGATGGTGCTCGGCGAGAGCGAGATCGACCTCAACGCCAGCGACATCGCGCGGTTCCACGAGCACCACAAGACGTGGGACCACATCCGCTCGCGCACGGGCGAGGGCTTCATCAAGACCTACGGCATCATCCACCCGAACGAGCAGTGGGCCGGCAACCGCAACATCCGCCTCTCGCCGTACTACGAGCAGGAGAAGGCGCTCGACGCCGTCTTCTACGAGACGGTCGGCTGGGAGCGCCCCTGGTGGTACGAGAGCAACGCGGGCCTGGTCGAGAAGTTCGGCGACGCCGTGATGCCGCGCACCGGCGAGTGGGAGGCGCGCTGGTGGTCGCCCATCATCAACGCCGAGCACCTGCAGATGCGCGAGACCGCCGGCATCGTCGACCTCACCGCCTTCGCGATCTTCGACATCGTCGGCCCCGGCGCCCTCGCATCGGTGCAGCAGACCGCGGTGCGGCAGATGGACGTCGCGGTCGGCCGCGTCGTCTACACGCCGATCCTCGGCATCAACGGCGGCTTCAAGTCCGACCTCACCATCATGCGGCTGGGCAAGGACCACTTCCGGGTCGTGACGGGTGGCGCGCACGGCATGGCCGACCTCAAGTGGTTCGCCGACCACCTCGCCGAGGGCGCGTCGATCGTCGACCTCACGTCGTCGTGGACCACGCTCGGCATCTGGGGCCCGAAGGCCCGCGAGATCATGCAGTCGCTGACCAACGACGACCTGTCGAACGAGGGCTTCAAGTTCGGCACCTGCCGCACGATCGACATCGGCACGATCCGCGTGCTCGCCAGCCGGATCTCCTACGTGGGCGACCTCGGCTGGGAGCTCTACGTGCCCTTCGAGCAGGGCGCCAAGCTCTGGGACTACGTGTGGAACGCGGGCCAGCCGCACGGCCTCATCCCCGTCGGCATCGGCGTCTACGGCACGACCGGCCGCCTCGAGAAGGGTTACCGCGCCTACGGCAACGAGCTCGAGACCGAGTACGACTCGGTCGAGGCCGGCATGACCACGCCGAAGGTGAAGGAGGCGGACTTCGTCGGAAGGGCTGCGCTGCTCGCCCAGCGCGAGAGCGACCCCGTCACCATCATGAGCCTGCTCACCGTCGACGACCCGACGTCGTCGACCGGCGAGAAGCGCTACCCGATGGGGCGCGAGCCGATCCTCACCGCCGACGGCGGCCCGATCACCGACGCGCGCGGCCGCCGCTCCTACGTCACGAGCGCCGGTTCCGGCCCGTCGATCGGCAAGCACATCCTCATGTCCTACCTGCCCCCGGAGTACGCCGCGCCCGGCACCAAGCTCAAGGTCGAGTACCTCGGCGAGCAGTACCCCGTCACCGTCGAGGGCCCGGGCGCGGTCTTCGACCCCACCAACGAGCGGATCATGGGCTGATGCACATCGCAGTCTGCGCCAAGCGCATCCCCCTCTCGGGCGGGCGGTGGGTGCTCACCCCCGACTCGACCGAGATCGACACCAGCGGCCCGTCGATGGGCTTCACGCTCTCCCCCCACGAGGAGTGCGCCGCCGAGGCCGCCGTGCAGCTCGTCGAGCAGTACGGCGGGTCCTCGACCGTCCTGACCGTCGGAGTGCCCGACTCGGAGACCGAGCTGCGCTCGCTGCTCGCCGTCGGCATCGACCGCGGCGTGCTCGTCGAGACCGACGGGCGCGAGTGGGACCCGCAGGCCACGGCCGCAGTGCTCACCGAGCAGATCCAGAAGGGCACGCCCGAGGGCGACGCCTACGAGCTGGTCATCTGCGGCACCGAGGCCGGCGACACCGCCGACTACCAGGTGCCCGTGCGCATCGCGCACGCGCTCGGCTGGCCGGTGGTCACCAACGTCAAGGGCCTCTCGATCACCGACGGCGTCGTGCGCTGCGAGCGTGCGGTCGGATCGGCGCGCGAGATCTACGAGGTGCCGCTGCCGGCGGTGATCTCGGTCAAGGACGGCGTGAACATCCCGCGCTACCCGTCCGTGCCCGGCCGCATCAAGGCGCGCAAGAAGCCGGTCGACGTCGTCGCCGGCGAGCGCCCGGAGCCGAGGCTGGAGAAGACCCGCCTCGACCTCGTCGAGGAGGAGACGCGCAGCGCCGAGGTGCTCGGGACCGGTCCCGACGCGGTTCCCGCCCTCGTCGAGATCTTCAAGAAGATCGGGGTGATCTGATGACCGTCCTCGTCATCGCCGACCACGACCGCGGCGTCCTCGACCCCACCTCGCTGCAGGCCGTCACCGCGGCGCGCGCGCTCGACCCGCAGGTCGACGTGCTCGTCGTCGGTGCCGACGGCGCGGGTGTCGCGGGCGAGCTCGCGGCGTACGGCGCCTCGACGGTGCACGTCGCCACCGGCGACGGTCTCTCCGACTACGCGCCGCAGGCGGCGGCGCGTGCCGCGGTGGAGCTGGTCGGTTCGCTGAACCCCTCCGCCGTCGTTGCGGTCGGCACCCCGCGGGGCAACGAGGTGCTGGCGCACGTCGCGGCCATCCTCGACGTGCCCTTCGCCGCGGAGTGCGCCCAGGTCACGCTGAGCCCCGGCGCGCACGCGATCGTGCGCAACCGCTGGGGCGGCAACGTGCTCGAGACCTCGACGGTGCACAGCGACCTGCTGGTCGCGTCGTACACCGCGCACACGGTGAAGGCCGAGGCCGCCGCGGGCGCCGGCACCGTGGTCGAGTTCGCGCCGGCGCTCTCCCCCGCCGACACGGTCGTCCGCGTGGTCGACCGCGCGGGCGAGGCGTCGAGCGGGGTCGGCCTCGCCGAGGCGCGCGTGATCGTCTCCGGCGGCCGCGGGGTCGGCAGCGCCGAGGGCTTCGCGCCGCTCGACGAGCTCGCCGAGCTGCTCGGCGGTGCCGTCGGCTGCTCGCGCGTCGTCACCAGCAACGGCTGGCGCCCGCACGCCGAGCAGGTGGGCCAGACCGGCACCAAGGTCGCGCCCGACCTCTACATCGCGGCCGGCATCAGCGGGGCCACCCAGCACATCGCCGGCATGCGCACCAGCAAGACCATCGTCGCGATCAACACCGACAAGGACGCCCCGATCATGGGCTACGCGCACTATGCGATCGTCGGCGACGTCTCGACCATCCTGCCCGCCCTCGTGGCCGCCACCCGCGCGGCGAAGGAGTAACACGTGCTCTCCGACATCGAGATCGCCCAGGGCGCCACCCTCGAGCGCATCGGCAAGATCGCCGACAAGCTCGGGATCCCCGACGACGCCATCGATCCCTACGGCCACTACAAGGCCAAGATCAGCCTCGACTGGCTCGACAGCCAGCCCGCGCGCGAGGCGTCGAACCTCATCCTCGTCACGGCGATCTCCCCCACCCCGGCGGGCGAGGGCAAGACCACCACGACCGTCGGTCTCGGCGACGGCCTGCGACGCATCGGCAAGGACGCCATGATCTGCCTGCGCGAGCCCTCGCTCGGGCCGGTCTTCGGCATCAAGGGCGGCGCGGCCGGCGGCGGCTACGCGCAGGTGGTCCCGATGGAGGACATCAACCTGCACTTCACCGGCGACTTCGGCGCGATCCAGCTCGCCAACAACCTGCTCGCCGCGCTGCTCGACAACCACGTGCACCACGGCAACGAGCTGGGCATCGACGTACGTCGGATCACCTGGAAGCGCGTCGTCGACCTCAACGACCGCGCGCTGCGCGACATCACGGTGGCGCTCGGCGGCCCGGCCAACGGCTACCCGCGCGAGGACGGCTTCGACATCGTCGTGGCGTCTGAGGTGATGGCGATCTTCTGCCTCGCGACCTCGCTCGAGGACCTCAAGCGCCGCCTCGGCAACATCGTCGTGGGCTACACCCGCGACAAGAAGCCGGTGACCGCGCGCGACCTCAAGGCCGAGGGCTCGATGGCCGTCCTGCTCAAGGACGCGTTCCGCCCGAACCTGGTGCAGACCCTCGAGGGCACGCCCGCCTTCGTGCACGGCGGCCCCTTCGCCAACATCGCGCACGGCTGCAACTCCGTGGTGGCCACGTCGTCGGCGCTCAAGCTCGCCGACTACGTCGTCACCGAGGCTGGCTTCGGCGCCGACCTCGGCGCGGAGAAGTTCGTCGACATCAAGTGCCGCAAGTCCGGCCTGCGCCCGAAGGCGGCCGTGATCGTCGCTACCGTGCGTGCGCTCAAGCACCACGGCGGCGTGGCGCTGGCCGACATGGCGACCGAGGACGTCGACGCGGTCCGCCGCGGCTTCGCGAACCTCGAGAAGCACATCGCCAACGTGTCGGGCGTCTACGGCATCCGCACGGTGGTCGGCATCAACCGCTTCGGCACCGACACCGACGCCGAGCTCGAGGCTGTGAAGGAGCTCGTCGAGAAGGCAGGTGCCACCGCGGTCGTCGCCACCCACTTCGCGAACGGCGGCGCGGGCGCCGAGGATCTGGCCCGGGCCGTGGTCGAGGCGTGCGAGAACCCGACCGAGCTCACCTTCACCTACCCCGACGAGCTCTCGCTCTGGGACAAGATGGTCGCGGTGACGAGCAAGGTCTACGGCGCATCCGAGGTCACGGCCACGGCCGCGGTCAAGGCGCGCATCCAGGAGCTGCAGGACTCCGGCTACGGCTCGTTCCCGGTGTGCGTGGCCAAGACGCAGTACTCCTTCTCCACCGATGCCGCGCAGCGCGGCGCCCCCACGGGCCACGCGGTGAACATCCGCGAGGTGCGGCTCTCGGCCGGCGCGGAGTTCGTCGTCATGGTCTGCGGCGACGTCATGACGATGCCGGGCCTGCCCAAGGTGCCGGCGTCGGTCCACATCGACCTCGTCGACGGCAAGGTCGTGGGCCTCTCCTGAGGAGTTCGCCATGCAGAGCCCCCTCCGCGTGATGGTGACTGCGGGCGCGTCTGGCATCGGTGCCGCGATCGCCTCCCGCTTCGCCGCGGAGGGGGCTCTGGTGTCGGTGCTCGACGCCGATCCCGAGGCCGTCGCTGCCGTCACGGGCATGCACGCCGTGGTCGGCGACTGCAGCTCCCCCTCGGTCGTCGACGCCTGGTTCGACGACCGCCTCGCCGCGTGGGGCGGGCTCGACGTCCTGGTGAACAACGCAGGGATCGCCGGGCCGACGGCGTACGTCGAGGAGATGTCGTTCGCTGACTGGCGCGAGACCCTCGCGGTGGGGCTCGACAGCCACTTCCTGACGTCTCGTCGCGCGGCCGCGGCGATGAAAGGGCAGGGCTCGGGCTCGATCGTCGCGATCTCCTCGACCGCCGGGCTCTACGGCTACGGCATGCGCTCGCCGTACGCCGCCGCGAAATGGGCCGTGATCGGGCTGGTGAAGTCGCTCGCCATCGAGCTCGGTCCGCACGGTGTGCGCGTCAACGCGATCTGCCCCGGCTCGGTCGACGGCCCGCGCATGCGAGGCGTCATCGAGCGCGAGGCCGAGGCGCGCGGTGTGGAGGCATCGCTCGTCGAGCGGGAGTACGTGCAGGGCCAGTCGATCCACCGCTTCGTGGACGCGTCCGAGATCGCGGACCTCGCCTGGTTCCTGGCCTCGCCGGCAGCCGCGATGATCACCGGCCAAGCCATCGCCGTCGACGGCCACACCGAGACCTTCCACCTCTGACGCCGGCGGCAGCCTCTCCGAGGGCAGGACCCTGTTCACGCCGAGCAGCAGGCGGCAGTATTCGCGGCGGTGCAGTCGACGCGCGCCCTTCCCCACCGCGCAGGTGACCCGGAGCGGCTCGCACGCAGCGAGGGGTAGTCATGGGCGTTCTCGATGGGCGCGTGGCTCTGGTCACGGGGGGCGGATCCGGGATCGGCCAGGCAGTTGCCGTCGCCCTTGCTGCGGCGGGGGCATCGGTCGTCGTGGCGGGTCGCCGGGCGGAGGCGCTCTCGCGGACGGTGTCGATGACGAGGGACGCCGGAGCTCGCGCGATCGAGGTCGTCGCCGACGTGTCGGACGAGGAGTCGGTTCGCCGCATGGTCGACGCAGCTCTCGTCAACTTCGGTCGGCTCGATGTGGCGGCCAACTGTGCGGCCCTGCCCCCGGGAGGTCCGATCGATGAGATCACGTCGGAGCAGTTCGACCGGACGATCGCGGTCAATCTTCGTGGGATGTGGCTGTCGGTGAAGTACGAGGCTGCCGCGATGAAGGCGACCTCCGGTGGATCGATCGTCAACGTCTCCTCGGTATCCGCCCAGCACGGCGGACCGTCGGACTACGCAGCGAGCAAGGCTGGCGTCGAAGGTCTGACCCGCGGGGCCGCGGGGGAGCTGGCCGAGCATGGGATACGTGTCAACGCGCTGCGGGCGGGCTTGTTCGACACTCCTATGCTGCACGCCGCATGGGAGACAGGGGATGACCCGGAGACGGTGCTGGCTCCCGGTGTCGCCGCGACGATGCTCGGTCGGGTGGGCTCTCCGAGCGAGGCGGCCGAAGCGATTCTCTGGCTCTGCTCACCTGCGTCCTCGTATGTCACCGGATCGTGTCTGACGGTCGACGGCGGCATCAGCGCCCGGTGGTGACCGAAGGTCCACGCCCCGCCCGAGACCGTGGTCCATGGCGAGAATCCTGGCGCTGGATCCGACGTTCGCGCTCGGCTGCTCGGGCGGGATCGGGGCCTCAGTCCTGCCCGGGGCGCTCGAGCACCACCGTCGAGCCGTTGCGGTGGACGACGGTCCAGCCGCCGTCGATGAGGGACTGCGCGGTGAACCAGGGATCCGGCGAGGACGGGAACCAGCGCGGACCGACGTAGGCGTAGCGCACGCGCAGGCGCGATGCGATGCCGCTCGCGCGGGCGTCGGAGCCGATGGCGCTCGCGTGCTGCAGCAGGTAGCCGCGGTCGTCGGCGAGCTGGTCGGGCTCGAGCTTCTGCGGCACCACCGGCGCGAGGCCGGACTGCGCGTACATCCAGCCCGAGCCGTCCGACCAGGCGTTGAGGATGCGCTCCTGCGGGCTCGCGTGCGCCGCGAGCCAGCCCCACGAGTCGATCGCGTCGGCGGTGACCAGGCTGCGACCGGTGCCGTCGTCGTCGCGCTCGGCGTACGCCGTCGCGGCGTCGACGTACGTCGTCCGCACGAGCAGCCCCGCGACCACGGCCACCACGACGAGACCGGCCGCGGTCGCGAGCGCGTGCGGGCTGACGCGGCCGAGGGCGTCGCGCGTCGACCGCGCGAGCCACCACGTCCCGTAGCCGGCGAGGGCGGCGGTCGGGTAGGTGAGCATCAGTGCGGTGCGGTTGAGGTTGGAGTACCACGGCGAACCGACGAGATCCGCACCTGGCCAGGACATCCCGACCGCGGTCGACAGCAGCACCACCACACCCGCCAACCACAGCCACCCGGCGGCACCGCGACGCCATGCGAGCACCGCGCCGCCGAGCGCCAGGGCGCCGAGCAGCCACGCGACGGGCACCGGGCCGAACGCGTAGCCGGCGAGCTTGTCGGCGACGCTGCCGAGCGGCATGTCGTGGCTCGCGGCCACGAGGTAGCGCTCGCCGGCGCCGGTCCGGATGTCGCCGAGCCACGGCAGCGTGACGGCCACGAGCACGACGAGCGCGACCGCGCCCGGCAGCAGCGCGACGCGCCAGCGAGCCAGCATGGGGCGGAGCACGCGGTCGCCGAGCAGCAGGCAGAGGACGATCACCGCGACGGTGACGAGCTCGCTGGAGTGGGTGGAGAACATGCCGACGACGGCGAGGCCGAGGGCGAGACCGGCGCCGAGCTCGGCCGCGCGCGTGGGGTGGTCGACGTCGAGCAGGCCGAGCACCTCGTCTGCCACCGAGGGTGCGAGAGCGAGTCCCGCGACCACCGCGAGGCCGCCCCAGGCGAGCTGACCGGTCGGCATGGCGGGCACGAGCACGACGATGAGCGCGGCGCCGAGGGCCGCGCGGCGGGCCGTGAAGGTGCGGCGCGCGAGGACGTGCATGCCGAGCGGCATCGCGACCGCCACGATCGTGACCCAGACCGCGTTGATCGCCGTACCCACCGGGATCCCGAGGCCTGCGACCATCGCGGCGACGGTGTGCAGCGCGAGGGGGTAGTAGCTCCACTGCTGCGCGCCGGTGATCACATCGCCGACGAGGACCTGGCCGGGATCCACCGAGTGCGTCGCGAGGATCCGCGCGACGTAGAGACCGTGGTTCGTGCCGTCGTCGCGCGGCGGCACTGCGGACAGGCCGCGCGTCGCGAACCACCACTGCGCGACGACCATCGCGCCGATGAGCACGAGCGCTGCGACGTCCCAGCGGTCGGTGTTCAGGGTGTCGCGCACCTCGGGCAGCCGGCCTCGGCGTACGACGACCACGGTCACCAGCGGGACGAGCAGCACCGCGACGATGAGCGCCAGCGGAGTGACCGCGAGGTGCAGCACCGACAGGACCG
>DASSQW010000231.1:0-15107 GCA_035702165.1 Candidatus Nanopelagicales bacterium
TGACCTGCTGGCGGACGCGGTTGAGGTCGGCGCCGAGCTTCACGAGGACCTGGGCGGCGACGCCCTCGCCCTCACGGATCAGGCCGAGCAGGATGTGCTCCGTGCCGATGTAGTTGTGGCCGAGCTGCAGGGCCTCGCGCAGCGACAGCTCGAGCACCTTCTTGGCACGCGGCGTGAAGGGGATGTGGCCCGACGGCGCCTGCTGGCCCTGGCCGATGATCTCCTCGACCTGCTGGCGCACGGCCTCCAAGGAGATGCCGAGGGACTCCAGCGCCTTGGCGGCGACGCCCTCGCCCTCGTGGATCAGACCGAGGAGGATGTGCTCGGTGCCGATGTAGTTGTGGTTGAGCATCCGGGCCTCTTCCTGGGCCAGGACGACCACCCGGCGAGCCCGGTCGGTGAACCTCTCGAACATCTGCACACTCCTCGAAAAGAGCAGCCGCGCCGCGGCTGGTCTCGCAAGCCTAGCCCGGGTCGCCCCGAGCCTCATGTCGCATGAACCCCCGCGGACGCCGGGACGTTCCCGCCGGGCGTTACGCCGAGGGTGAACCTCTGCGGCCGGGGCGGACCCGCGCTAGCGTCGGAGCGTGCTCACCGTCGTCATCGGAGTCGGCCCCGGCCTGGGGATGTCGCTCGCCCGGCGCTTCGGGAGGGCGGGCGACGTCGCGCTCCTCGTGCTCGACGACGAGTCCGGCTCCCGCTTCGTCGGAGAGCTCGCGGAGCAGGGCACCGCAGCCACGGCGTATGTCGCCGACCTCGCCGACGAGCAGTCGCTGCGCGGAGCCTTGCGCGACCTGCGCGACGCCGTGGGCGTCCCGGACGTGGTCGTCTACAACGCCTCGATCGGCGTCGACGTGGGCCCCGGCGAGGTCTCGTCCGAGCAGGTTCTCGAGGCGATGTCCGTCGGCACGCTCGGCGCCGTGGCGGCCTACCAGGAGCTCGTCCCGGGGATGCGCGAGCGCGGCAGCGGCACGTTCGTCGTGACCGGCTCGGGCGTGTCCCTGAACCCGTGGCCCGGCACGATCGCGCTCACACTCGACAAGGCGGCGCTCCGCGCGTTCGCCCTCGCCGTGTTCCGCGAGAACAAGACCACGGGGGTGCACTGCGGCACCGTGACGATCGACGGCCTGCTCCGCAAGCCCGGGTTCGAGCCCGACACCGTGGCCGAGACGTTCTGGGCCTTCTACGTCCAGGGCGAGCCGACCGCGGAGCTCGTGCACCGCCCCTGACCCAGCGACGGCGCCGCGTCGCGTCCGCAACCGCTGCGGACACGCCGTGCTCCGCAGCGGTGAAGCACGCGAGAGGGCCCAAGATCCGACAGGATCGCGCGCATGCCGGTCCGCCTGCGCCTCGTCGTCGCCAGCGCCCTCATGCTCTTCACCGAGCTGATGCTCATCCGGTGGCTGGGCGCCAACCTGCTCAACCTCGCGTACTTCTCCAACATCGTGCTGCTCGGGTCGTTCCTGGGCATCGGCCTGGGCTTCCTCATGGCCAAGCCCGGCCGGCGGTCGGTGTGGTGGTTCCCCGCGAGCCTCGCCGCGCTGGTGGTGCTCGTCGTTCTCGCGCCCGACGGCATCGACCGATCGGGCAGCGACCTCATCTACTTCACTGCGATCCAGACCTCGACCGGCTTCCCGCCGGTGGTCACCCTCGGCATCGTCTTCGCCGCGGTCGCGCTCGTCATGACCGGCCCGGGCCTGCTCACGGCGCAGTGCTTCCTCGAGCTCCCCCGCCTCGACGCCTACCGGTGGGATCTCGTCGGCAGCCTCATCGGCACCGTGCTCTTCGCCGTGATGTCGTTCCTCTCCGCGCCGCCGATCGTGTGGTCGCTGTTCCTCGCCGCCGCGACCCTCGTGCTGGTGCGCACCCCGCGCTGGGTGGTGTGGCCCACGACCGCCGTGGTCGTCGGCGTCATGCTCTGGGGCACCCTGCAGGGCGCCATCTGGTCGCCGTACTACAAGATCGACACGATCTTCGCGACGGTCCAGGCGCCCGACGGAGCGAGCTATCCCGGCGTCAGCGTGCTGGCCAACGGCATCCCGCACCAGTCGATCGTCCCGGTCGCCGCGCGCCTGAACGCTCAGTCGTTCTACCCGATCCCCTACGAACGCCGGTCGAGCCAGAGCCTCGACGACGTCCTCGTCATCGGTGCCGGCAACGGGTCCGACGTCGCGCTCGCGCTGCTCAAGGGGGCCCAGCACGTCGACGCGGTCGAGATCGACCCGAGGATCCACGACCTCGGCGTGGCCTACCACCCCGACCACCCCTACCAGGACCCGCGCGTCACGTCGTACATCACCGACGGCCGCGCGTTCCTGCACAACACCGACCACAGGTACGACCTGGTGATCTTCGCGCTGCCCGATTCCCTGACCCTCGTGGCCGGGTCGAACCAGCTGCGGCTGGAGAGCTACCTGTTCACCGAGGAGGCGGCCGAGAACGTCCGCGACGTGCTCAAGCCGGGCGGCACGTTCTCGATGTACAACTACTACCGCCAGCCCTGGTTGGTCGGCCGCCTGGCCAACACCGAGGCTGCCGCCTTCGGGCACCGCCCGTGCATCGACACCTACGCCAACCAGAGCGCCGTCATCACCGTCGGCCTGACCGAGGCCGACCAGGCCTGTCCGGCTCCGGGCAGCAACGCCACCACCGTCGCCGACGTCGACGGCCCGGCCCCCGTGCACGACGACCGGCCCTTCCTCTACCTGAAGTCGCCCGGCATCCCTGCCACGTTCCTGCTCACCATCGGCGTCATCCTCCTGCTGTCGCTGCTCGCCGTCCGCTGGGTCGGCGGCCCGCTGCGCCGGATGACGCCGTACGTCGACCTCGCGTGCCTCGGTGCGGCGTTCCTGCTCCTCGAGACGCGCGCCGTGACGTGGTCGGCTCTCCTGTTCGGCACCACCTGGGTGGTGAACGCGATCGTGTTCGCCGGCGTGCTGGTCGTCGTCCTCCTCGCCGTCGAGGTCACCCGCCGACTGCCCCGCAGGCCGTCGCGTCCGTGGGCGTTCGCGCTCCTCGCCGCGACACTGCTCGTCGCGTGGCTGGTACCCGCGGGCTGGCTGCTCTCGATGCCGCTGCCGCTGCGCGTGGTCTGCGCCGTCGCCATCGCGTTCGGCCCCGTCTTCGCGTCCAACATCGTCTTCGCCACCCGCTTCGACCGCGCCGAGGACGCCACCAGCTCCTTCGCCGCGAACCTGCTCGGCGCGATGGTCGGCGGCTGCCTGGAGTACGTCGCGCTGATCATCGGCTATCCCGGCCTCATCGGCGTCGCGGCGCTGCTCTACCTCGCGGCCTTCCTCCTCGGCCCGCGCGGCAGCGGAGCGGCGCCCCTCGTCGCCGCGCAACCGGTGTCCGGCGCGGCCTAGCCTGGTCGCGTCCGGCCGGGACCCCGTCCGGGCGCCCGCGACGCGGAGCCGATCATGACCGCACCCACCCCCGAGATCCCGGACACGACCGTCGTCGAGCCTCCTGCCGACGCCGCCGTCGAGGCCGCCGTCGAGACGCACCACGAGGACCTCGGGTTCTTCACCCCGACCTGGTACGTCCTGCTCTGCGCGGTCCCGTTCGCCGCGGCCTTCCTCGTCCCGATGCTGCTGATCTACCAGCAGCAGAACGCCGTCCCGCCGGTGACCGCCGCGGCGGCGGCCTGGACCGGCGTCGCAGCCGGCTGGCTGCTGTGGGGGGTCGGCCTGGTCTGCTGGCTGCTCGGCAAGGTCGTGCTCTCCACGCCGCGGGCCCGCGCACCGCGCTCGTGGGCGTGGTGGGACCGCATGACGCGCGCCTGGCTGCTCGTCGTGCTCGCGTGGGGCATCGTCGCGAGCCTCGCCGTCGTGCTCGTCGGCGTCCTCGTCGACCGCCTCGCGGCCTGACCCGACGAACGGAGGCCTACGGCCGGATCTCCATCCAGCGGTCGGCCTCGACCAGGTCGGTCCAGCCGAGATCGCGGTAGAGCGCGTGGGCGTCGCGCGTGCGCAGCACCTGCCATCCGTCGATCGTGCCCGACACGGCGTCCGTGACCACCCGCATGAGGAAGCGTCCGATCCCCTTGCCGCGCAACGGTTCGTCGACGACGACGTCGCACACCCATGCGAAGGTCAGACGGTCGGTGACCACGCGTGCGAAGCCCACCTGCCGACCGCTGCCGTCGTAGGCGCCGAAGGACCACGACGCCTCGATCGTCCTCGCCACGAGCTCGCGCGTGCGCTCCTTGGCCCAGTAGGCCTGGTTCACGACGAGGTCGTAGGTGACCTCGAGGTCGAACCGCGCCGGGTCGTCGTCGATCTCGAGCCCGTCCTCGCGCCGCGCCAGCACCGTCATCCGTCCGCCCCCTCCGAGCTCGCTGCGCCGCCCATGCTCGCGCGCGTATCGCGTTCCATCCACCACTCCGGGCGCGCCATCGCGCGGTAGCCCACCGAGGCGTAGACCTCGTGGGCGTCCGCAGTCGCCAGGATCTGCCGACGTACGCCGGCCGCCTCCAGCGCCTCGGTCACCGTCGTCATCAGCCAGTGCCCGATCCCGCGCCCGCGGTAGGGCTCGTCGACGATCACGTCGCACACCCACGCGAACGTCACCCGGTCCGTGACCGCCCGGGCGAAGGCGACCTGCCGCTCGCCGTCGTAGACCGCGAAGCACCACGACGCCGGAATCGCGGCTGCCACCGCCTCCCTGCTGCGGTCGGACGCCCAGTAGCCCTGCCCGACCACGAGCTCGAAGGTCCGGTCCACATCGACGCGCGCGGGATCGTCGTCGATCTCGAGCCCGTCGTCGCGCCGCGCCAGCACCGTCACGACGCCGCCGTCAGGGGTGCGCCGCCTGGAACTTCGCCTGCAGGTCCGCGCTGATCCGGCCGCGCTCGTTCACCGCGATCCCTTGGCTCTTGGCCCACTCGCGCACCACCGCCGGGCTCGGTCCATCGGCGCTGCCGCTGCCGCCCGCCTTCGCCCGCGACCGCCCCGTGCCCGCCCGGCGCCCCGCGCTCCCGAGCCGCCGCGCGTGCGCGACGTACGTCGCCATCGTGTCCCGCAGCGCCGCCGCGTTGTCGTGGCTCAGGTCGATCTCGTAGGCCACCCCGTCCAGCGAGAACGTCACCGTCTCGTCGGCGTGCCCGCCGTCGAGATCGTCGACCAGGACGACCTGCACCTTCTGCGCCACAGCAATACTCCCTCGGAAATGGCGTGGAATTCACGCCGAAATGCAGTGTGCCCGAATTCCAGCGAAACTGACAAATTCACCGAGAAAAGGGCGCACCAAAGGCGGGGCGAATGCGGTCGGATTGTCTGCGAATGGATGCTCCCAGCGCCATGACCCGACGCTATGAGGCGGACGCGGCGCCCCGGGCTCCCACGAAATAGAAACGCCCTACCCTTTCGTGGGAGGCCGGGGCGCCGTGGCCGCCACCAGAGCGAGCTCTACCGCTCATCTCGAAACGCAATTCGCCCGAGACCGGTTGCAGGCATTCGCGACGTCAGGAGAACGGCAGGTAGGGTGACCTCACCTGCGCGCCGATGTCGCCGCGTGTCCCGCACCCTTCTCGGACGGACGCCGTGACCGACCTGCGAGCCCCCGCCGGTGAGACCACCGGCGCCGAGACCACCGACGACACCGCTGCCCTGCGCAGCGACATCCGCGCGCTCGGCGAGCTGCTCGGCGAGACCCTCGTGCGCCAGGACTCCGCGGAGCTGCTCGCGCTCGTCGAGGACGTCCGCGGCGCCTCGCGCCACGACCTCGGCGCCACCAGCGACGTGCTGTCCGGCGTCGACCTGCCGACCTCGATCAGGCTGGCACGTGCGTTCTCCACCTACTTCCACCTCGCCAACGTCACCGAGCAGGTGCATCGCTCGCGCGAGCAGAAGGCGGCTCGGCGCACCGAGGGGGACCCGCTCTCGGCTGCCGCGCGCCGCATCGACGCCGCCCTCCGCGCCGGCGAGGTCGAGCCCGAGCAGGTGGTCGGCGCCCTCCGCCGGCTCTCGGCACGGCCGGTCTTCACCGCGCACCCGACCGAGGCGGCCCGTCGCTCGGTGCTGCTCAAGCTGCGCGGCATCGCCGACCTGCTCGACCGGGCCGAGGCCGACGGCGTCGGGCTCGACGACCCCCGTGTCGCACGCCGGGCCGCCGAGCTGGTCGACCTGCTCTGGCAGACCGACGAGCTGAGGCTGGACCGGCCCGAGGTCCTCGACGAGGCGCGCAACGCCCTCTACTACCTCGACGACCTCGCCCGCGGCCCCGTCACCGCCGTGCTCGACGACCTCGCGGCAGCTCTCGCCGGCATCGGCGTCGAGCTGCCGGCCGACGCGCGCCCGCTGTCGTTCGGGTCGTGGATCGGCGGAGACCGCGACGGCAACCCGTTCGTCACGCCCGCCGTCACGCGACAGGTGGTCGACCTCGTCCGCGACCACGCGGTGCGCGACCTCCTGCCGGTGATCCAGAAGCTGCTCGAGGACCTGTCGGTGTCCGAGCGGCTCAACGACGTCTCCCCCGAGCTGCGGGCGTCGATCGAGGCCGACCTCGCCGCGCTCGACGACCTCGACCCGCGGTTCCGGCGGCTCAACGCCGAGGAGCCCTACCGGCTCAAGCTCACCTGCGTGCACGCGAAGCTCAACCACACGCGAGCGCGCATCGCCGCGGGCACACCGCACCGCCCGGGTCGCGACTACGCGATGACGCGCGAGCTGCTCGACGACCTGCTGCTCGTGCGCGACTCCCTCGCCGCGCACCGTGGCGAGCTCGCCGCTCACGGCATGGTCGAGCGAGCGATCCGCACGGTCGCGGCGTTCGGGCTGTCGCTGGTGACGCTCGACGTCCGCGAGCACGCATCGGCCCACCACAGCGCGGTCGGCGTCCTCGTCGACCGGCTCGGCGAGCAGGGCTGGCGCTACGAGGACCTGCCGCGCGAGCACCGGCGCGCCCTGCTCTCGCGCGAGCTGGAGTCGCGGCGCCCGCTCGCTCCCTCGCCACCGCCGCTCGAGGGCGACGACCTCCGCACGTTCGACGCCTTCGTGGCCATCCGCGAGTCGCTCGTGCAGCACGGCCCCGAGGTCTGCGAGACCTACATCATCTCGATGACCAAGGGCGTCGACGACGTGCTCGCCGCCGTCGTCCTCGCACGCGAGGCTGGTCTCGTCGACCTGTCGAGCGACGTCGCACGCATCGGGTTCGTCCCGCTGCTCGAGACCGTCGACGAGCTCCGCCGCGCGGGCGAGCTGCTCGACGGGCTGCTGCAGGATCCGTCCTACCGCCGGATCGTCGAGCTCCGCGGCGAGGTGCAGGAGGTGATGCTCGGGTACTCGGACTCGAACAAGGACGCCGGCATCACGACATCGCAGTGGGAGATCCACCTCGCCCAGCGGCGACTGCGCGACGTCGCCCGCGCGCACGGCGTGCGGCTCCGTCTCTTCCACGGCCGTGGCGGCACCGTGGGTCGCGGTGGCGGTCCGACGTACGACGCCGTCATGGCTCAGCCGTGGGGCGTGCTCGACGGCGAGATCAAGCTGACCGAGCAGGGCGAGGTCATCTCGGACAAGTACCTGCTGCCCTCGCTCGCGCGCGAGAACCGCGAGCAGCTGCTCGCAGCGGTCGTCGAGGCGACCGTGCTCCACCAGGCGCCGCGCGCCAACGCCGCGAACCTCGCGAAGTGGGACCCGACGATGGACCTGGTGTCGATCGAGGCGCAGAAGGCCTACCGCCGCCTCGTCGACGACCCCGACCTGCCGCGGTACTTCGCGATGTCGACGCCGGTCGAGGAGCTCGCCGACCTGCACCTCGGCTCGCGGCCCGCGCGCCGGGCCTCGGCCGACGCGGGCATCGAGGCGTTGCGCGCGATCCCGTGGGTGTTCGGCTGGACGCAGTCGCGCCAGATCGTTCCGGGCTGGTTCGGCGTCGGCACCGGGTTGCGCGCGGCCCGCGAGGCCGGGTACGCCGACGTGCTCGAGCACATGCATGCGGAGTGGCACTTCTTCCGCAACTTCGTCTCCAACGTGGAGATGACCCTCGCCAAGACCGACCTCGACGTCGCCCGCGAGTACGTCGAGCAGCTCGTGCCGGCGGAGCTCCACCACGTCTTCGACGCGATCGTCGAGGAGCACGCCACCACGGTGCGCGAGGTGCTCGCCCTCACCGGGCGCGACCACCTGCTCGGCTCCAACGAGCCGCTGCGCCAGACGCTGCAGACGCGCGACCGCTATCTTCTGCCGCTGCAGCTGCTGCAGGTGCAGCTGCTCCGGCGCGTCCGCCACTCGCGGGCAGCCGCCGAGGTGGACCCGACTCTGCGCCGCGCCCTGCTGCTCACCGTCAACGGCATCGCGACGGGTCTGCGCAACACCGGCTGACCGGACACACCGCAGGGCCCGCCCCTCCCCTCCGGAGGCCGGGCCCTGCGAGTGTCCGGATCAGCGCGCGGGCGCCGTCGACGGACGACCGTGGTGCTGGGTGGACTTGCCGTGGCTGGCCTTGTTCTTCGCGGCGTGCTTGCTCGAGGCCGACTCCGAGGCCGACGGCGAGGGCTTGTTGCCGGGGTGCTTCACGGTGGCGCAGTAGTCGGCGATCGAGCCGGTGCCGGCAGCCTTGAGCAGCGACTGGTAGGCGGTGGAGTTCTGCGGGACGCCGCCGTGCGCGTAGGCGTTGCACAGGCCGAACGCGGCGGGGCCGGTCGCGTCGGGGCCGTGGTCGCTCGAGGACGCCGAAGGGTCGGGCGACTCGCTCGAGGGCGACTCGCTCGACGGCGACTCGCTCGACGGCGAGTCGCTGGAGGCCGACTCGGTGCTCGTCGACGGGGACTCCGTCGAGGGCGACCCGCTCTCGGACGCGTCCGCAGAGACGGTGCCGAGGACGTCGGGGAGCACGTGCGTGGCGGCCGCGGCGGCAGCGCCACCGCCGAGCACGATCGCGGCGCTGCCGACGGCGGCCGCGGCCTTCGACGCCAGCAGGGTGGACAGCAGCATGGGGGGACTCCTCGATCGCCGGGGTGCTTCGTCGGAGGTGGTACGTCCCGCATGCGCGCCCCGTTACGGGTCCGAGCGCGTTGCGTGAGGAATTGCGCCGTACGAGTGACGTAGCGTGCTCGTCGGAGCACGCAGCGGCACGGGAGACCCGGGGTCGACAGGGCCTACCGCGGGCCGGGAGGCTGCCCTCCATGACCGACGAGACACCGGCACCCCGGCCGCCCCTGCCGCCCTTCGACGAGACCGGCGCCCGCCAGAAGGTGCAGGCGGCCGAGGACGCGTGGAACACCCGGGACCCGCAGCGGGTCGCCGGCGCCTACACCGCGGACTCGGTCTGGCGGAACCGCTCGGAGTTCGTCAGCGGCCGCGCGGAGATCGAGGCCTTCCTGACGCGGAAGTGGGAGACGGAGCACGACTACGCGCTGCGCAAGAGCCTCTGGGCGTACGCCGGGAACCGGATCGCCGTGCGCTTCCAGTACGAGTGGCACGACGACGAGGGCCGCTGGTGGCGGTCCTACGGCAACGAGAACTGGGAGTTCGACGACCTCGGCTACATGCGCCGCCGCGAGGCGAGCATCAACGACGTCGCCATCGAGGAGGCCGACCGACGGATCCACGGGCCCAGGCCGGAGGCCGAGCGCGGCACGGACATCCCGCTGGAGTAGGCCGTCGGCATCCGGTGCATCCAGGCGCGGGCTCCGGGCGGAAGAGCAGACGAGACGTCCGAACGGACGACCGTCCGACGAACCAGGAGCCCCGCATGCGACTCCCCCGCCGTATCGCCGCCGTCATGGCCGGCGCCGCCCTCGCCACCGGTGCCGCGCTCGCCGCCGCGCCGTCCGCGAACGCCCTGTCCGACTCCGAGACCAGCTCGTTCCTCGGGCAGCTGACCAAGACCTACAACGACCCGACGGTCTCCAACGACGGCAACCCCTACGACTTCGACATCGTCACCAAGGCCGTGCTCGTGACCGGCGCCGACAAGACCCTGGCCAGCCTGCCCTCGTTCACGCTGTTCGCGCCGAACGACCGCGCCTTCGAGGTGCTCGCGAACAAGCTGGGCCTGCTCGGCCCGAGCTACCGCTACGGCGCCACGGTCGACGAGAAGCGCGTGATCACCGCGCTCGTGACAGCCCTGGGGGTCGACAAGATCCGCCAGGTGCTGCTCTACCACGTGCTCGTCGGCGCCCGGGTGACCGGTGCGCAGGTGCTGAGCGGACCGTTCTACCAGCGCCTCACCATGGCCAACGGCCAGACGCTGTCGGTGACGGTGCTGTCGCGCTCGACGACGTACCCGTGGATCGTGCTGGGCGACAAGGACGGCCGGTGGCTCAACGACTACGTCGTGAAGAGCAAGATCGACGTGGTGAAGACCCCGAACGCCGTGGTCCACGGCATCAGCGACGTGCTCCTCCCGTCGCTGGGCTGACCGACCGCGCAGCGCGACCGCCCCGGCTCAGCGTGAGCCGGGGCGGTCGGCCGTGTCAGGGCTGCCGGATGCTCCCCGAGGAGCCGGTGCACGGACCGGCCGGCGCGGTCGGTCCCGGGGCGTCGGTCGGCGCCTCGTCGAAGCGGTAGAGCACGACGGACCCGCCCAGGGTGCCCACCGAGCAGTAGGCGCGCAGCCACGACAGCCGGTCGGGCGCCGCGCTGGTGAGCCGGGTGGCCGACACCGCGACCCAGCCGCGCACGTCGCCGACCGGCGTCGCGTCGAGCGACCGGGCTCCGGGCACGTCGGCGTACGACGTCCCGCGCGGGCCGAACCACGCGACGTAGGGCGACCTGCCGGGCGCCCACTGCTGGAGCAGGCGCAGGTCCTGGCCCCAGTCGACGTTGGAGTCGGTGGCCACGCGGTACGCCGGCACGAACGGTGGCGACGTGTAGGCCAACGAGTGCGGCAGCGACGACGCGAGCATCACGACGGCGACCAGCGCGGCGACGGCGGAGGCGACCTGCGCCCAGCGGCGCTGAAGGAGGATCGCGAGCGGCGCGGCGGCGACGCACCAGAGCGCGAGGACAGGCAGCAGGTAGCGCACGCCGAGGTCGCGCGGCGAGAGCATGACGACCGCGAGCAGCGCGACCGCTGGCACGAGCAGCACCACCGCGGCGTCGCGACGGCGGTCGCCCTCCACCAGCCGCCAGCAGAGCGGCGCGAGCACCAGGACGAGCAGCACCGGAGTCGTCAGCTTCACGAGCAGGCTGCCCGGCCAGAACCACCACTGCCCGCCGACCCACGAGTGCCCGAGCAGGTAGCCGTACGCCGGCACGGTGTCGTTCTCGCGCAGGAACATCAGACCGTCGACGTACGGGCGCGGCAGCAGCCACGCGCTGTCGAGGAGCACCGGCGGATCGAGGACGAGATAGCTGGCCCAGAGCACCGCCCACGCCACGGCGCCGACGAGCAGCCACTGCAGGAGACCGCGCCGACGGCGCTGCACGACGAGCAGCACGCCCGTGACGAGGGCGAGCGGGATCGCGAGCGCGGACGTCGCGAAGCACAGGCCGAGGGCGACGCCGAGCATGACGGTGCTGCGCCGGTCGTCGTGATGGCGCGCGTGGAGCAGCGCGCCGGCGTACACGCAGACCGCCACGGTGAACGGGAGGTCGACGCCGTCGAGGTGGCCGAGGCCGAGCGACATCGGCGACACCAGCCAGAGGGCGCCGGCGATGAGACCGCCCGTGAGCGAGACGAGCTGGCGGCCGAGCAGCACGAGCAGCCCAGCGACCAGCACCAGCTCGAGCAGCGGCACGATGCGCGAGGCGAGCGTGACCGCGCCGAGGGCGCCTCCCTGCGCCTGGAGGAACACCGCGGAGTAGGTGCGCTCGTCGTTGGTGCCGTCGGCGTGGCCCGGCGGCAGGACGTACGGCGTCAGCAGGACGGGCAGGGCCGCGACGGCCTTGGGCAGCGGCGGGTGCTCGGCGTTGTAGTCGAGGTCGTGCTGGGTGAGGGCCAGCAAACCGGCGGAGACGTAGACCGGCTCGTCGTAGGTGGGCGAGTCGTCGCGCGCCTGGACGACGCCTGCGACGAGGACGCCGAGCACGAGCGCGACGAAGGCGAGGACCCCGAGCCGTCGCGCCATCGCCCCACCCTCCTCGGGTCAGAGGACGAGGAGCATGCGGTGGTTGCCCAGGGTGTTGGGCTTCACGCGCTCGAGGTCGAGGAACTCCGCGACGCCCTCGTCGTAGGAGCGGAGCAGCTGCTCGAAGACGTCGTGCTCGACCGGCGTGCCCTCGATCTCGACGAAGCCGTGCCGACCGAAGAACTCGGTCTCGAAGGTCAGGCAGAACACCCGCTCGACCCCGAGGTCGCGCGCTCGCGCCACGAGGGCCTGCAGCAGCACGCTGCCGATGCCCGTACCGACGTACGCCGGGTCGACGGCGACCGTGCGCACCTCGGCGAGGTCCTCCCAGAACACGTGCACCGCGCCGCAGCCGACGACCTCGCCGTCGAGGTCGGCGACGAGGAACTCGGTGATGTCCTCGTAGAGCGCGACCGTGGCCTTGGACAGGAGCCGGCGGTCGGGCGCGTAAGTGTCGACCAGCCCGCGGATCGCCCGCACGTCGGACGTGCGGGCCGGCCGGACGACGACGCGCGTCGCCGGGCTCATTCGGGCTTCACCAGCGGGAAGAGGATCGTCTCCCGGATGTTGAGGCCGGTGAGGTTCATGAGCAGCCGGTCGATGCCCATGCCGACGCCGCCGCTGGGCGGCATGCCGAACTCGAGCGCGCGCAGGAAGTCCTCGTCGACCTGCATGGCCTCGACGTCGCCGCCGGCCTTGAGCAGCGACTGCGCCACCAGCCGGTCGCGCTGGATGACCGGGTCGACCAGCTCGGAGTAGCCCGTGCCCTGCTCGTTGCCGTCGATGTAGAGGTCCCACTTCTCCACGACGCCCGGGATCGTCGGGTGCGCGCGCACCAGCGGCGAGGTGTCCTCGGGGTAGTCGAAGACGAACGTGGGCCGGGTGAACTTCGCGACGACGTGATGCTCGAGCAGCTCCTCGACGTACTTGCCCGGCACCCAGGTGGCGTGCGGCTCGATGCCGGCCTCGGCGCAGAGCTGGCTCAGCACATCGACCGGTGTCTGCGGCGTGATCTCCTGCCCGACCGCCTCGGACACCGACGGATAGACATAGGCCTCGTCCCACGACCCCGACCAGTCGAGCTCGACACCGTCGTAGCGGGTGAACTGCAGGCTGCCGTGCGCGGCGAGCGTCGCCTCCTGGATCAGCTCGCGCGTCATCACCGCGTTGCGTCGGTAGTCGGCGTACTCCTCGTAGTACTCGAGCATCGCGAACTCGGGCGAGTGCGTGGAGTCGGCGCCCTCGTTGCGGAAGTTGCGGTTGATCTCGAACACGCGCTCGAGGCCGCCGACGATGCAGCGCTTGAGGAACAGCTCCGGCGCGATCCGGAGGTAGAGCGGGATGTCGAGGTCGTTGGAGTGCGTGACGAAAGGGCGCGCGTTCGCGCCGCCGTGCATCGTCTGCAGCATCGGCGTCTCGACCTCGAGGAACCCGCGGCGCGCGAAGCTGTCGCGCAGCGACGCGACGACGGCGACGCGCAGCCGAGCGACCTCGCGCGCCTGGGGGCGCACGACGAGGTCGACGTAGCGCATCCGCACGCGCGTCTCCTCCGCGAGCGGCTTGTGCTCGACGGGCAGCGGGCGCAGCGTCTTGGCCGCGAGCACCCACGAGTCGGCGAGGACGCTGAGCTCGCCTCGGCGCGACGTGATGACCTCGCCGGTGACGGACACGTGGTCGCCGAGGTCGATGTCGCTCTTCCACGCGGCGAGCCGCTCCTCGCCGACCTTGTCGAGCGAGAGCATGGCCTGGATCTCGGTGCCGCCGCCCGAGCGCAGCGTGGCGAAGCAGAGCTTGCCGGTGTTGCGCACGAAGATCACGCGGCCCGCGATCGAGACGGTCTCGCCGGTGGCTGTGTCGACCGGCAGGTCGGGGTACGCCGCCCGCACCTCGGCGATCGTGCGCGTGACCGGGACGCGGACCGGATAGGCCTCCTGGCCCGAGTCGAGCAGCCGCTGCCGCTTCTCGCGCCGGACCCGGATCTGCTCGGGGACGTCGTCGACGACGTCCTCGGGATCGACGGGCGCGGCCGGCTGCTCGGTCATGCGCGCAAGGCTATCTGCGGCGCTGCGACCCCCTCGACAGGGATAGCGTCGACGATCGTGGACCACGCCTCGCCCGACGAGCGACGGCTGTCCTTCGGCGCAGCAGCGACGGACTACGCGCGGCTGCGGCCGCCCTACCCGGACGAGCTCGTCGACTGGGTGCTCGCCGGCGCGACCAGAACCGTCCGCGACGTCGCCGACGTGGGAGCAGGCACCGGCGCGCTGACCCGCAGCCTGCTCCCGCGGGCCGCCTCGGTGACGGCGGTCGATCCCGACGCCGCGATGCTCGCGGAGCTCGGGCGTCAGCTGCCCGGCGTGCACCGCGCCCTGGCTGCCGCCGAGCACCTGCCGCTCGCGGACGGCAGCGTCGACGCCGTGCTCTGCGGCGCGGCCTGGCACTGGTTCGACGACGTCGCGGCGGCCGCCGAGGCCGCGCGCGTGCTGCGGCCGGGAGGGGTGCTCGGCCTGCTCTGGCACGTCCGCGACGACCGTGTCGCCTGGATGAGCGCCCTCACCGACGTGCTCGACGGCGACGAGGGCATGCGCGACGCGGCCGCCGGGGAGCGGATGCGCACGCGTCTCGAGCAGGTGCTCCCCGGCGCCGAGCGGCGCTCGCGCGGGATGGTCGTCGTGATGGCGCCGGACGAGCTCGTCGCGCTGTGCTCGACGTACTCGACCGTGCTGCTCGCTCCCGACCCCGACGACGTGCGCCGCCGCATCCGGCAGCTGCTGGCGACCCATCCGGACACAGCAGGGCGAGCGGCCCTCGAGGTTCCCTACGTCGTGCGGGCCTACCGTTGGCGCCCATGAGCGACCCCACGTTCGACGACCGCAAGCTGTCCTTCGGCGCGGCCGCGGCGTCGTACGCCGACCACCGGCCCGGCTACCCGGCGGAAGCAGTGGCGTGGGTCTTCGACGGGGCGGCCCGCCCGGTGCGCGACGTCGCGGACATCGGTGCCGGCGCGGGTGCGCTGACCCGCACCCTCGTGACGATGGCCGATCGCGTGACGGCGTACGAGCCGGATCCCGCGATGCTCGATCAGCTCCTC
>DASSQW010000232.1:0-2123 GCA_035702165.1 Candidatus Nanopelagicales bacterium
CTCACCGCCTCGCGGGACGCGAACGTGAGCGTCGTCAACGCGCTCGACGTGAGCACGAAGGCATACGTCCCCTCACCCCGGACGACGCTGGACACGTCCAACGCGAGGTTGCCGGCCGAGACGCCCGTCACGCTCGTGACCGGCGCCCCCGGTGCCGGCTGGTTGGCCCAGGTGAGCGCGGACTGGTCCCATGCGGTACCCACGCTGCGGACGGTGACTGTCCCGGTCGAGGACGTGGTGGCACGCAGCTGCAGCGAGGCGGCGCCGATGGACGCGTCCGACGGCAGCGCGCTGACCGTGACCTTCACATAAGTCCGCCGTTCGTCGCCGGTGCCGGAGTTGGCCGAGAGGTAGGTCAGCGAACCGTGCGTGGCGGCCGCGTTGCTCTGACTGGTGTAGGTGTCCTGGGACACCGAGAACGTCGCCGTCGCCGTCGCCGCGTGCGCGGTCCCACCGCCGGTTGCTGCTGGAGCGAGACATCCCATCACCGCGAGGGTTCCGGCGAGCAGCAACAGCGCTGCCCCTCGCAACGGCGACCTGACCACAGCCATCTCCTCGCCCCCGTCGGCGACATCCCCACCGCCGTCGCGAGGCAACGTACCGCGCTCCTGGCGTTGGGAGGCCTTCGCTGATCGACACGCGTCCCGGTACTACTCGGCGCGGTCCGGCCACCACGCTGTGCAGTCGCTCCCGACTCGCGCGTCGGGGTCTGGTGGGCTCGGCACTCTGCAGTGAGAATCGCGGGATGACCACATACTCGGGGACCGACGAGTTCGAGGGCGCGAGCTTCGAGCGGGTGAGCTTCGCGGGCGCGACGATGCGGTTCTCCGACCTCAGCGGCGTCACGATGCGAAGCGTCGATGTGGGCGGCCTGGACATCGACAGCCACGACCTCGCGTTCGGGACGCTCGTCGTGAACGGGGTCGACGTCGTACCGCTCGTCGAGGCCGAGCTGAACCGCCGCTTCCCCGGCCGCGACCTGCAGAAGGCGCAGACGCCCGAGGGTCTCCGGGAGGCGTGGGAGGCGGTCCAGGCTGCGTGGAGCGAGACCGTCGAGGGCACGCCCCGCGAGCGCGTCGACATGCACGTCGAGGACGAGTGGTCCCTCGCCGAGACCCTGCGGCACCTCGTCCTCGCCACCGACGCCTGGCTGCGTGGAGCGATCCTGCGCGAGCCGCAGCCCTTCCACGAGATCGGCCAGATCTTCACCGGCGCCGAGCGGATGGGCTTCGACGTCTCGATCTTCCGCACCGATGTCCCGTCCTACGACGAGATCCTGGCCGTGCGCGCGGAGCGCCAGCGGCTGGTGACCGACTTCCTGGCCGGTGCGACCCCGGAGCTGCTCGCGCAGGAGCGCGACGACCCGTGGGGCGGCGGATGGACTCCGACGGTCGGCGACTGCGTCCGCGTCATCCTCGAGGAGGAGTGGGCGCACCTCCGCTACATCCGACGCGATCTCGCGCAACTGGAGTGACGCTGCCCGCGTTCAGAGCACCGACCGCCCGATCGGGCCGGGGTTGAAGGCGATCTCCCACCGGAAGCCGTCCGGGTCGGCGACGTACCCGGAGTAGCCGCCCCAGTCGCGCTGCACCGTCGCGGCGACGAGCGTGGCGCCCGCAGCGAGCGCCTCGGCCACGACCGCATCGACCTCGGCCGGGCTCCCGACGTTGTGCGCGAGCGTGAACGGCGGAGCACCGTCGCCCCGTCCGACCGGCCCGAGCTCATCCGTCGCCGAGCTCTCCTCCCACAGCGAGAGCACGAGCTTGTCTCCCACGCGCACCATGACGACCTCGCCCGGCACGTCGAGCTCCGTCGGCCAGCCGAGGCCCTCGACGTAGAACCGTCGGCTCGACTCCAGGTCGCGCACGACGAGGGTCACGAAGCTGATGCGCGGGTCCATGCCTCGACAGTAGGGCGGGGTCCGCCGACGAGCCACGACTCAGACGTTGAAGCGGAACTCCACGACGTCGCCGTCGGCCATCACGTAGTCCTTGCCCTCCATGCGGGCCTTGCCCTTCGCGCGGGCCTCCTGGACGGAGCCGGTCTCGACCAGGTCGGCGAAGGAGATGACCTCGGCCTTGATGAAGCCCTTCTGGAAGTCGGTGTGGATCACGCCGGCGGCC
>DASSQW010000233.1:0-2248 GCA_035702165.1 Candidatus Nanopelagicales bacterium
CGAAGAACATGTTCGCGCTCGGCCTGCTCTCGTGGCTCTACACGCGTCCGATGGACGGCACCGAGGCGTTCCTCAAGTCGAAGTTCGCCGACAAGCCGCAGATCCTCGAGGCCAACCTCACCGCCCTGCGCGCCGGCTACAACTACGGCGAGACCACCGAGGACTTCGCCGTCTCCTACGAGGTCGCTCCGGCGGCGATGGCCGCCGGCACCTACCGCAACGTCACGGGGAACGTCGCGCTGTCGCTCGGCCTCGTGGCCGCGGCGCACCGGGCGCACCTGCCGCTCTTCCTCGGCAGCTATCCCATCACCCCGGCCTCCGACATCCTCCACACGCTGGCCGGGCTCAAGCGCTACGGGGTCGCGACGATGCAGGCCGAGGACGAGATCGCCGGCGTCGGTGCCGCGCTCGGCGCCTCCTTCGGTGGCGCCCTCGGCGTCACGACGACCTCCGGCCCCGGGCTGGCGCTCAAGGCCGAGACCATCGGCCTGGCCGTCTCGCTCGAGCTGCCGCTCGTCGTGTGCGACATCCAGCGCGGCGGCCCGTCGACCGGCCTGCCGACCAAGACCGAGCAGGCCGACCTGCTGCAGGCCCTCTTCGGCCGCAACGGCGAGTCGCCGGTGGCCGTCGTGGCGCCGGCGACCCCGGCCGACTGCTTCGACATCGCCGTCGAGGCCGTGCGCATCGCGACGACCTACCGCACCCCGGTCATCGTCCTGTCCGACGGCTACCTCGCCAACGGCTCGGAGCCGTGGCGGCTGCCGCGCACGGCCGAGCTGCCCGACCTCACCGTCGAGTTCGCGACCGAGCCCAACGCCGTGGACGACAAGGGGCAGCCGACCTTCCACCCCTACCTGCGCGACCCCGAGACGCTCGCGCGCCCGTGGGCGATCCCGGGCACCCCCGGCCTCGAGCACCGCGTCGGCGGCATCGAGAAGGCCGACGTCACGGGCAACATCTCCTACGACCCCGACAACCACGACCACATGACGCGGCTGCGCCAGGCGAAGATCGACGGGATCGCCGACACGATCGAGCCGCTCACCGTCGACGACCCGACGGGCGACGCCGACGTGCTCGTGCTGGGCTGGGGCTCGACCTTCGGTCCCATCGCCGCGGCCGTACGCCTGGCGCGGGCCACCGGCGCCCGCGTGGCCCAGGCGCACCTGCGCCACCTCAACCCCTTCCCCGCCAACACCGGCGAGGTGCTGCGCTCCTACTCGCGCGTCATCGCGCCCGAGATGAACCTCGGCCAGCTCGCGATGCTGCTGCGCGCCAAGTACCTCGTCGACGTCGAGTCGCACACGTCGGTGCGCGGCCTGCCCTTCCAGGCGGGCGAGCTCGCCGACGTCATCGCGACCGCCGCGACCTCCCTGACCGACGCGCCCCTGAAGGAGGCCGCCAAGTGAGCATCGACCTGCCCGTCGACCTCGGTATGCCGTCCGCCGCGCCGGGTGCCACCGGCACCGCGGGCGTCCCCCGCCTCGGCGACGGCACCGCGCTGACGAAGAGGGACTTCACCTCCGACCAGGAGGTGCGCTGGTGCCCCGGCTGCGGCGACTACGCGATCCTCGCGGCGGTGCAGGGCTTCCTTCCCGAGCTCGGGCTCAAGCGCGAGAACATCGTCTTCGTCTCGGGCATCGGGTGCAGCTCGCGCTTCCCGTACTACCTCGACACCTACGGCATGCACTCGATCCACGGCCGCGCCCCGGCCATCGCGACCGGCCTCGCCGCGACCCGCGAGGACCTGTCGGTGTGGGTCGTCACCGGCGACGGCGACGCCCTGTCGATCGGCGGCAACCACCTCATCCACGCGCTGCGCCGCAACGTCAACCTCAAGATCCTGCTGTTCAACAACGAGATCTACGGCCTGACCAAGGGGCAGTACTCCCCCACCTCGCACGTCGGCCAGGTGACGAAGTCGACGCCGCTCGGGTCGCTCGACACACCCTTCAACCCCGTGTCGCTCGCGCTGGGTGCCGAGGCGAGCTTCGTCGCACGGACGATGGACTCCGACCGCCAGCACCTGACGTCGGTGCTGCGTGCAGCCGCCGAGCACCGCGGGTCGGCGCTCGTCGAGATCTACCAGACCTGCCCGATCTTCAACGACGGCGTCTTCGACGTCCTCAAGGACCGCACCGAGGCCGCCGCGCGCATCCTGCACCTGACCGACGGCGAGGAGGTCGCTGCCGGTGACAACGTGGTCGTGCGCGACGACCGCGGTTCGCTCGCCGTCGTGCCTCGCGCC
>DASSQW010000234.1:0-4600 GCA_035702165.1 Candidatus Nanopelagicales bacterium
TTCAACACCCAGAAGCTGCTGCACCGCATGCGCGACGAGGGGATGCTGCCCAACATCTCGGCGCGCCTCGGCGCCGTGTCGCGCACGAACTCCGAGTCCATCGTGGGCGCGGTGTCGACGCGCAAGGACGTCGACTACACCAGGGGCGTCGCGATCACGTCGTCGTTCTTCCCCGACGAGCGCACGCACATCGAGCCGGTCCGGTACGGCAAGGGCAGCAACCTGATGGGCCTGCTGGGCACCGTGATGACCGACGGCGTCGACGGCGTACCGCGGTGGAAGGTGTGGGCGAAGGAGATGGCGGCCAACCCGCGCATCGCGGCGCGGTCGCTGTCGGTGCGGCGCTGGTCGGAGAAGGGTGCGATCGCGCTCGTCATGCAGTCGTGGGACAACTCGCTCACGGTCCGCGGCGTGAAGAGCCGCCTGGGCTACCGCCTGACCTCGAAGCAGGGCGACGGCGAGCCGAACCCGACGTGGATCCCAGCGGGCAACGACGCGTCGCGGCGCATCGCCGAGAAGATCGGCGGCTTCCCGATGGGCCAGCTCGGCGACCTCATCGACGCGCCGATGACCGCCCACTTCGTCGGCGGTGCGTGCATCGCGGCCGATGCGGAGCACGGCGTGATCGACGCCTACCACCGGGTCTTCGGCCACGACGGGTTGCACGTCGTCGACGGCGCCGCGGTGTCGGCGAACCTCGGGGTGAACCCGTCGCTCACCATCACCGCGCAGGCCGAGCGCGCGATGTCGTTCTGGCCCAACAAGGGCGACGCCGACCCCCGCCCGGCCCTGGGCGAGGCCTACGTGCCGATCGCCGCGGTCGCGCCCAGGCACCCCGCCGTCCCGGACAGCGCCCCGGCCGCGCTGCGCCTCCCGCTCGTCGACGTACGCCCCAGCAGCGCCCGCGAGCCCTCCCCCACCGACTGAGCGACGTCACTGCCGTCATGCAGGCAAAGCCGGCCGGAATCCCTGCATATGGGCAGTTACGTCGCGGGACTGCGGGCGGCGAGGGCGAGGTCGCGGATGCGCGCGATGTCGTCGTCGGTGTACGGGCCGTTGACGCCGGAGATCACGGCGAGCTCCATGCCGTGCTTGAGCCCGAGCTTGTAGATCTCCTTGACCTTCTCCCACTCGATGCTGCGGCCGACGGTGAACGGCTCGAAGCGGCCCTCGAGCGCGAGCACGACCGTCTCGGCGAGGCACGCGTAGGCGACGCCCGACGGCAGCCCGATGTCCTTCATCCGTACGTCGTCCCCGGGGAGCTCGATCTCGCCCGACTCGATGACGAGCACGTCGGGGCGCTTCGCGACGTCCTCCGCGGACAGGTCGAGGGGGCGCGCGACGTCGGTGATCACGCAGCCAGGCTTGACGTCCATGATGTCGAGCACGCGCTTCCCGGCACCCGAGGTCGCGGTGACGACGAGGTCCATCTCGGCGAGGTGCTCGCCGGGCTTCGCGGCCACGTGGACGGACGCGCGCGGGTGGTCGCGCTCGATGTCGGCCTTGAGGGCGAGGAGCTTCGCGGTCTCGGGCGACACCAGCCAGAGCTCGTCGCAGGAGAGGGCGAGGAGCCGAGAGCACACCGAGCCGATGGCGCCGGTCGCACCGACCACCATCGCCTTGCCCGTCATCCGGCCCTGCTCGTCGAACTCCGCGAGGTCGAGCTTCACGAGCGCGTCGTGCGCGGCCCACAGGGCGCCGGACGCGCTGTAGCTGTTGCCGGTCGTGATCGGCAGCGGGGCACGCTTCGCGACCGTCACGCCGGCGTCGCCGACGACCTTGGTGAACGCGCCGAGCCCCATCACCTGGGCGCCCTTCTTCCGCGCGATCTCGGCAGCCTCGAGCAGCTTGGCGTAGGTGAACTCGGGGGAGTGGGCGAGCAGCTCCTTGGGGGTTCCGCCGACGCTGATGAGCCAGCCCTCGGCCTCGGCCCCGGTCGGCGACGTGATGCCGCTGACGTGGCTGAAGACGAATGGCGGCAGATAGGCGACACCCTTCTCGACGAGGTCCATCACCGGTCCGGGGGCCACGCGCGACACCGTCGCGAGCGGCTCGACGGTGCTGAAGAACTTCTGCGACAGCGGGTGGATGACGAACGCGAAACGGCTGCGGCGCCGGAAACCGTTGGGCCACAGGAGGCGGGGCTCGAGCCCGGCGTCGACGATCATGTCGAGCAGGTCGTCGTCGGTGAGCCGTCCGGACCCTGAGGAGACGGCGAGCATCATCGCCTCGAGCACCGCCGGGGTGACGGTGACGTCGAAGGGCTGCGGCGTCGTATCGATCACGAGGTCGACGTCCTGCGAGCGCAGGTGCTCGAGCCGCTCCTCGGACACCGCCGTGGTGATGACCGTCTTGCGCGCGAGGTCGATGTCGCCGAACGCGAGCAGCTCGTCGTACGTCGCCACGACGACGTGGCAGTCCGGCGCCGCCTGACGTGCGCGCGCGTGCGCGAGCCGGTGACCGGGTGCCGGCACCGAGAGCCGCACGCTGCCGGGAAGCAGGCCGACCGGTGCCTTGACCAGCTCGGTCACCAGGCCGCCGAGCGGCACCGAGCGCAGCTTCGACGCGACGTCCCAGCGCAGCATGGGCTCGGCGAACTCGAAGTTCTCGGTCCATTCGCGCAGCACGCGGACCGTGCGCGCGTGGTTGTCGCCGCCGAGCACGAGCGTGCGGGCGTTGGTGAAGTAGCCCGGCATCTCGTTCTGCACCGAGCGCACGGCCCACTCGGCGAGGACGTCCCGCAGCGCGTGCCCGTCCGTGACCGGGACCTCGTCGGTGGCGCGGCGCACGCGCTCGATGGCCTCGAGCTCGCCGTCGTACAGCCCGGCGGCGCGCGCCTCGCGGATGCCCGTGACGGCGATGCAGTCCGCTGCGCCGGCCCACTCGCGCACGAGCCGCTCGGCGAGCCCGACGTCGCCGCCCGTGCCCACGCGCACCAGGCGGATCTCGCGGTCGAGGAAGGAGACCTTCTCGTCGTAGTCGCGGTCGGGCGAGGCGAGGCTGACGTTGACGACGAGCAGCGGGTCGGTGGGGGTCATGGGTGGTCTCCTGGTCGTCGTCGGTCAGACCATCGCGGCGGAGCCGATCTCGGGGTGCGCCGCCCAGAAGTCGAGCATCCGGTCGGCGTACGACGTGAAGCCCGGGCAGCTCACGCCCGTCCCTGCGAGGTCGGCGGTGGCATGGGTGGTGTCGTAGTGCGTCGGCGAGACGAGGTAGTCGAGCGCCTCGGCGGGCACCGCGAGGAGCCGCTCGAGCCCGGGCACCGACGAGAGCAGCGCACGTGTGGGGCTCGCCGGCAGCGGCACCCACACGACCCTCTTGCCCAGCCGGCCGGCGATGACGTCGACGGCCTGCCGGATGGTCGGCGGGGTGGGGTCGGTGAGCGCGTACGTGCGGCCGAGCGATCGGTCGAGCACCGACAGCGCGTCCATCGCGTCGAGGACGTAGTCGCGCGGGACCAGCGACGCCTCGACGGTGTCGGGATCCTTGAGCAGCGGTACGAACGCGAAGGGACCGGGCTGGCGGCGCAGGAAGGTCGCGTACATGTAGGGGCCGTCGAACTTCTGCGTCTCGCCGGTCTGCGAGTCGCCGACCACGATGCCCGGGCGGTAGATCGTCGTCGGTACGCCGGCATCGCGTGCGGCGCGCACGAGCACCTCGGCGTCGTACTTCGTCGACTCGTAGTGGTTGAGGAACTCCTGGCCCATCTCGAGGTCGTCCTCGCGGAAGGTGCCGTCGTAACGGCCGCTGACGTAGCAGGTGCTCACGTACTGGAGGCGCTCGAGGCGCGGCAGGTCGCGGCACAGGTCGAGCACGCGCGCGGTGCCGCCGACGTTCACCCTGCGCGCGACCGCCTCGTCGACGGCGAGGTCGTAGACGGCGGCGAGGTGCCAGACCTCGACCACGCGTTCGCGCAGCGCCTCGACGTCGTCGAGCCCGAGGCCGGGCTTCGTGATGTCGCCCTCGACCAGCCGGATCCGTCCGCGGACGTGGGGGTGTCGCGCCTCGAGCGAGGCCACGCGCGCGACCGCGGTCGTCAGGTGGTGGCGCTGGACGACGCAGACCGCCTCGGCGCCGACGCGACGGGCGAGCAGCCGCGGCAGCAGGGCCGAGCCGAGGAAGCCGGGGAAGCCGGTCAGGAGCAGCGCGGGCACGGGGATCGCCTTCTCGGGTACGTCGGGACGTCAGGCCCCTCGCCCGGGGGCGCCGAGGCCCTGGACCCATCCTTCTCACCCGAACGAGACGTGTCGCGGCACGCGGGGAGGAGCCCGTCACACGCACCCCACCGTCCCGTGTTACAGCTGTTGTGGGGGTGAAGTCGCCGGTTTCACCCCCACAACAGCTGTTACACCGGAGGGGTGGGGGAGGGCGTCAGTCGGCGTCGCGCCAGGAGGCCCAGAGCGCGGCGTAGGCGCCGCCCGCTCCCACGAGCTCGTCGTGGGTGCCGAGCTCGCTGACCCGGCCGTCCTCGACCACAGCGATCCGGTCCGCGTCGTGCGCGGTGTGCAGGCGGTGGGCGATCGCGATGACGGTGCGGCCGGAGAGCACGGCGTTGAGCGAGCGCTCGAGGTGGCGGGCGGCACGCGGATCGAGCAGCGAG
>DASSQW010000235.1:0-10189 GCA_035702165.1 Candidatus Nanopelagicales bacterium
GATCTCGGCGTCGCCGTCGCAGACGACGTCGAAGACCGCTGCGGCAACGGGGATACCGGCGACGACGCCGGTCGCCCGGGCCACGAGGTCGAGCGTCGAACGCTGGTCGGCCGGCACGGTCGCCGCCGACGTGACGTCGACGCCGCCGCCGAGGTCCTCCTCGACGGTCGCGCGCACGAGCGCCTCGATCGCGGCGGGGTCGAGCCCGGCCGCGACCAGCGCGTCGGAGATGGTGGGACGCAGGGTCATGGGTTCTCCTCGGGCCAGGGCTGCGGCTGCGGGACGGGCTCCTGCTCGGTGACGAGCACGCCGTCGGGGTCGAGGTGCGACACGAGCCGCAGGTGCCAGTGCTCGTCGTCGGTGTCGGGGAAGTCCTCGCGCCAGTGCGATCCGCGCGTCTCCTTGCGCATCTTGGCGTTCGCGGCGAGCACGGTCGCCACCGCATGCAGGTTCGTCGTCTCCCACGCGCGGGTGTGCGGGTCGTCGGTGGTCGTGTGGCCGATCGCCGACAGCACGCCGAGGGTCGCAGACATCGAGTCGCGCGAGCGCAGCACACCGACACCTTCGGTCATCGCAGCCTGCAGCGCCTTGCGCGCGCCCGGGTCCAGGACGTCGGCGGCCACTCTGGGGGCCACCGGGTCGCGGCGCTCCGGGAGGCCCTCGGCGAGGACGTCGCCGATCCGCGAGGCGAAGACGAGCCCCTCGAGCAGCGAGTTCGACGCGAGTCGGTTGGCACCGTGGACGCCGGTGCAGGCGCACTCCCCGACGGCGTAGAGGCCCCGCACGCTCGTGCGTCCGTAGACGTCGGTGCGGGCACCGCCCGACGCGTAGTGCTGTGCGGGCGCGACGGGGATGAGGTCCTTCGTGGGATCGACGCCGATCTGGCGCAACGAGGCGAGGATGGTCGGGAACCGCTTCTCCCACATGGGAGTGCCGAACTCGCGGGCATCGAGCCAGACGTGCTTCGCGCCGGTCTCGCGCATCCGCCGCATGATGCCCTTGGCGACGACGTCGCGCGGTGCGAGATCGGCGAGCGGGTGCTGGCCCTCCATGAACCGCACGCCGGCGTCGTCGCGCAGCACGGCACCCTCGCCGCGCACCGCCTCGCTGACCAGGGGCTGCTGACCCGTGGAGCCCTCGCCGAGCCAGAGCACGGTCGGGTGGAACTGCACGAACTCGAGGTCCGCGACCGCGGCACCTGCGCGCAGCGCGAGCGCCATGCCGTCGCCGGTGGCGACCGACGGGTTCGTCGTCGACGAGAACACCTGGCCGAGTCCGCCGGTCGCGAGCACCACGGCAGGCGCGAGGACCGCGCCGACGCCGTCGCGCGCGCCCTCGCCCATCACGTGCAGCGTCACGCCCTGTACGGCGCCGCGGTCGTCGAGCAGCAGGTCGAGGGCGAGGGCGTTCTCGATCAGCTCGATGCCGGCGCGTCCTTCGACCGCGGCGACGAGCGCGCGCGAGATCTCGGCGCCCGTCGCGTCGCCGCCGGCGTGCGCGATGCGGTCGCGCAGGTGACCGCCCTCGCGGGTCAGCGCGATGTCGCCGCTCTCGTCGGTGTCGAAGCGCGCACCGAGCTCGATGAGGCGGCGTACGGCTCCTGGCCCCTCCGTGACGAGCGCGCGTACCGCGACCGGGTCGCAGAGACCGGCACCCGCGACGAGGGTGTCGAGCTCGTGCTCGGCGGGCGAGTCGTCGTCGGCGAGCGCGGCGGCGATACCGCCCTGCGCCCAGCGCGTGGAACCGGCGTCGACGCGCGCCTTGGTCACGAGCAGCACGCGGTAGCCGGCGGCGCGCGCGTGCAGCGCGGTCGTGAGCCCGGCGACGCCGGAACCGATCACCACGACGTCGGCGTCGAGGGTCCAGCCGGGTGCGGGCGCGGTGAGGCGCTGCGGCAGGCGGATCGTCACGCGGGGGCTCCCAGCACGAGACGGCAGTTGTCGAGCAACCGGACGCTACCGACCCGGACGGCCACGAGCAGCCTCGCCTCCCCGTTCGCCGGCGCCGGGCCCAGATCTCGGTCGCGCACCACGGCGTAGTCGACGGTGACGTCGTACGCCGTGAGCGCCCGCAGGACGGCCGCCTCGGCCTCGCTCGCACCACCCCCGGCGGCGGCCGCCTCGCGTCCGGCGGCGAGCGCGGCCGGCACCGCGCGGGCGAGCCGGCGCTGGTCGTCGGAGAGGTAGGCGTTGCGGCTCGACAGCGCGAGGCCGTCGGCGGCCCGCACCGTCGCGACGCCGACGATCTCCACGCCGAGGTCGAGGTCGCCCACCATCCGCCGGATGAGGGTGAGCTGCTGGTAGTCCTTCTCACCGAACACCGCCACGTCGGCCCGCGTCAGCGAGAGCAGCTTCGCGACGACCGTGAGCACGCCGCGGAAGTGACCGGGCCGGATCGCGCCCTCGAGCTCGGTGCCGAGCTCGCCCGGGTCGATCGTGACGCGAGGGTCGCCGTCGGGGTAGACCGCGTCGGGCGCAGGCGCGAACACGACGTCGACCCCTTCGGCGCGGCAGGCCTCGAGGTCGGCGTCCATCGTGCGCGGGTAGGTCGCGAGGTCCTCCCCCGGCGCGAACTGCAGGGGGTTGACGAAGATCGTGACGGTCACGTGCCCGCCCTCGCCGACGAGCCGGCGCGCCTCGCGCACGAGCTGCAGGTGTCCGTCGTGCAGCGCGCCCATCGTCATGACGACGGCCCGACGTCCCGGCGCGGCCGCGAGCGCAGCGGCGAGCTCGGGCCGCGTCGCGACGACCTGGGTCACCGGTCCTCCTCGCGGGCCGCGAGCACATCGAGCAGCCGCTCGGCCGCCTCCGCCTTGAGCATCCCGTTGGCGAGCGCGCGGTCGGCGGTCGCGCGGGCGAGAGCGACGTACGTCGAGCGCGTCTCGGGCGACTGCGCCGAGATCTCGGCGAGGTGCGCCGCGACCGTGCCGGCGTCGCCGCGTGCGACCGGACCGGTGAGCGCCTGGTCGCCGTACCGGAGGACGTTGTCGAGCGCCGCCGACAGCAGCGGCGCGACGAGCCGCGCGGGCTGCTCGACGCCGGCGGCCCGCAGCAGGTCGAGCACCTGGGCCTCGAGGGTGACGAGGTGGTTCGAGCCGTGCGCGAGCGCTGCGTGGTAGAGCACGCGGTGGCCCTCGGCGACCCACACCGGGTCGCCACCCATCTCGACCACGAGCGCCTCGGCCGCCGGCCGCAGCAGGTCCGGCGCCGTGACGCCGAACGGCACACCGGTCAGCCGGGGCAGGTCGACGCTCGTGCCGGTGAAGGTCATCGCCGGGTGCAGCGCCAACGGCAGCGCACCTCGCGCGGTCGCCGGATCGAGGACGACGTAGCCGAACCGGCCGCTCGCATGGGCGAGGAACTGGCCGGGGCGCACGGCGTCGGTGTCGGCGAGCCCCTGCACGAGGCCGGGCAGCACGTCGTCGGGGACCGTGAGCAGGACGAGGTCGGCGGCCGCGAGCACCTCGGGAACGGCCATGAGCGGCACGCCGGGCAGCAGGGCCTCGGCGCGCAGGCGCGAGGTCTCCGAGACGGCGTAGGCCGCCACCACGCGGTGCCCGGCACGCGCGAGCGCTGCGCCGAGGACCGCTCCGGCACGGCCGGTCCCCACGATGCCGACGCGCAGGCGCGGCGGTGCGTCGGCAGCGGGCTGGTCGGTCACGCGCAGCCTTCCTCGGTCGTTCCGGTCCTCGTCGGTACCGGACGTGATCGTCAGCCTAACGACGCCGTTACGGTGCCGGGGTGACGGCCGGACCCGACGACCCGCGGCGCGGTCCCCGGCCGTGGTCGCAGGCGTGGTCGCGGCGCGACGGCTTCTGGCGCAGCGGACCCGGTCTCGCCGGCCCGGCTGCGCACTTCCGCACGGCGACGCACGTCGGTCCGGGGCTCGGCGACGCACTCCTCGAGCTGCTGCGCGAGGTCGACGCCCGGCTCGGGCGTCCCGCGACCCTCGACGTCGTCGACGTGGGTGCGGGCGGCGGCGAGCTGCTCGCCGCTCTCGTCGCTCGCGCGGAGACGACTCTCCGCGAGCGGCTGCGTCCGCTCGGAGTCGACCTGCTGCCTCGGCCGGGAGGCCTCGACCCGAGCATCGGCTGGGTGCAGGGCGAAGCACCCTCCGCCGTGCCCGTGGTGCGCGGCCTGCTGGTCGCGCACGAATGGCTCGACGAGCTGCCGCTCGACGTCGTCGCGATCCACGAGGGCGAGCCGCGGACCGTGCTCGTCGACGACGACGGCACGGAGTCTCTCGGCCCGCCACCGTCGGACGCGGTGCGCGCATGGTGCGCGCGATGGTGGCCCACGGGCGAGGGCGACCGTGCCGAGTGCGGTCTCGCGCGCGACCGCGCATGGGCGGAGTGCGTCGCTCGGCTCGAGGCGGGCACGGCGCTGGCGATCGACTACGGCCACGTGCGCGAGGACCGGGAGGCGGGCCGGTACGCCGCGGGCACGCTCTCGGGCTACCGGGACGGCGTACTCGTCGCACCTCGTCCGGACGGGAGCACGAACCTCACGGCGCACGTGGCGGTCGACGCCGTGGCCGCGGCGCTCGACGGCTTCGCGGGAACGGCGTACCCACCGGTGCGGCAGCGGGATGCCTTGCGGGCGTTGGGGATCAGCGGCTCGCTTCCCGATGCCGTGCTCGCGGCTCGCGACCCAGGCGCCTACGCCGAGGGGCTCGAGCGGGCGTCGCAGGCCTCAGAGCTGCTCGATCCCGCCGGGCTCGGTGCCTTCTGGTGGCTGCGGCACGACGTCTGAGCCGGGCTCGCCGGCGTAGTGCCGCCCGATCCACCTCAACGACGTGTCGCTCGCCCGCGCGGCTGCGGCGCGGTCGGCCTGCTGCTGCGCGAGGAGCCGCGCCTCGACAGCGTCGCGGTGGTGCCCGGTGATCTTCACCGCGCCCGGGGTCGAGTCGACGTGCATCGACGCCAGACCGAGGCTGCGCTGCCACGGTCCTTGCGTGACGCGGACCGACTGCGTGCGCGCGTGCGGCACGACGTCCCAGCGCTCGACGATGCGACCGCTGCGTGTGATGAACACCTGGTCGTCCCACGCGACGGCGAGCTGCCGCCACTGGATCCACGCGCGCTTGCGCGAGCGCTCCGGTGCCGCCTGCCAGGGGATGTCGGTGAGGTCGACGCCGGGCAGCACACGCTGCACGATCGCCAGCGCGACCGGCCACGGTGCGACGGGCAGCAGCACGTTCTCGCTGAAGCTCTGGTCTCCGCTGCCCTGGTTGCGCGACGAGACGCCGGCGACGTTGAGGCGCACGCGCACCCAGTCGCGGCGCCGCCACAGGAACGGCTGCACGAAGCCGACCGCCTGCACCCGCCCGGGCGGCACCGTCTGCCGCGTCTTCTGCAGCAGCCCGTGGCGCAGGCGCAGCCCGTCGGGCGACTCGGCGACGGTGAAGTCGTAGTAGCGGCTGAACTGCGCGAAGACGCCGAAGATCGGCACGCCGCCGACGAGCAGGAAGGCCAGACCAGCCGGCCCCGCGTTCCAGAACGTGACGACGAACACCACCACCGTCATCACGAGCAGCCCGAAGGTCTCGGCGCGCAGCAGCAGCGAGACGAGCAGGTCCCCGGGCGGCACGGTGGCCAGCAGGCTCTCCGGCGCCTCCTCGGCGTCGTGGCGCACGCCCGCGGACCGGGCGACGATCTCGTTGCGCAGGGCGTTGGCCTCGGCGAGCGTGAGGTACTGCAGGTTCACCTTCGAGTCGCCAGCGCCAGCGACCTCCACGCGCAGCTCTGCGAGCCCCACGAGCCTCGGGACCAAGGGCTGCAGCACGTCGACCGACTGCAGACGGGAGAGCTGCAGCCGCCGCTGGTTGCGCGACAGCACGCCGGAGTCGACGCGCAGGTCTCCGTCGTCGTCGAACCAGAACCAGCGCCGCTGCCACTCGAGGTAGGCCCAGCCGACGCCGATCACCGCGATGGCCAGGACCCCGGCCGCACCGATGATGAGAGCGCCGCCGCCGAGCGAGACGCCGGCCTGCGCGATCGCCGTGAAGCCCGCGATCAGCGCCGCGGGCCACCACTGCGCGCCCTGGACGAGCGGCGTCCATCGGTGCATCCGGCGACGGCCGAGCTCGTCGGGCGCCGAGCCTGGTTTGAAGACCTCGAAGGAGAGCGGGTCCTGCTGCTGACCGCTCACAGCCCCGCCGACCTCTGCTCCCCGCGCGCCGCGAGCCGGTCGCGAAGGTCGGCCGCCACCTCGGGCGCGAGCCCAGGGATCGACGCGTCGGTGGTGGCCGCCGCCGTGTGCAGCTGCACCGTCATGATCCCCAGGGCGCGGTGCACCGGCCCGGCCTTGAGGTCGACGAGCTGCATCCGGCCGTAGGGCACGATCACCAGGCGGCGGAACAGGATCCCGCTCGTGACGAGCAGGTCGTCGGTGCGCTCGGCGTACCCCCACGACCGCACGCGGCGCCCGATGAGCCACCAGATCCAGACCAGCACGACGAGGTCGACGACGACCAGGGAGAGGAAGAGCTTCGGCACCCAGCCCGGAGTCGTGGGATCGATCGTGACGACCTTGGCCAGCACCACCAGCGCGATCGCCGCCACCACGACCCAGAACACCAGGTTCACCCGGTACGCCGTCGCCAGCTTCGGCGAGATCCGGATCCACGGTTCGCCGGCCGGCGCGAACGCCTCGTTCACATCAGCAGCAGCCACGATCCGACCCTATGCCCGCCGCCTCGTCGATACCCCGCTCAGCGGGCCCCTCCGACGGGCGTCGGGGAACCGGCCCGCATCGTGCGCCGTCCGCTCAAGCCTCGTGCGCGCTCGCCCAGTCGCCGCCGTCGAGCCGCAGCCCCATCCATGCGGTGGCGTCCGCGTTGTCGCCGTACGGCTCGATGTCCTCGTAGCCCGCGGCGAGGTAGAGCCGGCGCGCATCGAGCAGCTCGCGCTTGCTGTCGAGGACCACCCGCTCGAGACCGCGGGCTCGCGCGTCGGCGTGCAGCCTCTCGAGCAGGGCACGGCCGACGCCGCGGCCGCGCAGCCGTGCCGACACCCACATCCGCTTGACCTCGGCGACGCGGCCGTACGGCGGGACGTCGATGACCCGCAGGCCCGCGCACCCGAGCACCTCGCCGGCGTCGACCACGACGAGGAAGGTGCCCCGCGGCCCGCGATAGGCCTCAGGATCGGGATCGACGATGGTCGGCGACGACGCGCCCAGCAGGGCGTCGAGCTCGGCGGAGTAGGCACGGACGGCCGCGCGGGCACCGGCGTCCTCGGGGTCGCGGACCTCGATCGACCACAGGGTCACGACTGCTCCTCCGCGGACCGATCCCTCACGACGACCATCTGAGCTGCGGTCCCTCCTGTAACGACGACGACGCGGTCTCTCAGGGCATCCGCACGGTCAGGTGAGATGCCGCAGGTAGCGATCCGGAGCCGCCAGGAACGCCCGCCAGGATGTGACCAGATCGGCGTCGTCGTACGCGACGTCCTCGATCCCCGACTCGTCGAGCTGGAGCAGCCGCGCACCGGGCACGGCCGCGAGCACCGGTGAGTGCGTGGCCAGAACGATCTGGCTCCCCGCCGAACGCATGTCGACCATGATCTGCAGCAGGGCCAGGCTGCTGTCGAACGAGAGCGCCGACTCCGGCTCGTCGAGGACGTAGAGGCCCGGCTCGTCGCTCATGCCGCGCAGGACGGCGAGGAACCCCTCTCCGTGGCTGAGCTCCAGCAGCGGCGTCGGACCGACCCGCTCGCTCCAGCGGCCTCGCTGGGTGAAGCTGGCCGCCTGCGCGTGGAGCCGCTCGGCCCGGAGGAACAGGCCGCCGTTGGCTCCGCCCGTCGTCGTCTGGAGGCGGAGGGACCGGAACAGTGCCGAGTCCTCGTCCGACGGCGAGGCCACGGCCTGCTGGAGCCAGTCCTGCCGGTGCGAGGACATCAGCCGGCCCCACGCCGCGGCGATCGCTTCGACGACGGTGGACTTGCCGGCGCCGTTCGGGCCGATGATGACCGTGATCCCGGCGTCCAGGTCCACGCCCCGCTCAGCGAGCTGCGCGATCGCCGGCACCGTCCACGGCCACCGCCCGGCCTCGACGTGCCCTGAGTCCACGGTGACCCTGCGCACCGGAACTCCAGGCTGTCGGCTGGCCACGAGCGCGATTGTGCCCCAGTGCGGTCGAGGCGAGCGGCTCGAGCGTCGGCGGGCCTTCCCCACCGGGCCGGGCATCACGGTGGGTCGGCCCGGCGACGACGGTCCGCCGACGAGACGTGTTCGCGGTGTCGGAGGCAGGGCCTAACGTGCCGCTGTGGATGAGAACGGGCGGGATCCCGCCGAGGCGGTCGGGGGGAACCCTGCGCGTCCCGTTCGGACCGCGGGCGAGTTCACGATCGACCCCGTCGGGCCGTTCTCGTTGCGCGAGAGCGCCCTGTTCGGGTTCGGGCAGCGCAGCGGAGTTCCCTTCGAGGGGACGATGCGGATGGCCTTCTGCCTGGACGGCTACCGGGAGCAGGTCGGGGTCGTGCTGCGCCAGGACCGTGCGGGGGTGCATGGACAGGTGCAGGGTGAGGCCGACGTCGCCGCGGTGAGGGACCAGGTCGCCCGGATCCTGTCCTTGGACCACGACGGAGAGGCGTTCGTGTCCGTGGGCCAGCGCGATCCGGTGGTCGCTCGACTGCTGTCAGCAGCACCGGGCCTTCGCCCGCCGCTCTTCCATTCCCCGTACGAGGCGGCCGCGTGGTCGGTGCTGTCGGCGCGCCGACCGGCGGCTCAGATGATGGCGGTCCGAAGGCGGCTCAGCGAGGAGCACGGCACCTCGTTCACCCTCGCCGGAGAGGCGCTCGCGGCGTTCCCCCTGCCCTCGCAGCTCCTCGAGGTGCGCGAGTTCGCAGGGCTCCCCGCCGACAAGCTCGACCGTCTGCACGGTGTCGCCGCAGCCGCGCAGGATGGACTCCTCGATGCCGACACGCTGCACGCCCTGCCCGTCGCGACGGCGAGCGCACAGCTGCAGTCGCTGGCCGGCATCGGGCCGTTCTACAGCGCGCTGATCCTCATCCGAGCGACCGGTCACACCGACATCCTGCCCACGGACGAGCCGATGCTTCTCGACCTGGTGGCGAAGCTCTACGGCCTCGCAGGCCCACCGAGCCCGGACGCCTTCGCCGAGATCGCCGAGCCCTGGCGGCCCTTCCGCACCTGGGTCTCGGTACTGATCCGTGCCGCCACGAGGCGTCTGCCCTGACAACCGGTCAGCCGGCGGCTCGCCGTGGTCGGCCGACCACCCGACAATGGCGGCGTGGCCCGCGACTCGAAGGACACCGTCGCGTTTCGCCTGTGGCCCCCTGTCGCGGTCGGCGCGCCCCTCCTCGTCGGCTGGCTCGGCACGCAGGTCTGGAGCGATCCGATCGCCCTCGGCGCGTGGCGGATCCCGCTCGGCTGGACGCTCGTGGCCCTGTTCGCCGTCTGGAACGGCTGGGCCTTGTGGCTGTTCTCGCGCCACGGCACCGGCCTCCTGCCGGGACAGCAGACGCTCGCGTTCATCGAGGACGGCCCCTACCGCCTGTCCCGCAACCCGCTCTACGTCGGCCTGCTCGTGCTCTACGTCGGGCTGGCGCTGCTCGCTCCGACGTTCTGGGGTCTGGTGCTGATCCCGCTCGCGGTGATCCTGCTGCTCTGGGGTGCGATCTACCCCGAGGAGCGGTTCCTGCGCGAGAGGTTCGGTGCGCGCTACGGCGACTACCAGCAGCGAGTACGCCGCTGGCTCTGACGACCTGCGAGCTCTGTGCCGTTAGTCGGAACGCGTCGCAAGGAGCGCGTTTCTGCTCACGATGCCGCACGGTCCGCGCAAGCGACTCACAGGGACTTGGTCAGCCGCACCCAGTGACGGCCGTCGCGTTCGCCCCGCTCCACCTCGACGAACCCTCTCGCCCCATAGATGGCGAGGTTCTCGACCATCGCTTGATTCGTGTACAGGGTGAGCCGGTCCTGACCTGTCGCTGCGGCACGCACCTCCGCGAGGTCCAGGAGATAGCGGCCGATGCCGCGTCCTTGCCAATCCGGATCGACAGCGACGGTGTCGACTTCGAGAGAGCCGACCTGGGGGACGAGGACTGTGAACCCCACGACTCCACGGTCGACCTCGGCGACCCACACGTCATGGTCGCGGATGTGCACGGCGTAGTCCGCATCCATCGGAATCGGGCGTAGCCCGATCCGCTCGACGTATCCCG
>DASSQW010000236.1:0-2157 GCA_035702165.1 Candidatus Nanopelagicales bacterium
CCGGACCACCGACCTGGCCCGGAGGAGATATCCGGCCGCCCTGGCGCGACCCCGACATGCCCCCTTTCTGATCCGAGCCGACGTGCCCTCCCGCGCGCTGCCACGAGCGGGTTCGGGAGCGGGCATGCTGGGCGCGTGGGCGTGGGTCGGCAGTTCGTCGTCGTGACGGGCCTTCCTGCGAGCGGCAAGACGACAGTGGCTCGCGGTCTGAGCGATTCGCTGGGTCTGCCCCTCCTGGACAAGGACGACATCCTCGAGACGCTCTTCGAGGCTTTCGAGGTCCGGACCGCCGAGGACCGAGCGCGGCTCAGCCGGGCGAGCGACGCGGTGCTCGAGACCCTTGCTCGGGCGTCGCAGGGAGCGGTGCTGTGCTCGTTCTGGCGAGCGCCGCGTCGTGCCGGGCAGTCGGGGACGCCGGTCGACTGGATCGCCGAGCTGACCGCCGACGTGGTGGTCGAGGTGGCCTGCGTGTGCGATCCGACTGTGGCAGCGCGCCGGTTCGCGTCGCGCGAGCGGCACCCGAGCCACCTGGACGGGCGGCACACCGAGGATGAGCTGCGTGCTGCCTTCTCCGAGCTGGCTCTCGACGGGCCGATCATCGATCTAGATCCGCTCATCGTCGACACCGACGGACCCGTCGATGTCGAACGTCTGGCCGCTCTGGTCCGCGACAGGACGTCGCGCCGCTGAGGAGTTCGCCTGCGCCGACCGAGCTGTGCCCCTGACCGGTGCGACGCCGAGCGCCGGCGCGGTGATGATGGGGGCGTGGATCCCATCGAGGTCGTCGTCGCGCACACCGAGCGCGCAACCGTCCGCGTGGGCGACGTCTTCCTGAAGATCGATCCCGACCGCGCGCGCGTCGATGCCGAGGTCGAGGCGATGGCGCTGGCCCCGGTGCCCACGGCCGAGATCCTCTGGCGGCAGCCGCCGGTGCTCGCGCTGGCCGCTCTGCCGGGGCGGGCGCTCGGCCGGCTCGAGCTGCCCTCGACGGCGACCCCGGCCGCGTGGCGGGCGGCCGGTGCCGCGGTCCGTCGCCTTCACGAGGCTCCGTCGCCGGACCGCGCGGGGCGCACCGTCGACCAGCTCGCGGAGCGGCTGCACGAGGAATGCCGGTGGCTCGTCGACCAGGAGGTGCTCCCGCGCGACGTCGTGGAGCACAACCGGCGGCTCGCGGAGACCGCGCTGCGGCCGTGGCGCGAGGTGTTCATGCACGGCGACCTGCAGATCACCCACGTCTTCACTGCGGACCACGAGATCACCGGGATCCTCGACTGGTCGGAGGCGGCGCGCGGCGACGGGATCTACGACCTCGCGACCCTGACGCTCGCGCACGAGGAGAACCTCGACGACCTGCTCACCGGGTACGGCGTCGACGTCGACCGCGACCTGATCCGTGCGTGGTGGTCCTACCGCAGCCTGGTGGCGATCCGCTGGCTGGCCGAGAACGGGTACGGCGCTCCGGAGACGTTCCCGGAGACCGCGGTCCTGCTGTCGGCGGGCGGCGGCTAGCGGCGCTCGCGCAGGGTGGCGAGCACGAGCTCGGCCGCGTGGCCGTCGCCGTACGGATGGCCCTGGGGCGACGACGGCACGGCGCGCAGCGCTGAGCCCGGGACCAGCTCGAGGTCGGGGTCGAGCACGTTCCAGCCGTCGACCAGGGTCTCGACCCACTCGGTCTCCGTGCGCAGCGTCGTGCACGGGACGCCGAGGAGGTAGGCCTCCTTCTGCAGGCCGCCGGAGTCGGTCACGACCCCGCGCGAGCCGAGCACGGCGGAGACCATCTGCGGGTAGGGGAGCGGCGACGCTGCGTGCAGCGAGCCCTGCTCGAGGACGATGCCGAACTCAGCCGCACGGGCGACCAGGCGCGGGTGGGCGAGCAGGACCACAGGAGCAGGAAGTCGTTGCAGCGCACCGACAATGGCGGCGAGCCGGTCGCGGTCGTCGGTGTTCTCGGCGCGGTGGATCGTGGCGACGAGATAGTCCTCGGTGGCGTCGACGCCATCGGGAAGCTCGACGGCGCGACCCTTCACGGCGTCGCGCACGAGGAAGCACACGTCGGTCATGACGTCGCCGACGTTCACGCTGCGCGACGCCAGGCCCTCGGCGGCCAGGTGCCCCATCGCCACCTCGGTGGGCGCGAGCAGCAGGTCGGCCGCGTGG